>NZ_PSVE01000013.1:0-108011 GCF_002931775.1 Rathayibacter sp. AY1F4
CGTCCTGATCCTCGGCGCCTCCTTCGCCGGCCTCGCCGCCGCCACCGCCCTCGGCCGCAGTCTCCGCGACGTCCTCGTCGCCGCCGTCGGACCACGGCTCCGGCGCCTGCGCACCCGCCGCGACCGCACGCTCGCGTCCCTCGCGGCCGAGACCGGCATCTCGGCGAGCACCCTCTCGCGCCTCGAGAGCGGAGGCCGTCGCGCGACGCTGGAGCTGCTCCTTCCGATCGCCCGCGCCCTCGGGGCGCCGCTCGACGAGCTCGTCGGTGCCGCGCCGGAGGATCCCCGCGTGCACGGGCGGCCGGTGCGCCGGAACGGCATGCTCATCCAGCCGCTCAGCCGCGACGCGGGCGCGCTCCAGGCGTTCAAGCACACGCTCCCGGCCGGGCCGGTGACGGAGCCGGCGGAGCAGCGCGCGCACGAGGGCTTCGAGTGGCTCTACGTCCTGAGCGGGCGGCTCCGCCTGCGGCTCGGCGAGCACGATCTGGTGCTGCCGGCCGGCGAGGCCGCCGAGTTCGACACCCGGGTGCCGCACTGGTTCGGCCGCGCCGACGAGCAGCAGGTCGAGTTCCTCAGCCTCTTCGGCCGCCAGGGCGAGCGGATGCACGTGCGCGCATCCACGCGCCGCTGACCGCGGTCACGCCTCGCCGAGCACCTCGCGCGCGAAGCCCTCGGTGCGCGCCCGCAGAGTCGCGATCCGCTGCGCTCGCGCCGCCTCGAGGTCGAAGCCGATGTAGGCCACCGACGGGCGCCGCCGCACGTTCACCGAGCACTCGAAGCGGGAGCAGACGAGCGTGCCGAGCGAGTCCCCCGCCCGCCCGGCCGCTCCGGCCTTCCGCGCCCCGAAGAAGACGACGTCGTTCGGGAGCTGCACGTCGCGGCACCACGAGCACTGCGCCCGCGAGCGCGGCAGGGCGTCCGCCTGGGTGAGCAGGACCCCGACGAGGCGCTCCTCCAGCGGCACGACGACGTAGGCGCGGCGGCCCATCCTCCGGTCCCGCCAGCCGAGATGGTCGATGACCGACCAGTCCAGCGCGTCGAAGTCCTTCGGCAGCGCGAGATCGGCGACCTCCTTGCGGGAGGCGTTGACGAAGGACTCGCGGATCTCGGTCTCGGTCAGTGGCTGCATGGCGCTTCCGAGCCTATGCCGGGATCAGCCCAGGTGAGCGACGGCCTCCTTCGGAGCCTGGGCGAGGAACTCCTCCTTCTTCACCCGGATCATCGCGACGGCGACGACGGAGGCGACGACCAGCCCGATCGCGGCCGCGACGAAGACCGCGGAGTAGCCGTCGACGAAGGCGACCGGCGACTGCTGCTCGCCCGCGACTCCCGCGTAGAGGGTCGTGAAGATCGACAGCCCGATCGAGCCGCCGATCTGCATGGCGGCGTTGGCGGTCGCTCCGGCGGCACCGGCGTCGTGGGCCGCGACTCCGGTGAGCGCGAGGTTCTGCAGCGGCACGAAGACCATCGCCATGCCGACGCCCAGGAGGATCAGCGCGGGCAGCACCTCGAGGAGGTAGCCGCCGTCGGAGGTGATGCGGCTCAGGTAGAGGAGCCCGGCCGCCGCGATCAGCGGGCCGACGATCATCAGCACGCGCGGGCCGGTGCGCGGCAGCAGCTTGGCGGCGACTCCCGCGACGATCATGATCGTCACCGTCATCGGCAGGTTGGCCAGGCCCGCCTCGAGCGGCGGCAGGCCCAGGACCAGCTGCAGGTGCAGGGTCAGGTAGAGGGTGGAGCCGATCATCACGCTGCCGACGATCGCCTGGACCAGGAAGGCTCCGCCGCGGACGCGGTCGGCGACGATGCGCAGCGGCAGCGACGGGTGGTCCGAGCGGGCCTGGATCCGCACGAAGAGGGCCAGCAGCAGCACGCCGGCGAGGAGAAAGCCGAGGGTGTCGACGCGGAGCCAGCCCTGCTCGGCGAGGGTGAAGCCGTAGACGACGCTCGCGAGCCCGAGCGCGACGGTGATCGTCCCGGCGACGTCGAAGCGGTTGCGCCCCTCCGCGCGGCTCTCGGTGACGAGCAGCTGGCCGGCGATCGCGCCGACCACGACGACGGGGACGTTGACGAGGAGGCACCAGCGCCAGTCGGCGAACTCGGTGAGCAGCCCGCCCAGCACGAGGCCGACGGCGGCGCCCGCTCCGGCGACCGCTCCGAAGACGGCGAAGGCCGTGCCCCGCTCGCGGCCGGAGGGGAAGGAGACGGTGAGGAGGGCCAGGGCGGCCGGGGCGAGCAGCGCGGCGAAGGCGCCCTGCAGCCCGCGGGCGGCGATCAGCTCGGTGCCGGAGGTGGCGAGGCCGCCCCAGGCGGAGGCGGCGCCGAAGCCGATCATCCCGATCAGGTAGGTGCGCTTGCGGCCGGTGTAGTCGGCGATGCGGCCGCCCAGGAGCAGGAGCGCGCCGAACGCGAGGGCGTAGGCGGTGACGACCCACTGGCGCTCGACGTCGGTGAGGCCGAGGTCGGCCTGCGCGGCGGGGAGGGCGATCGTGACGATGGTGCCGTCGAGCACGACGACGAGCTGCGTGAGCGCGAGGATCACGAGCACCCACCAGCGGCGGGCGGAGGAGGGAGCGGACGGGGAGGGCATGGCGGCCTTTCACACGGAGCGGAGCGGGACCGGCGGGTCCGGATCCGAGCCGCGTCATCGGGGCCGAACCACCCCAACCAGTTGGTTGGGCGAAGAAGAGTGTATCGTTCGAGCGCCCGGAGGTGAACCATGGAGCCGACATCCGATGCGGCGCTGCCCGCACGCGAGCGGATCCTCCGCGCCGCCTCCGTCGAGTTCGCCGCCCACGGCTTCGCGGGCGCCCGGGTCGACCGCGTGGCCGCGGCCGCGGGTCTGAACAAGGAGCGGCTCTACGCCTACTACGGCGGCAAGCGCGGCCTGTTCGTCGCGACCGTCGTCGAGGCGCTCGGCGCTCTCGACGAGACGCTCCTCGCCGAGGCGGCGGACCTCCCCGACCTCGCGGGCCGCATGTTCGACCACGTGTGGGAGCACCCGGAGTTCCTGCGCCTGCTCACCTGGGCGCGCTTGGAGGGAGCCGGCGTCTGGGAGGAGGCCGGCGAGCAGCTCGGCGGGGTCCCCGCCCCCGAGGCCCGGGTCCTCGAGTGGCAGCGCACCGGCGTCGTCGACGCGAGCTGGTCCGCCGACGACCTCTTCATCGCCCTCCTCGGCCTCTGCGAGATCTGGCACCTCACCCCCTTCGCCTCCCGGGGCGGGGAGGAGACGCGCGACCGCCGCCGCGCCTTCGTCGTGCACGTCGCGCAGCTGGTGGGCGCACCGCGCTGAGGCCGACCCCTCCCCCGGCAACGGAAGCGACGTCGGCATCTCCGATCCGGACGCGGTGGACGGGGCGGCTCATCCCTCCGAGCCGGAACCCGACGGATCGGACTGGAGTGGGAGGTCCCACGGATCCGGCTTCGGGACGACCCCTTCGTCACCCGGAAGGACCGCGCCCGCCGCGCGCTGAGCCTCGTCCTCGAGGAGGAGTGATTCGAAATCGCCGGGCGCGCACGGCATCTCCGCCCCGATCATGTACATCTCCTCGACAGCGCCGGTGACGAAGCTCGCCCGCAGCACCGGTCCGCCCTGCCCGTAGACCGTCGGGCGCGGAGTCGAATCCGTCACTCTCACCGTCATCCCCAGAGACTCCCAGTAGTCCGCGACCTTCCGCGCATCCCCCTCGACATCGGTGCCCGCCGGGGCCCACCAGGCGTAGCTGTAGCTCGCACCGCTCAGCCGGTCGCCGGGGCCGCACACATCGGGCCTGGCCGCGCCGCTCCGCGGCCACCACCCCTCCACATCGAGCCGCCCCGCGGAGTCCCGCACGAACTCCACCACCCGATCCCGACCCTCCCGAGGACTCATCGTGCTCACCGGTCTCGCCTCCTTCTCCGTTGCACAAGCGGTCATCGACATCACGAGCAGAGCGGCGACGGTCAGCGCGACGCCCGTCCGCTGAGGAGAGCCTCTACCCGCCATGGGAGGCTCCCACGACCGCCTTCTGGAAGGCGGTCGGTCCGAGCGGCCGGTTCTCGGTCAGCAGGTCGAGTCGCCGGGAGACGGCCCACGCCGCGTTCTGCAGGGACTCGGTGTTCGTGTCGAGATACCCCGCGAGATCGCCGTCGTCGCTCTTCAGCGCAGCGTGATCCGTCACGATCCTCCCGGCGTCGCCTCCGGTCTCCACACCGAAGACGCGCGCGCCGAAGTCCTCGTCAGCGGGATCCGTGTGGTGGTTCCAGCTGAAGGCGCGGCCCATCCACGCGGCCTCGTCGCCGCTCTCGGTCTCGCCGAGGTACTTGTCCCGCGCCTGCCCCGCGAAGACGGATTCCGCGTGCAGGTCGCTCGCCTCGTCGACGCTGTCCGGGAGGCCGGCCGAGCCCAGCGTCACGACGACCCCGAGCTCGACGTCCGAGCGCGAGGCGGCGACGGCCATGACGGTGCTGCCGTAGGAGTGGGCGACGACGTTCGGCTTCGGCAGGTCGTCGCCCCGGACCGCGGAGAGCCCCTGGACAGCCGAGGCGAGTGCGGCGCCGCCGGCGACCGCCTGGTTCGAGGTGAGGACGTCCATGCCGTTCCCGCCGAGCCGCGCCATCGGCGGGGTCTCGTAGCCGATCCAGGAGACGACGGCGCTGCCGGGCGGGAGGAGCGACTGCAGATTCTGCGACGCCTTCGTCCATCGGGTCATGCTCTCCGTCGTCTGTCCCATTCCGGGGACGGCGTAGGTGACGTTCGTGGCGGTGTCGGGATCGCCGATCGAGACGGCGGCCAGCGGAGGCTCGTCGGCGGTCAGGGAGATGAGGAAGCGCGGGTCCTGACCGGGACCGCGCCGCAGCGATGCCCGGACGTCCCTCAGCGCCACCAGCTGCGACTCCACCGCCGCGAGTCGCTCCCCGTCGCCCGCCTTCCCGCGCAGGCCCGCCGCCTCGCTCCTCAGCGCCGCGATCCGCGCCCTCAGCGCCCTCTCGTTCGCCCTCGCCCGGGCGCGGTAGGGCACCCCCTCCAGATTCCCGATCACCCCGGGCAGACCGGCGATCAGCGCCTCCTGCTGCGGCGAGAAGCGCGCGCCGTCCGTGGAGTCGAGGCTCCGCCACCAGTCGTTCACGAGGGTCGGAGCCAGTCGCCCGAGGCGCGCCGCGAGGTCGGGCGACGCCGCCAGGAGTGTCGCGAGATCGTCGGACGAGAGCGCCGCGAGGGAGTCGAGCAGGCTCCGGCCGCCCCGGGGCCGCGCCAGGGTGCCGACGGCGTCGAGGACCGGAACGGAGAGCGCCGCTCCCCCCGCGGCGGTGAAGGCCAGGGAGATCTGCTCGACCCAGGTCGCGTCGGCCGCACCGATCGACAGCAGCTCGCGGAAGCCCCGGAGCACCGAGAAGGACTCGACCGGCGCCCACGAGCAGCGGTTGCCGAAGGCTCCCCAGGCGGCCATCAGATCCTGGAGCCGGGAGCGCATCGCCTCGTCCGACTGCCGGGTCTGCGAGACGAAGACGTCGAGGCGCTCCGGGTCGGCGGAGGTCGTGCCTCCCGCGGCGGGGACGCCCGGGGACGTGCGGGGCACCGACCGGGGGGAGAACAGCGCACGGATCGGCGGAGGCACGACCGGCCGATCGGACGGCGGCCGGTCGACGACCTCGTCGACTCCCGCCGCGAGGGCCGCGACCGGATCGAGGCGGCGCTGCTGCTCGCGCTCGTCCGCCCGCCGCTCCCAGGCCGCGTACTCCTCCCGGCGCCGACGCTCCTCCTCGGCCTTCCTCGCCACGAGCCGCACCGTGTCGGCGAGCTCGTGCAGCTCGGCGCTCAGCCGACCGCGGTTCTCCCTGTCGCAGAGGCGGACCCGGCGGAACAGCTCGGCGTACGCGCCGCGGAACTCGCCCAGTGCGTACTCGGCAGCGACGGACCTCAGCAGCTCCTGGGAGGCGAGCGCCTCCGCCGCCTCGTCCGAGGCGCGGACCAGCTCCGCCGCTGCTGCATGGTCGAAAGAGAACAGGGTCATCGCCTCCTGAGTGAGAACATCTCAGGAAATGTAGAACGACCACGACGGCGTCGGCACCGGGTGGCGCGAGACGGCGCGCGGTCAGCGCGCCCGCGCCGCGTCCGGCGGCACGCAGAAGTGGCGCGGACCGCATCGGTCCGCGCCACTCGTTCAGATCACGCGGCTCACTCCGCCGCAGTCAGCCGCTCCAGATATCCCGCGAACGCGCGCAGGTCCTCCTCGGGCCAGGCGCTCAGCGCCTCCTGCATCCGCTGCCGCTGACGGCCGCCGAGGTCGCGCATCCGCTCGCATCCGGCCGAACTGAGCGAGAGGAACCGCGCTCGGCCGTCGGCGGGATCGGAGGTCATCTCGACCAGGCCCAGCTCGGCGAGCTGGCGGGCCTGGCGGCTGATCGCGCTGCGGTCGACCCCGAGCCGCTCCGCCGCGGCGCCGGAGTGAACCGGACCGCAGCGCTCGAGGATCCGCAGCAGCCGCAGTCCGAAGGGCGGCAGCGCCGGGTCGATCGACGCCGCCGCGTCCCGGACGGCGAGGCGCACCTGGACGGCGAGCACGGTGATCTGCTCCTCGACCTCGTGCAGCGCCTCGGCCGAGGGCGCGGCGGCGGGCATCAGGAGCGCTCGATCACGTCGACGGAGCCGGTGGGAGCAGCGTGCCGGGCGTGCCCGACCGGCTCCTCCTGCCGCTCCTCGTCGGCGTGGCGGCCGTGTCCGGCGGGAGTGGCCTCGCGACCCTCCCGGGCGTGCGTCGCGTCGTCCGTCCGCCGGGCCTGGCCGACGGGGCGGAGCGCCGCCTGGCCGTCCGAGGCGGCGATGAGGGCGTCCTCCGCGGCCTGCAGCGGAGTGGTCGGCTCCGCCTTGAGCTGCACCGCGTTCTTCGAGCCGAGGCTCACGTTCGGCAGGAGGACGACGGCGATCAGCGTGACCACGGCGAGCGGGATGCTGTAGAGGAACACGTCACCCACGCCGATCCCGTAGGCGCTCTCGACCACGACGCGCACGGCGTCGGGCAGGGTCGCCGGCTGCGGGATCGTGCCGCTGCCCAGCGCCTGCGCGGCGAGAGCCTGGTCGGCGGGCGCGAGACCCGCGATGCCGGTCTTGATGCGGTCGGCGATCACGGTGCCGAGCATCGAGCCCAGGACCGAGACTCCGACGGTGCCGCCGAGGCTGCGGAAGAACGTGACCGCGCTGGTCGCGACGCCGAGGTTCTTCACCTCGATCGAGTTCTGCACCACCAGGACGAGGTTCTGCATCAGCATGCCCAGGCCGGCGCCGAGGACGGCCATGTAGATCCCGACGAGGACCAGGTCCGTGTCGTAGCGGAGGGTGCTGAGGAGGGAGGTTCCGATCACGGCGAGCACGCCGCCGCTGATCATGATCGCCTTCCACTTGCCGGTGCGGGAGATGATCCCGCCGAAGATCGTCGACGCGATCAGCAGGCCGGCCATCATCGGGATGGTGAGCAGGCCCGACTGGGTCGGCGTGGCTCCGCGGGCCAGCTGCATGTACTGCGCGAGGAAGACGGCGACGCCGAACATCGAGACGCCGACCGAGATGCTCGCCACGACGGCGAGGCTGAAGGTGCGGTTCTTGAACATCCCCATCGGGATGATCGGCTCGGCCACGGTGAGCTCGGTGATCACGGCGGCGATCAGCAGCACGACGGCACCGCCGACCATGACCGCGGTCTCCCACGAGGCCCAGTCGAAGTTCTTGCCGGCGAGGGAGACCCAGATCAGCAGGAGCGAGACTCCGCCCGCGATGAGCACGGCGCCGAGGTAGTCGATCCGCACCTTGCGCTTCGGGTGCGCGGGGAGGCGGAGGGTCATCTGGAGGAGGACGATCGCGACGATCGCGACGGGCATCGCGATGAAGAAGTTCCAGCGCCAGCCGAACGCGTCGGTCACGACGCCGCCCAGGAGCGGGCCGCCGACGGTGCCGATCGCCATCACGCCGCCGAAGAGGCCGGCGTACTTGCCGCGCTCACGGGGGCTGATGATGTCGGCCATGATGATCTGGCTCAGCGCGGCGAGTCCGCCGGCGCCCAGGCCCTGGAACACGCGGAAGACGATCAGCATGTTCGTGTCCTGCGAGAAGCCGGCCAGGGCGGAGCCGATGACGAACAGCCCGAGGGCGAGCTGGATCAGCAGCTTGCGGTTGAACAGGTCGGCGAACTTGCCCCAGAGCGGGGTGGAGACCGTGGTCGCGAGCAGGGTCGCGGTGACGACCCAGGTGTAGGCGTTCTGGTCGCCCTTGAGGTCGGAGATGATCCGGGGCAGCGAGGTCGACACGACCGTGCCCGCGAGGATCGAGACGAACATGCCCAGCAGCAGGCCGCTGAGCGATTCGAGCACCTGGCGGTGCGACATGGCGCCGTCCGGCCCGGCGGGGGCGTGGGGCGCGGTGGTTCCGCGCGATGCGGCGCGGTGTTCGGGGTGTGACATGGGCTCCTCTTCAGCACGGCGGCGGTTCTAGTTGACCGCGATCAACTATTGACCGAGAGCAACTATATAGCCGGGCGTCGCGAATCTCCAGTGGCACTCGGCCGCCGTCCAGGCGCCGCTCCGGCCGCGCCTATCCTCGGAGCATGGACAACATCGATCGGAAGATCCTCGATCTGCTGCGCCAGAACTCCCGCGCGGGCTACGGCGACATCGGCGGCGTGGTCGGGCTCTCCGCCTCCGCGGTGAAGCGCCGCGTCGACCGCCTCGTGGCCGACGGCGTGATCCGCGGCTTCACGATCAAGGTCGACCCCGCGGTCGACGGCATGGCCACCGAGGCCTACGTCGAGCTCTTCTGCCGCGGCACCGTCGCTCCGGACGAGCTCCGCCGCATCCTCTCCGCGGTCCCCGAGGTCGTCGACGCGGGTACGGTCACCGGCTCCGCCGACGCGATCGTCCACATCCGCTCGCGTGACATCCCCAGCCTCGAGCTCGCCCTCGAGAAGGTCCGCATCGCACCCAACGTCGACCACACGCGCTCCGCGATCGTCCTCTCCCGCCTCATCCAGCGCAGCGAGGCCTGACGGATCGCGCCACCTCCTCGACGCGCGTCGCGACCGCCTGGTACTCCATACCTGTATGGTGAATCCAGGAGGGTGAGCATGAGCGACAGGGAACAGGCCGGTACGGCGGCACGACGGAGACGGCGCATCCGGCTGATGCTGCCGGCTCTGTTCGTCGGCGTCCTGGCCGGGTACCTCGTCGCGACCGCGGTGGGCGCCGAGGATCCGCGGGAGGTCGTGGTCACCGCCGCCGTCGCGGCAGCGGTGGCGTCCGTCGTCCTCGCCCTCGTCGACCGGCGGCGCTGAGCCCTCCCTCCTGGATCGGAATCCGAGGGAGGGAACGACGATGGAACGACAGAGGACGAGCACGGCACTGGTCGCGGCGGCGGCCGCTCTGCTGGCGGTGCCGCTGTTCACAGCGCAGGCCGCGCGCGCCGAGCCGGCGAGGCAGGAGACGAGCAGCCGGGTGCACCTCGAGGCACGGTGCGGATCGGCGTCGACGGTGACCTTCGATGTCACCGACGGCACGCGGATCGTCGAGCCGGCGGGCGGCGGGGTCGGCTTCACGGACGGCGCCGAGACGTCCGACGCACCCCCGGAGAGGATCGACGTCGGACGCGGCCGCACCGTGTCGGGCCACTGGTCGATCGACGACTCCGACACGCTCACCTTCCACTTCGCCCCGGACTCGGCGTCCCGCTCGGCGGTGGGCGGCCTGCACCTGAACAGCGACTGGAGCTCGCCTAGTGGGGCCACTGCGTCGCCGGGAGCGGCGTCAGCGGTGCCGCGACCGGCGGGGTGATCGGCGCGATCTCCGGTCCCGGCGCGATCGCCTCCGCGACCGGCGGGCTGCTCGCGGGGATCATCGGCGGAGCGATCACCTGCTGAGCGCCGCCTCCTGAACGACCCGGATCAGGCGGGCGCGTCCGCTGCGGTGTGGACGCGCTCGCCGCCGATCCAGGTGCCCAGCACCCGGGTGTCCCCGATCGCGCCGGGGTCGCCGGCGAAGGGGTCCCGGTCCAGCAGGGCGAAGTCCGCCGCGAGTCCCACGGCGATCGAGCCCGACTCGCCCTCCAGGCCGTTCACCCACGCCGAGCCCGCCGTGGAGGCGGAGAGGGCGGTGGCGAGGTCGAGGCGCTGCTCCGGGAGGAACACCTCCTCGCTCCACCCCGGCTCGCGCTCGGACGGCGCCGAGAGCCGGTTCACCGCGACGTGGATCGCGGCGAGCGGGTCGGGCGTCGACACCGGCCAGTCGCTCCCCGCCGCGAGCACCGCGCCCGAGCGGAGCAGGTCGCCGAACGGGTACTGCCACGAGCCGCGCCGCTCACCGAGGAACGGCAGCGTCAGCTCCACCATCTGCGGCTCCAGCGAGGCCCACAGCATCTGCAGGTTGGCCGCGACGTCGAGCGCACGGAAGCGCGGCAGGTCGTCCGGATGCACGACCTGCAGGTGGGCGAGGTGGTGGCGGTTGCCGCGGCTCCCGTTCGCCTCGATCGCCCGCTCGACCGCGTCCAGGCACTCGCGTACGGCACGATCGCCGATCGCGTGGAAGTGCACCTGGAACCCCGCCGCGTCCAGGAGCGGCACGGCCTCGTTCAGGAGGCGCGGGTCGACCATCGAGAGGCCGTCGCCGTGACCGTGGCCGCCGTGCCCGTCGAGGTAGGGCTCGAGCATCGCCGCCGTGAAGTTCTCGGCGACCCCGTCCTGCATGATCTTGACGGTCGTCGGCGCGAAGCCGTCGGCGGCGAGCGCCGCGCGCCGCTCGACGAGCTCCGGGATCTGCTCGACGCCGCGGCCCCGGTCCCACCACAGCGCACCGCGGACGCGCCCGGTCAGCTCGCCGCTCAGCGCCGCGCGGCGGTACACCGGACCGGGGTCGCCCACATCGCCGTAGGAGCCGATGATCGCGTCCTGCCACGCCGTCACTCCGAACGAGTGCAGGGTCTCCTGCCCGAGGAGCAGCGCGCGGTGGAGCTCGTCCGCGCTGGCGGGCGGGAGATGGCGGCGGACCGCGTCCATCGCCCCCTCGTGCAGGGTGCCGGAGGGGGTGCCGTCGGCCAGGCGCTCGATGCGGCCGTCGGCGGGGTCCGGCGTCGTGCGGTCGATCCCCGCGAGGCGCAGTGCGGCGGAGTTGACCCAGGCGCCGTGCCCGTCGGCGTTGGTGAGGAAGGCGGGCCGGTCAGGGACGACCGTGTCGAGCTCGCGGGCGGTCGGGGTGCCTCCGGGGAAGTCGGGCAGGTTCCAGCCGCCGCCGAGGATCCACTCCGCTCCGCTCTCCCGAGCCGCGTACTCGGCGACCGTCGCCAGGTGCTCGGCGGGCGACCCGCCCGCTCCGAGCCAGCAGCGCAGCAGCGCGGCGCCGCCCCAGACCGGGTGCACGTGGGCGTCCTGGAAGCCGGGGACGAGCATCCGGCCCTCGAGGTCGACCACCTCGGTGCGCGGCCCGATCAGGTCGGAGGCGTCGGCGCCGACCGCGACGATCCGCCCTCCGACGACAGCGACGCCGTGCGCTCGGGAGCGCACGGCGTCGGCGGTGAAGACGGCGCCGCCGGTCAGGACGAGATCGGCGGCGCGCACGGGTTCAGAAGCCCGCGGGAGCGAAGGCCTGCGTCATCTGGGAGAAGAGCGACACCGTCCAGCCGATCGCGATGAGGAACGACACGACCACGACGCCGAGGAAGACCCAGAGCGGGAGGAGTCCGCCGCCGGTCACGCGCTTCACGACCACGCTGCGGCCGATCACGTAGACGTAGGGAGCGGCGAGGAAGGCCCACGCCCAGTGGAACGGACGCTGCAGGCCGGCTCGCTTCAGCTGGCGCCAGTCGAGGAAGGCGAAGACGACCTCCGCCGCGTAGATCAGGAAGCCGACGACCTGGAGCACGCCGAGGCCGACGAGGTAGGCGGTCGACATCCCCATCGAGGAGCTCGGCCCGTAGGTCGAGGCCATCGACGAGTCGACGATCGCGCTCGGCGGGAGGAGGAAGATCGACAGCGCCGAGAGCAGCGGCAGGAGGACCACCACCCAGATCCACGGGGTGGACGTGACGATGCTCGTGTCGCGCTGCTGCACGGGTGCTCCGGGAGCCGCGGCGTAGGCCGGGTACTGCGGCTGCTGCTGGCCGTAGGGCTGCTGCCGCTGCTGGCCGTAGGGCTGCTGGCCGTACCCCTGCTGGCCGTACTGCTGGGGAGCCTGCTGGCCGGAGGGCTGCTGCGGCTGCGGCTGCTGACCGGCGCCCTGCTGGCCGTAGCCCTGCCCGTAGCCCTGCTGCCCGTACCCCTGCTGAGGGTCGACGGACGACGGCTGCTGCGGATACCGACCCGAGGCCGACTGCCCGTAGCTCGTCGCCGCTCCGCTCGACGTCTCCCCGTAGGCGGGACGCTCGGCGGGCGGCGCGGGCGGAGTCGGTGCGGTCGGCGGAACGGGAGTCGCGGCGGCCTGCGCCGATCCGCTCTCGGCCGGGGCGGTGGGAGTGGCCGCCGGCGCGTCGCGGAGCGACTCCGTCCAGCCGGTCCCGTCCCACCAGCGCTGACGGGACGAGCCCGCCGGGTCCGGGTACCACCCGGCGCGGGGTCCGGAGGCCTCGCCGCCCGTGCTCGCGCCCTGGTCCGTGCCGGTTCCGTTGTCGTCCGTCATGGCGTCCTCCACTCCCCTCCGGGCGTCTGCCCGCGATCTCGGACCACCGTAGCGCCGTGACACGATGCGTGGCCTGAGGGCGGGCTGATCGCGCGCTGTCCGAGCGCTGTCCGCACCGGCAGGCGCCGGAGGCCGCCGACCGCCAGGATGGACGCATGCCCCACCTCCTCCGAGCCCGCGCCGCCCTCTTCGACATGGACGGGACGCTCGTCGACTCGACGGCCGTCGTGGAGACCATCTGGGGCGCCTTCGCCGAGCGCTTCGCTCTCGACCACGACGCGGTGCTCGGCGCCGTTCACGGTGTCCGCGCCGCCGACAGCGTCCGCCGCTTCGCTCCGGCCGGCAGCGACGTCGACGCGATCGTCGCGGAGCTCGACGCGTACGAGCTCGAGCACACCGAGGGCACCGTCGAGATCCCCGGCGCGACGGCGTTCCTCGCCTCACTCCCCCGCGAGCGCGTCGCCCTGGTCACGTCCGCGAGCCCGGCGCTGGCGGCCGCACGTCTGGCTGCGGCGGGCGTCCCCTCCCCCGACACCGTCGTCACCGCGCACGACGTCGCGAACGGCAAGCCTGCTCCCGACGGCTACCTCGCCGCCGCGGCCCTGCTCGGCGTCTCCCCCGAGGACGCGCTGGTGTTCGAGGACGCCGAGGCCGGCATCCGGGCGGGTCTGGACGCCGGCATGCGCGTGATCGTCGTCGGGAGCCACGAGAGTGCGAGCACCCGGGGGCTGCCCCGGATCGCGCACTACTCCGACGCACGCGCCGTGCTCGAGGGCGACGAGCTCGTCGTCACCCTCGGCGGGCCTCAGTAGCGGATCGCGTCGATCACCTTCACCCGCACGGCGACGATCGCCGGCACCAGGCCCGCGAGCGCGCCGACGAGGGTCGCCGCCCCGAGCCCGAGCAGCGCCGCCTCGGCCGGGAAAGGCGGGATGTCGGCGATCCCGTTGTCCTGCACGAAGGCCACCGTCCACGGGTTGGTGACGAGGATGACCGCGACCGTCACGCCGACCACTCCCGCGACGACGGTCGCCACGACGCTCTCCATCATGATCGAGAAGAAGATGCGGCCGGAGGAGGCGCCGAAGCTGCGCCGGATGCCGATCTCGCGGATCCGCTGCCGGACGGTGACCAGGGCGATGTTGAGCAGTCCGAGCGCGCCGAGCGCCAGCACCAGGCCCGCCACGCCGCCGATCACCCAGGTCAGCACGCCGAAGGGGTCGGAGTCGTAGACCAGGTAGTCCTGCCGGTCGACCGACACCTCGAAGTCGGATCCCAGGGCGCCGGCCACGTCGCGCTCCACCGCCGCGGCGAGGGGCTCGGCCAGGTCGAGCGGCACCCACATCTCGTAGTTCGGCACGCCCTGCCCGCCGTACTGCGGGTCGGCGTCGCGGGCGACCGCCGGGTAGGCGTCCGCGAGCATCATCATCGACGGATCCGTCTCGAACTGCGAGGAGGGAGTCACGCCGACCACCACGCCCGTGACGTCGCGCTCGGAGCCGAGCAGGGTGACCACCGGGTGGGTGCGCAGATCCGGGCTCCCGATCCGCTCCCAGAAGCGCTCGTTGACGACGAGGGCGGGAGCGAGGCGCTGGGAGTCGCGGGCGGTGAACCAGGAGCCGTCCACGATCTTCAGCCGGTGCATCTCGGCGAAGGGCTGGTCGACCGCCTGCACCGCGACGTCGACGGCGCCGTCGGCGAACTGGACGCGCGCGCTGCCGTAGGTCGAGCGGCTCGCGTAGGTGATGGAGTAGCGCTCGAGCGCACCGGTCCACGCGGCCTGGAGTGCGTCGGCATCCACCTCGGCGGTGCCGGTGCCGGAGGGGTAGGCGGAGAGGAAGAGGCTCGCCGGGCGCCCGCTGGAGCGCTCGGCCTGCTCGATGCTGGCCTGGCGGGCGATGCCGCCGGCGGCGACGACCGCGGTCAGGGCGGCGACGGCCACCGCGACTCCGATCAGCGAGAGCAGCACGCGTCCGCGGTGGATCCGCAGCTCGGTCCACGCCTCGACGATCGCGCCGGCGATCGCGACGAGCGCGCGCATCAGAGGACCACCCCCTCGGCGACGGGGCCCGCATCCGCGGTCGAGCCCAGGCGGCCGTGATCGAGCCGATAGTGGCGCTCGGCCCGCGCCGCGATGGCCGGGTCGTGGGTGATGGTGACCAGCGCGGAGCCGGACTCGCGGGCGATCTCGTCGAGCAGGCCCATCACGCTCTCGCCGGTGTCGGTGTCGAGGGCGCCCGTCGGCTCGTCGGCGAGGATCAGCCGCGGTCGGCGCACCAGGGCGCGGGCGATCGCGATCCGCTGCTGCTCGCCGCCGGACATGCGCCCGGGCATCGAGTCCACGCGGTGCCCGAGGCCGACGCGCTCCAGCATCTCGGCCGCGAGGTCGCGGCGGCGCCAGAACTCCGATCCGGTCGCGTAGAGCAGCGGCGTCATCACGTTCTCGCGGGCGGTCCGCCCCTCCAGCAGGTTGAACTGCTGGAAGATGAAGCCGATGCTGCCGCCGCGGATGCGCGCGCGGGCCCGCGAGGACAGGGTCTCGGTGGGAGCACCCTCGAGCAGCATCCGCCCCTCGGTCGGCTCGTCGATGAGTCCGAGGATGTTGAGCAGCGTCGACTTGCCGGAACCGCTGCGCCCCACGACCGAGACGTGGTCGCCCTCGCCCACCTCGAGATCGACGCCGTCGAGGATCGTCAGCGGCGGTGCATCGGGCAGCGGGACGACCTTGCGGATCCCCTCGAGCCGGAGGATGGTCACGAGCAGAAGACCGAGCCGTCGGGCTGCGCGATGCAGTCGCCGCCCAGCTGGACGTCGGGAGCCGCCTCCTCCGCGCCCGGCACGAACTGCAGGAGCTCGGCGCCCTCCTCCACTCCGCCGGTGATCTCGACGGAGCTGCCGTCGGTGAGTCCCAGCGTCACCGGGACCTCCTCGGTGCTGCCGTCGTCCGCCCGGCGGAACACGACGCCGGACTGGGCGGTGCCCTCGACCGCGGTGGTCGGCACGACGAGGACGTCCTCCGCCTTGCCTCCCGCGAGCGTCACCGAGGCGGCGAGCCCGGGGAACACGGTGACCTCCGTCGGCACCTGGCAGGTGAAGCTCGTGCCGGAGCCGCCGGTGGAGGTTCCACCGCCGCCGCCGTCCGTCGCGCCGCCGGTCGTGCCGCCCTCGCCGGCTCCGGCGAGAGGGGTGCTGATGGTGAGGTCGGTGCAGGTGAAGCCCGCGGGCCCGCCGGTGATCGCGACCTGCGCCTCCGTCGGCCGGTTCTGGATGCGGTAGAGCTGCTGCGCGTCGATCGTGCCGGTGACGGCGTAGCTCGGCGGCGCGACCTGTCCGGTCACCTCGCCGACCGTGACGGCCTGGTCGTGGATGACGCCGAGGGCGCTGAGGGTGCCGCCGGTCGCGGCGTAGACCCGCTCGAAGCGCACGGAGGGCTCCTGCTGGGTGAGGGTGACGGCGCCGTCCGGGCCGGTCGTCTCGACCGGCTCGCGCGGAGTCTCGACGCGGATGTCGTAGATGAGATCGCCCGACGCGACGGCCGCGCCCTGCTGCACGTAGACGTCGTCGACCGTTCCGGCCGCCGTCGCCTTCAGCGGCACGGCGGGGTCGGCGGCGACGGTGCCCTGGAGGGTGAGGTCGTTGGTGACCGTGCCGCGGGCGACCGTGACGGTCGGCTCGGTGATCTCACCGGTCGGCTGCGTCGGATCGGCCTCGGCCGCGCCGTCCGGGAAGAACGCGATCTTCACCAGGGCGATGCTCGCCGCTCCGATGATGACCATCCACACGATCGGGAACACCCAACGCCGAACCGCACCCATCAAGTCCCCCGACTCCGCTTCCAGGGCGCTCCGCCGTGGGGCGCCGGAGGCAGCCTATCCGGCGGGGAGGTCGCGTCACGGACCGTGGCGCGCCCGTCAGCCGACGAGCGCCGCGACGATCGAGGCGACGCGGCGCGCCCTCGTCTCGGCGGCCTTCGCGCCCTCGACCGACGTGACGTGGGCCTTCCGCGCGCTCGGCGAGAGCGCGGCGAAGCGCTCCGCAGCGCCCGCCGAGGCCAGCGCGGACGCCAGGTCCTCCGGCACGGCGACCTCGCGCGGCGCGGTGTCGAGCTCGATCACGACGTCGATCGCGTCACCGCCGGCGAGCTGCGTCTCGCGGCGCTTCTCGGCCGAGAACGGGATGAGCGCGCGTCCGCCCATCGCTCCGACCGTGCTGGTGAAGCGGTAGCCGTTCACCGTCACCGCGACGGCGGGACGCTTGCCGCCGCCGAGTGCCTCGAGGACCTCGGGCGGCACCTCGATGCCGGTGTTGTTGCCGATCTGGAAGAGCGTCGTGGTGAACTGCACGAGGCGATGATGGCACGGACTCCCGCGTGTCGCGCGGCCGATCGCTGTACTGACGCGGAGGGCCGTCGACTCGATCCTCGTCGACCTCCCGTTCACGGATCCGGAGCGCTCGAGGGCGTTCTCCCCGGCGCTCGGCCGGACCCTGGATCCTCTGTTCAGCCCTGAGTCCGCTGTTCAGCGACGACGCCGCCTGCTCCGTCGCCTCCGAGCACGTGTCCGCGATGCTCCTCCCGCACCCCTCCTTCTCGACCTCCAGATCGAAGGAGATCATCGACGCGCGCTCCCGGGTGCAGGGCCTCTTCGCGGTGAGCGTCGGCAGCCGGGAGGAGGTCGGCGAGGTGCTCGGGAACGGGTAGGCCTCCGGCGGCGCCGAGCCGGTCGCGGTGCAGGACCTCGGCTCCATGCGGGCGCGCGGCCTCGAGGACCCTGACGGCCACGTCCGGGAGTCCCTGTACACCGATCCGGCCGCGGCCGAGGCCGGTCCGCCCCGGGAGTGAGGGTCGGCGCGCTCAGCAGGAGCGGGTGTCGGGGTCTCCGAGCGAGGAGCGCACGGCGTCGACCGTCATCCTGCCCTCGGGGTCGAGCCGGGCGAGCATGCGCGACATGATGTCGGCCAGCTGCGGGATCTGCTCGGCGTCGAGCGGATCGATGACGTCGGCCAGAACGGTCGCGACGTGACCGGGCGCCGTGTCGACGATCTTCTGGAGGCCGGCGTCGGTGAGCACCGCGTTCGTGGCGCGGCCGTCGGAGGCGCAGGGGCGGCGCTCGAGGTAGCCGCGGGCGACGAGGCGGGTCACCACGTGCGAGAGCCGGGGCAGGGTCGCGTTGGTGCGGGCGGCGAGCGTGGTCATCCGGAGGGCGCGGTCGGGCGCCTCGGACAGCATCGCCAGCGTCAGGTACTCGAAGTGCGTGAGCCCCGCGTCGCGCTGCAGCTGCGTGTCGAGGGCGCCCGGCAGCAGTTCCACGACCGCGATGAAGCGCAGCCAGGCGTCGAGCTGATCGGGCGTCAGCCAGCGTGTCTCGGGCGCACTCATCCCCCCACCCTACCCACTACTTGCCGCGACAAGTAAGTCCCTCCGCGCTTCGTCGAGCCGCGTCCCGGGGCTCCGTCGGGAGGCCGACCCGCGCCAGCCTGATCCCACCATCCCCGCAAGCACCGCCCCCGAGGCGAACCAGCGATCCGCGTACCAACGGATCGCTGCAGCCGAACGCCCCCGCCCCTCAGAACGCACCCCGTCGAGAAGCCGACCGCGCCACGCCCGATCCACACCATCCCCGCAAGCACCGCCCCCGAGGCGAACCAGCGATCCGCGTACCAACGGATCGCTGTAGCCGAACGCCCCCGCCCCTCAGAACGCACCCCGTCGAGAAGCCGACCGCGCCACGCCCGTCAGGGACGGGCGTGGAATCCAACTCACAGCACGTCGTCGCTCAGATCGATCGGGTTGCCGAAGCGGTGGTTCGTGATCGAGATCGCCTGCTCGCGGAGGAAGGGCAGCAGTTCGACGCGGCCGGCGGGGGTGACCGGGTCGGCGTAGACGGCGGTGTCGAGGGCGCCGCCGAGGGCTTCGGCGAGGGCGGTCGCGAGGGGGACGCGGGATCCGTCGGCGCGGGTGAGCGGGACCGGCGTGCCCGTGCTGCCGCGGGTCATGCCGGCGACGACGTCGGTGAAGGAGCCGGTCGAGTCGGACGATCGGCGGACGACGGCCTGCTGTCCGTGCGTCGGGCTGCCGGGGGCCTGCGGGCCCGCATAGCCGTCGACGCGGTCGGAGACGATGTCGCCGATGATGCGGATGCGCGGCGCCGTGATGCGGCCGGCCGCGGCGCGCTCGAGCCACTGGGCGTCGGTCTCAGCGACGATGCGCGGGACGAGGCCCGCCATCTCGGCGAGCTCGTCGCCGCCGAGCATCTCCTGGACCCGCGGCGGGAGCGGGAGGGACGTGGAGATGTCCATCCGGGAGCGGGTCAGCAGGCCCGCGGCGATGACGCGGAGGAGCTCTCCGAGGTCGCCGCCGTCGGCCAGGCGCAGCGCGATCGGCACGCGGAGGTAGCGGAACAGGTTCCGCTCGACGCCGACCTTCGAGATGTCGGTGACGACGCCGAATTCGGTCGCCCAGGCGAGCTGGTCGGAGAGGGCGGAGCGGCGGAGCAGGTCGAACTGCTCGAACCGGAGCGAGGACTGGGCCGCCTCGATGAACTGACGCGCGCGGTCGTCGAGGCCGCGCAGGTGCAGCGTCGAGGAGGAGCGCGCGGGCGAGGGCTTCCAGGAGCCGAGGCCGATGAGGTGGTTGGGCCCGCCCGCCTTCGCGCCGCCGCCGACGGACGAGCGCTTCCAGCCGCCGAAGGGCTGGCGCCGGACGATCGCTCCGGTGATGCCACGGTTGACGTAGAGGTTGCCCGCCTCGACCGAGTCGATCCAGAGGGCGAGCTCGTCGGCGTGCAGGGAGTGGAGCCCGGCCGTGAGCCCGTACTCGGTGCCGTTCTGCATCCGGACGGCGTCCTCGAGGGTCGCCGCGTGCATGATCCCGAGCACCGGGCCGAAGAACTCGGTGAGGTGGACGTAGCTGTCCTCGGTGACGCCCTCGCGGATCCCGGGGGACCAGAGCGTGCCGCTCTCGTCGAGGCGCTGCGGCTCGACGAGCCACGACTCGCCTCCGCCCAGCGTGGTGAGCGCGTGCAGGAGCTTGCCGGTGGGCTCCTCGATGAGCGGCCCCATCACCGCCGACGGGTCGTCGGGCCGGCCGACGCGGAGCGACGTGACGGCGTCGACCAGCTGGGCGCGGAAGCGCTTGGAGCGGGCGACCGACCCGACCAGGATCACCAGGGAGGCGGCGGAGCACTTCTGGCCGGCGTGCCCGAAGGCGCTGCGGACGATGTCGGCGACGGCGAGGTCGTAGTCGGCGTGGGGAGTGACGATGATCGCGTTCTTGCCGCTGGTCTCGGCCTGCAGTGCGAGGTCGGGCCGCCAGGAGCGGAAGCGGCGGGCGGTCTCGTAGGAGCCGGTGAGCAGCACGCGGTCCACGAGGGGGTCGGTGATCAGCGCCCGCCCCAGCTCCTCCTCGTCGAGGTCGACCAGGGCGAGGAGCTCCTGCGGGACGCCCGCGTCCCAGAGCGCCTCGACGAGCACAGCCGCCGAGCGGCGGGCCTGGGGCGCCGGCTTCACCACGACTCCGGAGCCGGCGGCGAGCGCCGCGAGGATCGATCCGGCCGGGATGGCGACCGGGAAGTTCCACGGCGGAGCGACGACGGTGACCCGCGCGGGGACGAAGGTGGCCCCGGTGACGGCGTCGAGCTCGCGGGCGCGGGTGGCGTAGTAGTGGGCGAAGTCGATGGCCTCGGAGACCTCGGGGTCGGCCTCGGCGATCGTCTTGCCGGTCTCGGAGGCCATCACCTCGATCAGGCGGTCGCGGTTCGCGGCGAGGACGAGGCCGGCGCGGTCGAGCACGGCCGCTCGGTCGTAGCCCAGGCGCTCGCCCCAGCGCTCCGCGCGGCGGGACACCGTGCGCAGCACCTCCTGGAGCTCCGCCTCGGTGCTCACGCGCGCGGCGTCGGCCGCGCCCGCTCCGATGGTCGAGCCGGCGATGCGCTCGGTGATGAGGCGCGCCCAGCGGCGGTTGCCGGGGAGGGCGGGGTCGGTGTCGGGCTCGTTGTGGAAGCCCGCGGTCGCGGCGGCGGCGCCGGAGCCGCGGCTGAGGCCGAGGACGGCCTGCGTCAGGCCAGCGGCGGCCGGGTCCTGCGCCCGCTCGCCGGCGCGGGCGTGCTCCTGCACGAGGCGGCGGCCGGAGCCGGAGGACCACTCCCGCAGGCGGTCCTGCGTGCGATTCGGCGGCGGGACGGAGTCGTCGAGGGCCTCGAGCGAGGCGCGGAAGCGGCCGAGCTCCCGCTGCAGAACCTCCTCGTCGTCGAGGCGGAACGCGGCCGAGAGGAAGTTCTCGGGGCTGCTGTTCTCCTCGAGCCGGCGGATGAGGTACGAGATCGCCACGTCGAACTCGTGCGGGTGCACGACGGGCGTGTAGAGGAGGAGGCGTCCCACGTCCTCGCGGACGGCGCGCGCCTGCCCGGTCGCCATCCCGAGCAGCATCTCGATCTCGACCGCGCCGGTCACCCCGCGCTCGGTCGCCGTGAGCCACGCCCAGGCGAGGTCGAAGAGGTTGTGCCCGGCGACGCCCACGCGCACCGCGTCGACGCGCTCCGGCCGCAGCGCCCGGTCGAGCAGGCGCTTGTAGTTCGTGTCGGCCTCCACCTTGCTGCCGACGGTCGCGAGCGGCCAGTCGTGCAGGGCCGCGTCGACCCGCTCCATCGCGAGGTTCGCGCCCTTCACGACGCGCACCTTGATCGGGGCTCCGCCGCGGGCCCGGCGCTCCTGCGCCCACTCGGTCAGCTCGTCGAGCACGCGGACGGAGTCGGGCAGGTAGGCCTGCAGGACGATGCCCGCCTCGAGGTCGAGCATGCCCGGCTGCTCGAGGAGGCGTCGGAACACGGCGACCGTCAGGTCGAGGTCGCGGTACTCCTCCATGTCGAGGTTGATGAAGGTAGGGTCGGCTCCGGACGCGGCGGCCTGGTAGAGCGGGGTGAGTCGCTCCACGACGCGGTCGACCTCCTCCTCGAAGGCCCACATCGACAGCTGGCTGACGACGCTCGAGACCTTGACGCTGACGTAGTCGACGTCCGGCCGCTCGAGCAGGCGGAGGGTCCCCTCGAGGCGCCGGCGGGCCTCGCGCTCGCCGAGCACGGCCTCGCCGAGGAGGTTGAGGTTGAGCCGGTCGCCGCCCTCGCGCAGCGCGGCGACGGCCGCGCCGAGACGGGCCTCCGAGGCGTCGACCACGAGGTGCCCGACGAGGCGGCGGAGGACCCGGCGGGCCGCGGGCACGACCACCCAGGGCAGCACGGGGCCGACGGCGCCGCCGGTGCTGATCGCGGCGCGCAGGTAGGAGGGGAGGAAGTCGGGCGTCTTCGCGGTGAGCGCCGCGAGGTTCTCGGCCGCGACCGAGAGGTCCTCGGGCCGGGCGACGCCGTCGACGAACCCGACGGTGAAGTCGAGTCCGTTCGGGTCCTGGAGCACGCCCGCGAGCCGCTGGGCGGCGGGCTCGACCGGGAACTCGCCGCTGCGCGCGATCCAGCGGCGGACCAGGGACTCGACGCGCTCGATCATCGGGCGGTCGTCGACCTCGGGCTCGGCGGGGGCGGGCGCGGCGAGCTCCGACTCCGACGCGGCGTCGGGCCCGCGCACGACCTCGTCCTGAGCGTCGCGCACGACCTCGTCCTCGTCCTGGATCTCGGACTCGCGCACGGCCTCGTCCTCAGCGTCGGACTCCTGCGCGTCCCGAGGCTCGGGCACGTCCTCGGATGCGGACTCCGGCGCCGGCTCGACCTCGGCCCCGCTCCCGGAGTCGCGGGCCTCACCTACCTCGACCTCGTCGTCCGACCCCGTGCCGCCCTCCGGCGTCCGACCACCGACCGTCGCGTCGACCCCGCTCCGCACGGCCGCGTCGTCGGGCCCGCGCTCCGGGTCGCTGCCGGGCACACCTGGGGTCGTCGACTGCTGCATCCTCCGAGGCTAAGCCCGACCCGCCGCCCGGACGCGGCGTGACGCGGTGGTCGCGCCGACTCGCCCGCGAGCCGCCCCTGTGGAGGAGCGGATCAGTGCCGGCGGTGGTCCTGGATGGTCATCCGCGGGCCGTGCCGCGGCTTCCTCGCTCCGCTGCAGCCGATCAGCCGGATGACCCGCTGCCGGTGCCCGCGCCACGGCTCGAGGAGCTCGAGCATGCCGTCGTCGTCGACCCCGAGCCGGCCCGTGAGCGCGAAGCCGACGGCCGCGGCCAGGTGGTAGTCGCCCACGCTGACCGCGTCCGGATCGCCGTGGGCGCGCATCATCACCTCGGACGCCGTCCACGGCCCGATCCCCGGCACCGACTGCAGCCGGCGGGCGACCTCGTCGCCGCCCCGCCCGAGCGCGAGGGTCCGCTCGAGGCCGGAGGCGACGAGCGCGGCGGTGAGGACGGTCCGCGAGCGCCGCGGATCCACTCCCGCGCGGTGCCAGTCCCACGAGGGCACGCGCCGCCACTGCTGCGCGCTCGGAGCCACGTGCAGAGCGACCGGCCCCGGGGCGGGCTCCCCGTGGAGGCGCACCAGCACCCGGTAGGCGCGCCACGCCTCCGTGCTCGTGACCTTCTGCTCGAGGACCGACGGCGCGAGCATCTCGAACACCAGGTTCGCGCGCGTGAGGCGCAGGCCCGACGAGCGGCGGAGCACCTCGGCGAGCGGCGCGTGGGCCGACAGGTCGAGCCCGCTCCAGTCGTCGCCGTGGCCGAGGAGCTCGGGGACCGCGTCGATCAGCCACTCCGCTCCCCTGCCCCAGGCGCGCGCGTGGACCGCGCCGTCCGCCGCCTGCCGCAGATGCAGCGTGCCCGGGCCGAGCGGCGTGCGGAACGCCCGCCAGAAGCCGGACGCGTCGAGGAGCATGGTCGGGTCGCCCGAGCCCCGCAGCAGCGTGCGGAGGGTGAGCGCGAGGCTCACCGGCTCCGACGGCGCGTAGACCGTCGCCCAGGAGGGCTCGGGAGCGGGGACGGGGATCGACACGCAGTGATGCTAACCGGCGGCTCCGACACCGGATCGGACGCTCCTCCGCAGAACCCCCATCCACGACGTGTTCGGAGCGACACGCCCGGCGGATTGGTTCAGACGGCGTGAACACATGCGCGGATCCGATCGCCCGTTTCCACTGGTCAGCAGGTCGATCCCGGGCGTAGCTTCGCGCTGTCGCGGCGGCGCTCCAGCCGCCCGGCACCCGCCTATCACTGGAGATGCGCACATGTTCGACACGACCTTCATCCGCAACGCGATCGTCAAGAGCTCTGAGACCGCTCTCGACCGTCGCCGCTTCTTCGAGGCCACCGGCGTCGCCGGCCTCGGCATCGGAGCCGCGGCCCTCGCCGCGCCCACCGCCTCCGCCGAGGAGGTCGCTGCCAGCGGCCCCAGCGACGCCTCGATCCTCAACTTCGCCCTGAACCTCGAGTACCTCGAGGCCGAGTTCTACCTCCGCGCCGTCTACGGCACCGGCCTCGGCGGCTCGGACGTGACCGGCAAGGGCACGCCCGGCGGCGTCATCGGCGGCCGCCCCGTCGACTTCAAGACCCCGTGGCTGAAGAGCTTCGCCACCGAGGTCGCGAACGACGAGAAGGCCCACGTGAAGTTCCTGCGGGCCGCGCTGGGCACCGCGAAGGTGGCCCGCCCGGCGATCAACCTGAAGGACAGCTTCAACTCCGCCGCCGTTGCGGCGGGGCTGATCAAGGCCGGTCAGTCGTTCGACCCGTTCGCGAGCGAGTCGAACTTCCTGCTCGGCGCCTTCGTCTTCGAGGACGTGGGAGTGACCGCCTACAAGGGCGCCGCCCCGCTCATCCAGTCGAAGACCTACCTCGACGCGGCCGCCGGCATCCTCGCGGTGGAGGCGTACCACGCGGGCGCGATCCGCTCGGCGATCTACGCCGCCGACCTGTCCGACTCGGCGAACAAGCTCTCCGACGCTCGCGACAGCCTCGACGGCAAGACCGACCTCGACCAGGGCGTCAAGGTCAACGGCGAGGCGAACATCGTCCCGACCGACGGCAGCTCCATCGCATTCAGCCGCACCCCGGGCCAGGTCCTCAACATCGTGTACCTGAACCCCGCGGCCGGGACGCGCACCGGCGGATTCTTCCCCCGCGGCGTCAACGGCGAGCTCGTCACGACCTAGTCCCACCAGCACCGAGCACGACGACGGGCCCTTCCTCGAGGCGGCGAGGAGGGGCCCGTCGTCGTCCGCGTGCACATCCGTTCACCGGGTCCTCTAACCTGAGCGGGTGAAGATCGGGATCCTGACCTCCGGTGGCGACTGCCCCGGCCTCAACGCCGTCATCCGCGGTGCCGTCTACAAGGGCATCAAGGTCTACGACCAGGAGTTCGTGGGCTTCCGGAACGGCTGGCGCGGAGTGGTCGACGGCGACCTCCTGCCGCTGGGCCGCCCCGAGATCCAGGGCATCGCCAAGCAGGGCGGCACGATCATCGGCACCAGCCGGACGAACCCCTTCGAGGGCGAGAACGGCGGCCCCGAGAAGATCGCCGAGATGATGGACCGCAACGGCATCGACTCGATCATCGCGATCGGCGGCGAGGGCACCCTGGCCGCGGCCAAGCGCCTCACGGACGCGGGCCTCAAGATCGTCGGCGTCCCGAAGACCATCGACAACGACCTCGGCGCCACCGACTACACCTTCGGCTTCGACACCGCCGTCGGCATCGCGACCGACGCGATGGACCGCCTCCGCACCACCGGCGACTCGCACGGCCGCTGCATGGTCGCCGAGGTCATGGGCCGCCACGTCGGCTGGATCGCCCTGCACTCCGGCATGGCCGCGGGCGCCCACGTCATCCTCATCCCGGAGAAGCGCACCTCCCTCGACCAGATCGTCGAGTGGGTGCAGAGCGCGCAGGACCGCGGGCGCGCACCGCTCGTCGTGGTCGCCGAGGGCTTCTCGCTCGACACGATGGACGACGCCCACTCCGAGCGCGGCCTCGACGCCTTCGGCCGGCCCCGCCTCGGCGGCATCGGCGAGCTGCTGGCCCCGCTCATCGAGGAGCGCACCGGCATCGAGACCCGCGCCACGACGCTCGGCCACATCCAGCGCGGAGGCACGCCCACCGCGTTCGACCGCGTCCTCGCGACCCGCCTGGGCATGGCCGCCATCGACTCCGTCGTCGCCGAGCACTGGGGCCGCATGGTCGCCCTGCGCGGCACCGACATCTACCACGTGGACTTCGCCGAGGCGCTCGGCACCCTCAAGACGGTCCCGGACGCCCGCTACGAGGAGGCGCGCACCCTCTTCGGGTAGCGCGCGCTCCCCGCGGAGCGGGTCAGCCCTTCGCGCCGTCCGGCGTCGCCGTGGCGACGATCTGCGCCCGCGCGAGGGTGTGGAAGTGCGCGTTGAAGCCGAGGATCGCCGGCGTCGACTCCGGGTCGAGGTCGAGCGACTCGACGTCGAGGGCGTGCACCACGAAGAAGTAGCGGTGCTCGCGGTCCGGCGGCGCCGCTCCGACGAACTGGCGCAGCCGCATCTCGTTGGGCAGCGTCTGCGCGCCCGCCGGGAGCAGCTCGAAGCCGGCGGCTCCGGCTCCCGTCGGGAGCTCCGTGGTGTCGGCCGGGAGGTTGTAGACGGCCCAGTGCCAGAAGCCGGAGCCGGTGGGCGCGTCGGGGTCGAACACCGTCACGGCGAAGCTCTTCGTCTCGGCGGGGGCTCCCGACCAGCGCAGGTGCGGCGAGACGTCCTCGCCGCCAGAGCCCTCGCCGTAGTGGCGGGCGGACAGGGGCGCACCGTCGGCGATGTCGTCGCTCTCGAGCGCGAAGGTCGGCACCTCGCCGAGGCGGGCGTAGGGGTCGTAGGTCCAGTCGGACATCCGGTTTCTCCGTTCGGGAAGGGCGGGCGGGGGCCCGCGCCCTCAGCCTAGGAACCCGGCGGTGCGCGCCGAAGGGCTTGCGGAGGGGGTCAGGACCCGAGATAGCGCCCGGGCCGGTGGTTGAACGCCAGGACCAGGTTGAGCACCACCACTCCCGCCGCCGAGATCAGCACGTTCAGCGGAGGCACCACCAGCAGCGCGGCCGCGACCACGCACGCGTCGAGCGCCATCATCACGTAGCCCGCCCGCCAGCCGAGCCGCTCCTGCGCGATCAGGGCGACGATGCTGAATCCGCCCAGGCTCGACCCGTGCCGGAAGAGGATCAGGAGGCCGATCCCCGCGAGCACGTCGCCCGTGAGGACGCCGTAGACGGGCTCGATCCGCAGCTCGCCGAACGCCAGCGGGTGCAGCCCCGCCAGGACCGAGACCAGCACGATCGAGAACATGGTCCGCAGCGTGAACCGCCAGCCCTTCTTCCACAGGGAGAGGGCGAGGAACGGCACGTTGACCGTGACGAGGATGACGCCGAACGGGATGTCGAGCGGGTACCCCAGCAGCAGCGCGAGACCCGCGGTGCCGCCCGTGACCGCCTGGCTCGCGCGCAGCAGGTAGAGGCCGAGCGACACGACGAACGCACCGGTGACGAGACCGAAGACGTCCTCGAGGCGGGAGTGCGGCACGGGGGCGGAGGCGTCGGGCACCCGACGATGCTGCCACACGCCGCGACCAGGTCCGGACGTCCTCGTAGGATGTGCCGGTGCTGCCGAAGATCCTGCTGTTCTACCGCTTCGTGCCGCTGGCCGACCCCGAGTCCGTGCGGCTGTGGCAGCGCGAGCTCTGCGAGTCGCTGGGCCTGCGCGGGCGCCTGCTGATCTCGGAGCACGGGGTGAACGGCACGCTGGGCGGCGGGATGGACGCCCTGAAGCGCTACGTCCGCCGCACCCGCGAGCACTCGGCCTTCCGCGGGCTCGAGGTGAAGTGGAGCGACGGCTCCGGGCTCGACGACGCTGGCCGCAGCCTCGACTTCCCCGGTCTCTCGGTGAAGGTGCGCGACGAGATCGTCTCGTTCGGCGCGCCCGACGAGCTGCGGGTCGACGCCGACGGGGTGGTCGGGACGGCGCCGCGGCTCGACCCGGACCAGCTGGACGCCCTGGTCGCCGAGCGCGACGACGTGGTGCTCTTCGACGGCCGCAACGCCTTCGAAGCCGAGATCGGCCGGTTCGAGGGGGCGATCGTGCCGGGAGTCTCCAGCACCCGCGAGTTCGTCGAGCAGCTCGACGCCGGCGTCTACGACCACCTCAAGGGCCGGCCCGTGGTCACGTACTGCACCGGCGGCATCCGCTGCGAGGTGCTGTCGAGCCTGATGACGGCGCGCGGCTTCGGCGAGGTGTACCAGCTCGACGGAGGCGTCGTCCGCTACGCCGAGGCGCGGCGCGACCGCGGTCTGTGGAAGGGGGCCCTGTACGTCTTCGACGGCCGCGGCTCCGTCTCCTTCTCCCCCGACGCCGAGGTGCTGGGCCGCTGCACCTCGTGCGCCGCGCCGACCAGCCGGATGCGCAACTGCACCGACCTCTCCTGCCGCGCCCAGCTCGTGGTCTGCGCCGACTGCGATGCGGCGGCCTGCGCCGCGCACGCGGGCCCTACGCTCGTGCCATGAGCATCGAAGCGCGCGGGCGCACCCTCGTCGACCTCCACACCGCCCCCGAGCTGCTGCAGGTGGTGAACGTCTGGGACGTGATCAGCGCGACCACGATCGCCGCGCTCCCGGACACCCGGGCGCTCGCGACCGCCAGCCACTCCATCGCCGCGGCGTTCGGCTACGAGGACGGCGAGCGGATCCCGCTGGAGCTGCACCTGGGCATGATCGAGCGCATCGTCGCCGCCGTCGAGGTCCCGGTCTCGGCCGACCTCGAGGCGGGCTACGGCGACGCGGGCGAGACGGTCCGGCGCGCGATCGGGATCGGCGTCGTGGGCGCGAACCTCGAGGACCAGGCGAAGCCGCTCCCGGAGGCGCTGCGAGCGGTCGAGAAGGCCGTCGCCGCGGCCGAGGAGGAGGCGGTGCCCTTCGCGCTCAACGCCCGCACGGACGTGTTCCTCCGCGCCGGCGACCGCGACCGCGGCGAGGTCCTGGCCGACGCCGTCGAGCGCGGCCGCGCCTACCTCGACGCCGGCGCCACCTGCTTCTTCGTCCCCGGGCTGCTCCAGGACGCCGAGCTGGAGTCCCTGGTCGCCACCCTCGGGCGGCAGCGCGTCAGCGTCATCGGCGTCCCCGGATCCCAGTCCCCCGCCCGCTTCGAGGAGCTCGGGCTGGCCCGCGTCTCCTACGGTCCGTGGACGCAGCGCGTCGCCCTGACGGCGCTCCAGGACGCGGCCGCCGCCCTCTACTCCGGCGGATCGCTCCCCGAGGGCACCCGGCCCCTGAACTGACCGCCCGGCCGCGGGCCCGCGGGCGTAGCGTGGGCCCATGTACCGAGCCATCGTCGTCGAGCGGCACTCCGACTCCGACACCGACACCCCCAACCGAGCCCGCCTCCTCGAGCGCGACGACCCCGACCGCTCGCACGGCGACGTGTCGATCGCCGTCGAGTACTCGAGCGTCAACTACAAGGACGCCCTGGCGCTGGCGGGGCGGCCCGGGATCGTGCGCCGCACCCCGCTCGTCGCCGGCATCGACCTGGTCGGCACCGTGGAGTACGCGGACGGCGAGGCGGGCGAGCGCTTCGACTCCGGCGACCGGGTGGTGCTCAACGGCGCCGGCCTCGGCGAGCGCCACGACGGCGGGCTCGCCGAGCGGGCCCGTGTCGACTCCGCGTCGCTGCTCCGGCTGCCCGGCGCGATCTCGGCGGCACGGGCTGGAGCGATCGGCACCGCGGGCTTCACGGCGATGCTGGCCGTGCTGGCGCTCGAGCGGCACGGCGTGCGGCCGGGCAGCGGTCCCGTCCTGGTGACGGGGGCCTCGGGAGGCGTGGGGTCGCTCGCCGTCGCGCTCCTGGCTCGCCTGGGCCACGAGGTCGTCGCCTCGACGGGCCGGCTCGGCGAGCACGGCGCTCTGCTCCAGCGCCTCGGCGCCTCCGACGTCATCGACCGCGCCGAGCTGCAGGAGGGCGGGAAGCCGCTGCAGTCCGAGCGCTGGGCGGGAGCGGTGGACTCCGCCGGCTCGCACACGCTCGCGAACGCCCTCGCGCAGACGCGGTGGGGCGGCACCGTGGCGGCGTGTGGTCTCGCGCAGGGGCCGGACCTGCCGGTGAGCGTGATGCCGTTCATCCTGCGCGGAGTGACGCTGGCCGGCATCAACTCGGTGGAGGCGCCGCGCAAGCTCCGCGAGGAGGCCTGGCGCCGCCTCGCCCACGACCTCGACCTGGAGCTGCTCGACGAGCTGACGACGACGGTGCCGCTCGACGGGGCGGTCGACGCGGCCGAGGACGTGCTCGCCGGCCGCTCGCACGGTCGGACGCTGGTGGACGTCCGCGCCTGAGGGCACGGCGTCGGCGGAGGGCGTCCACCCGCCTCGAGCGTGGAGGACGGGGCGCCTCGGCCGGCGCTGCGTGGCTGCTGCTCGTGCGGCGGTGCGCTACTCCGCGGCCTCGGTGGCGCCGCTCGGCTCGGCCGACGCGTGACCGACGGAGGAGTCGGGGCGCGCGGCGCGGGGTTTCGCCGGCGTCCGGGGCTTCGGCGCGGGCTTAGCGGCCGGAGCCGGCTTCGCGGGGGCGGGCTCGGCGGGCTTCGATCCCGCGGGCTTCGGCTCCGCGGGCTTCGGCTCGGCGGGCTTCACCGGAGCTGCGGAGTCGATCGGCTCGGAGCCGATGACGTCCACGGGCGCGGGACCCCCGGACCCGGCCGACGTGCTCGCGGCGGTCCGAGCATTCGTCTTCGGAGCGGCCTTCGGCGTCACCTTCGGGCTCTTCGGAGCGGCCCCCGCTGCTGACTCCGTCGGAGCCGCGACGTCCTCCCCGGCGCCGTCCGCCTCCGGAGCCGCGGCCGCCGCGGTCGCCGCGGTCCCGCCGCTCGCCGCCTCCCGGCCCTCGACCACCGTCGCCGGACCCGCCGCCTCCGCGGCCACGGCCGCGGCCTCCGCGGCCTTCGCCTTCTTCTTCGCGCGCTTCTCCGCGGCGGCCGCCTGGGCCCGCTCCGCCTGCTCGGCGACCTCGGGGACGATCACGAGGTCGTCGGTCTCGATCACGGGGATCGCCGCGGTCGTCGTCCCCAGCTGGAGGGCCGCGATCAGCTCGGGAGCGTGCTTGGTGCTCACGATCAGGCGGGAGTAGTCCTCGTCGACCAGGTCGATCACGACGGCCGAGGCGGTGCGCTTGATCAGCAGGAAGTCCTTGCCGCCGTGGAACTTCCACGTGCCGGCTGCGAGCGTGAGCGGCACCGCGGTGCCCGGCGCGCGGATGCCCCGGACCCAGATCCAGGGGTCCTCGGTGACCGTCGCCGAGCGGATGCTCGACCGGTCGACGACGACGTCGCTGCGGTGGAACGCGAGCAGTCGCTCGGCCGCGGTGAGGCGGAGTTCGAGGCGGTCGGGGAGCACGGTCACGACGGGCATGCCTCTAGTCTGCCCCGCCGCCCGCCGCCGGGTCAGCGCCGGATCGCACAACGATGCCCCGCCGCTCGCGTGGGTGGCAGCATGGTCGGATGCCGATGGATCCGGACGAGGCGCGCCTCCTCGACGCGCTGCTGGCCGAGCGGCAGGCCGAGACGCGCGACGAGGCGGCCCGGCTCGAGGCCTCGCTGGCCGAGCTCCTGCGCGACCGTGCCGACGGCACCGCCGATGACGAGCACGACCCGGAGGGCACGCCGCTCTCGGCCGAGTGGTCGCGGATGGCCGGAGTCCGCGACGCTCTCGCCCGCACGGCGCGCGAGCTCGACGCCGCTCGCGCCCGCCTCGGCTTCGGCGGCTACGGGGACTGCGCCTCGTGCGGCCGCCCGATCGGGGCCGCCCGCCTCGCCGCCCGGCCCACGGCCGAGCTCTGCATCGACTGCGCCCGTCTGGCGGAGTCGCGCATCCGCTGACACCCCGCGAGGCGAGCCTGCGGCGAACCCTCCGCCTGAAGGCCCCCACAGATCCCGGCGTGCGGAAACCCGGTTTCTCCTGCGAGCATTCACATCCGGTCGCGTCCCTCGAACAGGTCTGACGGACCACCCCTCCCCCCTCTGCTCGAAAGGCACTCCTGCGATGACCGAGACGTCGACCGCCCGATCGACCGGCGCCCCTCCCGCCCCCGACAAGCGCGCCTGGCGCTCGCTGATCGTCCTGCTCGCGGGCATGTTCATCGCCCTGCTCGACACGACCATCGTGAACGTGGCGCTGCCCACCATCCGCACCACGCTCGACGCCTCCGAGTCGACGCTCTCCTGGATCATCTCCGGCTACGCCCTCGCGTTCGGCCTCGCCCTGATCCCCGCCGGCCGCCTCGGCGACCGCTTCGGGCACAAGTGGGTCTTCGTCAGCGGCATCGCCCTCTTCACCGTCGCCAGCTTCGCGTGCGGACTGGCCGCGGACGACACCCAGCTCGTCATCGCCCGCATCGTGCAGGGCCTGGCGGGCGGCGTCTTCGTCCCGGCGGTCAACGCCTACATCCAGCTCCTCTTCCGCGGTCCCTCGCGCGGCAAGGCCTTCGCGGTGATGGGTGCGGTCCTCGGCGTCTCGTCGGCGCTCGGCCCGATCATCGGCGGCCTGATCATCCAGGCCTTCGGCGACGAGAACGGCTGGCGCCTGGTCTTCTGGGTGAACCTGCCCATCGGCGTCGCGACCCTGATCGCCGCCGCGGTCCTCCTCCCCGCCCGTCGCGACCTCGAGGCCGGCGACCGCGCCCCGAGCGGAGGCGTCGACTGGCTCGGCCTCGTGCTCGTCTCCGGCGGCCTGGTCGCCCTGCTCGTCCCGCTCATCCAGGGCGAGGACGAGGGCTGGCCACTGTGGACCTTCCTCTCGATCGGCGGCGGAGTCCTGCTCCTCGCCGCGTTCGGCGCCTGGGAGGTCCTCCACGTCCGCCGCGGCCGCGCTCCCCTGGTGCCGCCGTCGCTGTTCCGCCACCCGGCCTTCACCGGAGGCGTGATCCTCGCGCTGGTCTACTTCGCGGCCTTCACGAGCATCTTCTTCACCATCTCGCTGCTCTGGCAGTCGGGCCTCGGCCACACCGCGCTCGAGTCGGGACTGGTGTCGATCCCCTTCGCGATCGGCAGCATCATCAGCTCCTCGCAGAGCAACCGGATGACCGCGCGCCTGGGGCGCAACGTCCTGGTGATGGGCAGCGGGCTCCTCGCCGTCGGGCTCGGCTGGGTCTGGCTGGTGCTGCTGACCGCGACCCCGGACTCGATCAGCAACTGGCAGCTCCTGCCGCCGCTGCTGATCGCGGGCCTCGGCAACGGCTTCTTCATCGCCCCGAACGTGCAGTTCATCGTCTCGACCGTCGACCCGCAGGACGCGGGCGCGGCGAGCGGCGTGATCTCGGCGATCCAGCGCATCGGCTCGGCCGTGGGCATCGCGGTCATCGGCAGCGTGCTGTTCGGGAGCCTCGTCATCACGGGTCCGGACACGGTCGCCTCGGGCTTCCTCGACGCCGCGGCTCCCGCGATGCTCCTCAGCACCCTGATGGCGGTCGCCGCCTTCGCGCTGGTGTTCGTGCTGCCGAGGTCGGTCTCGCGCCGGGGCTGAGGGCCCCTGCCCGGTCGCCGCACGCCGGCGGCCGGGCGCGCGGGACGTCCGCCGCTCCGGTGCGGCGGGCGCCTCCCGCCTGATCCGCGGGTGGCCCCGGAGCCTACGCCCGAGCGGCCGCCGCGGCCTTCGCCGCCGCCGGCAGCGCGTCCACGATGCGCCCGATCGCCGCGTCGTCGTGCGCGGCCGAGACGAACCAGGCCTCGTACACCGACGGCGGCAGCGAGACGCCCGCGTCGAGCATCGCGTGGAAGAACGCCGGGTATCGGAACGACTCCTGCGCCTGGACCTCGGCGTAGTCGCGCACCGGCCGGCCCAGGTCCGTGAACATGAAGCTGAAGAGGCTGCCGGCCGTCTGCACCGTGTGCGCGACGCCCTCGGCCGTCAGCGCCGCCGACACCTCGCGCTGGAGGGTCAGCGCCGTGGCGTCCAGCGAGGCGTAGACCGCGTCGTCGGCCAGCTGCAGCGTCCGGATGCCCGCGGCCACCGCGACCGGGTTCCCGGAGAGGGTGCCCGCCTGGTACACCGGCCCGAGCGGCGCCAGATGATCCATGACGTCCGCACGGCCGCCGAGAGCCGCGACCGGCATCCCTCCGCCGATGACCTTGCCGAAGGTGTAGAGGTCGGCCCGGTACGGAGCCTCGGCGCCGCGGTTCTCGAGCCCCCACCAGCCGCCGGCGCTCACGCGGAAGCCGGTCAGCACCTCGTCCATGATCAGCAGCGAGCCGTTCGCGTGCACGAGCTCGGCGAGGGCCGCGTTGAAGCCCGCGTCCGGAGCGACGACGCCCATGTTGGCGGCCGCGGCCTCGGTGATGACCGCCGCGATGTCGGCGCCGCGCTCGGCCAGGACCGTGCGCACCGCCTCGAGGTCGTTGTACGGCAGCACGATCGTCTGGGCCGCGGTCGCGGCCGTGACGCCGGCGGAGGCGGGCAGCGAGAGGGTCGCGAGACCGGAGCCGGCATCGGCGAGCAGCCCGTCGGAGTGGCCGTGGTAGTGGCCGGAGAACTTGATCAGCAGGTCGCGGCCGGTGACGCCGCGGGCGAGGCGGATCGCCGTCATCGTCGCCTCGGTGCCGGTGGAGACCAGGCGGAGCTTCTCGATCGGCGAGACTCCCCCGGCCGTGATCCGCGCCTCGACCAGCTCGGCGAGGTCGGTCTCGGCGGGAGTGGACGCGCCGAACGAGAGACCGCGGGCGGCCGCCTCCTGCACCGCCGCGACGACCTCGGGGTGCGCGTGCCCGAGGACGGCAGGGCCCCAGGAGCAGACGAGGTCGACGTACTCGCGCCCGTCCGCGTCCGTGATGTACGGGCCGGCGGCCGAGACCATGAAGCGCGGGGTCCCGCCGACCGAGCGGAACGCTCTGACGGGCGAGTTGACGCCTCCGGGGATCGCGTGCCGGGCACGCTCGTACAGGGTGTCGTTCGCCGAGGTGGTCACCCCTCCAGGGTACGCGCGCCGCCCGGCGCCCTCGCGCCGGAGGAGCGCTTTCTGACGAGATGCCGAGGCTCGCTCCCGGGAGGAGGAGCGGCTACTTCAGCAGGTCGCGAGCGATCTCGACGGCCCAGTACGTGAGAACCGCGTCGGCCCCCGCGCGGAGGATCCCCGTGACCGACTCCAGGATCGCGGGCTCGCGCGAGATCCAGCCGTTCGCGGCGGCGGCCTCGATCATCGCGTACTCCCCCGACACCTGGTACGCCCAGACCGGCACGTCCGAGACGGAGGCGACGTCCGAGAGCACGTCGAGGTAGCTCATGGCCGGCTTCACCATCACCACGTCGGCGCCCTCGGCGAGGTCGAGGGTCGCCTCGCGCAGGCCCTCGCGGCGGTTCGCCGGGTCCTGCTGGTAGGTGCGGCGATCGCCCTCGAGCGTGGACTGTACGGCCTCGCGGAACGGACCGTAGAAGCTGGAGGCGTACTTCGCCGAGTACGCGAGGATCGCGGTGTCCAGGTGCCCGGCACCGTCGAGAGCGGCGCGGATCGCTCCGACCTGGCCGTCCATCATCCCCGAGAGCCCGAGCAGGTGGGAGCCGGCCTCGGCCTGGGCGAGCGCCATCTCCTCGTAGCGGAGGAGCGTGGCGTCGTTGTCGACGCGCCCGCGGTCGTCGAGGACGCCGCAGTGGCCGTGGTCGGTGAACTCGTCCAGGCACAGGTCGGTCTGCACGACCAGCGCGTCGCCGACCTCCCCCACGACGACCCGCGTCGCGGCGTTGAGCACGCCGTCGGGGTCGGTCGCACCGGAGCCGACCGCGTCGCGCGTGGTGGGCACGCCGAACAGCATCACGCCGCCGATCCCCGCCTCGGCCGCCTCCGTCACCGCTCCGCGGACGCTGTCCAGCGAGTGGTGCATGACCCCCGGCATCGACCCGATCGGCCGGGCCTCGGTGATCCCCTCGGCCACGAAGAGGGGCAGGATCAGCTGCGCCGGGTGGATGCGCGTCTCCTGGACGAGGCGGCGGAGTGCGGGGGTCGTGCGGAGGCGGCGCGGGCGGATGGCAGTCATGTCCTCCAGCGTAATCCCGCCCCGCCGAGCACCTCCCGGGAGCGCGGACGCCCCACCCTGTGGAGGTGCTCCTGACGCACGATGTCAGCCGAGAGGCGGGTCCCTGGCCTGTGGGGCACGGCCCGCCCCTCCCGGCCGACGTCGTGCCGGGGAGGCGGCTCAGCGGGGAGCGCGCTCCGTGGCGACGGCGGCGACCGCGTCGATGAGGGAGGAGGCCGAGCGCTCGTCGGCGACGACGTCGACGCGCAGGCCGAAGGCGCGGGCGTCCTTCGCGGTCTGCGGGCCGATCGCGGCGACGAGGATCGACTCGGGCACCGGGCCGAGCTGCTTCTGGACCTGCTCCGCGACGCTGCCCGAGGTGACGAGGATCGCGTGCACGGCTCCGCCGGCGACATCCGCCACGACGCGCTCCTCCACCGGGACGCCGACCGTGCGGTAGGCGACCACGGAGCGCACGTCGTGCCCGATGCGGGTGAGGCCCTCGGTGAGCAGCGGCTTGGCGATCTCGGACCGCAGCGTCAGCACGCGCAGGGGGTGCCGGCCGCCGGTGGCCTCCTCCCACTCGGCCAGGAGGCCGCGGGCGGAGTTGTCCTCGGAGGGGACGAGGTCGACGGAGTACCCGGCGGCGACGAGCGCGGCCGCCGTGGTCTCGCCGACCGCCGCCACCTTGGTGCTCGCGGGCACGGTGGTGCGCAGGAGGGAGAGGACGTCGACCGTGGTGGCGCTCGTGACGGTCATCCAGTCGAAGGCGCCGGCCTCGAGGTCGGCGAGGGCCTGCTCGAGCGCGGGGAAGTCGTCGGTCGGCGCGAAGTTGATCATCGGAGCGACGACGGGCGAGGCTCCCTTGGCACGGAGAGCGGCGGCGACACCGTCCCCCCACGGGCCTCCGCGGGGGACGAGGATGCGCCACCCCTGCAACGGCTTCTCCCACTGGGAGTAGGCGGCGGGGACGATCACGAAGGGGCTCCCAGGGGTGCGAGTTCGGCGGCACCCGCACCGAGAAGCGCGTCAGCGAGCAGAGAGCCGCAACGGAACGCGGCTTCGACGACGGGCAGTTCGCGACCACCATACTGCGGATCCGCCCGGTGTCGACCACCGCCGACCGAACCGTTATCGACCGGCTCCGCGACCTCCTGTGCGAGGGACGCCGTGCCGTCGACGGCGAAGACCACGCCGTGCAGGACCACGCGGTCCTCCTCGACGACCGCGGAGGCTCCGATCGGAGCGGCGCACCCGGCCTCGAGGGAGGCGAGGAGCGACCGCTCGGCCGTGATCGCCGCGCGGGTCGGCACGTGCTCGACCGCCGCGAGAGCGGCGCGCAGCTCCTCCGACGGCTCCTCGTCGCGCACCTCGATGGCCAGCGCTCCCTGACCGGGGGCGTGCGGCGAGACGTCGAAGCCGAGCACCTCGGTGATCGCGTCGACCCGGCCGAGCCGGCGCAGGCCGGACAGGGCGAGCACGATCGCGTCCAGCGGCGAGTCGCTGCCGGGCAGCACCCTCCGGAGCCGGGTGTCGATGTTGCCGCGGATGTCCACGATCTCGAGATCCGGACGGGCGGCCAGCAGCGCCGCGCGCCGGCGGGGCGAGCCCGTGCCCACGCGGGCTCCGACCGGCAGGGTCGCCAGGGTGAGCCCGTCGCGGGCGCAGAGCGCGTCGCGCGGGTCCTCCCGCTCGGGGACCGCTCCGAGCAGCAGGCCCTCCACCGGAGCGGTGGGCAGGTCCTTCAGCGAGTGCACGATCGCATCGCAGCGCCCGGCGAGCAGCGCGTCGCGCAGGGCGCTGACGAACACGCCGGTGCCCCCGAGGGAGGCGAGCGAGCCGCGCATGCGGTCGCCGTCCGACTCGATGCGCACCAGCTCCACGGGGACCCCCGCGGCGGCCGACATCAGATCGGCCGTCATCCGGGTCTGCGCCACCGCGAGCGCGCTCGCGCGGGTGCCGACTCTGATGCTCACGACAGACGACTCCTCATCACGGTGCGACTCCCGCCAGGGCGGGCTTGAACCCCGCTCGCACGTTCTCGCAGCAGCCGGGGCGGCAGACGTCGTACCAGGGGCCGAGCGCCGTCATCGAGGGCCGGTCCTCGGTCGGCACGCCGTTGACGCGCTCGAGGACCAGGTCGATCAGGCCGGAGACGTAGACCGGGTCCGTGCCGGGGGTCGCGACGCGGAGCGCGACGAGTCCGTGCTCCTCCGAGGTCTCGAGGGCCTCGTTGTCGAGGTCCCACATGACCTCCATGTGGTCGGACACGAAGCCGAGCGGGACGATCAGCAGCGCGCGGCGGCCGCGGGCCGGCAGCTCCGCGATGGCGTCGTTGATGTCCGGCTCGAGCCAGGGCTGGGTGGGCGGACCGGAGCGCGACTGGTAGACCAGCTGCCAGGGCACGTCCTCGTCCGTGGCGGCGGCCATGACGACCTCGGCGACGGCGAGGTGCTGCGCCTCGTAGGCGCCGCCCGGTCCGAACTCGTGCACGTCGACGACGGTGCCGTCGTCGTGGCGTTCGTGCGGTCCGCTGCGCTCGGCGTCGGCCATGGGGATCGAGTGCGTCGAGAACAGCACCTCCACCTCGGACGTGACATCGAGGTCGGGCATCCGCTCGCGCAGCTCGTCGAGCCCGTCGTGGACGGCCTTGACGAACGGCATGACGAAGCCGGGGTGGTCGAAGAACTGGCGCACCTTGTCGATCCGCAGCTCGCCCTCGAGGCCGGTCGCGTCGAGCGCCGCCGCGTAGTCCTCGCGGTACTGCCTGCAGGACGAGAAGGAGGAGTACGCGCTGGTGGCGATGGCGAGCAGGTTGGTGAACCCGCGCTCCTTCGCCTCGGCGACGGCCTCGCTCATGTAGGGCGCCCAGTTGCGGTTGCCCCAGAGCACGGGGAGGTCGATGCCGCGGTTCGCGAGCTCGGCCTCGAGCGCCTTCTTCAACGCACGGTTCTGCGCGTTGATCGGGCTGACGCCGCCGAAGTGGCGGTAGTGGTGGGCGACCTCCTCGAGGCGCTCCTCCGGGATGCCGCGGCCGCGGGTGACGTTGCGGAGGAACGGGATGACGTCGTCCTGGCCCTCGGGCCCGCCGAAGCCGGCGAGGAGGATCGCGTCGTAGGCCACGGGGACCTCGACGTGCTCGGGGCCGGACGCCGCCGCAGGGGTGGCGCCGCGGACGAGGATCGGCTCGCTGGTCGTGTCGCTCATCGGAGCACCTCGGCGATCTGGTCGGCGTCGATGCGCCGTCCTGTGTAGAAGGGGACTTCCTCGCGCACGTGGCGGCGGGCCTCGGTGGCGCGCAGGTCGCGCATGAGGTCGACGAGGTTGACGAGCTCCTCGTCCTCGAGGGCGAGGATCCACTCGTAGTCGCCGAGCGAGAACGAGGCGACCGTGTTGGTCAGGACGGAGCGGAACCGCGAGCCCTGGCGCCCGTGCTGGGCGAGCATCGCGCGACGCTCCTCCTCGGGGAGGATGTACCACTCGTAGGAGCGGACGAAGGGGTAGACCGTGAGCCAGCGGGCCGGCGCCTTCCCGCGCATGTAGGCGGGGAGGTGGTTCGAGCTGAACTCGGCGTCGCGGTGCACGCCCATCGCGTTCCACGTCGGCAGGAGGCCGACCAGCAGCTCCGTGCGCCGCAGCTCGCGGTAGGCGCGCTGCAGCTCCTCGGGCGCCGGGCCCGTGAGCCACAGCATGATGTCGGCGTCGGCGCGCAGGGCCGAGACGTCGTAGGTGCCGCGGACGGTCACGCCCTCGCCCTCGAGCTGGGCGACGAGGTGCTCGTACTGCTTCACCGCGGGATCCACGGCGTCGCTGGAGAGGGTGAACGGACGTGCGGGATCCCTGCGGAGAACCGCCCAGAGCGTGTATCCCAGGGCCTGATCGGAGTGATCCTGATCGGCGGGGGGCTGCGGCGCCGGAGCGGCGGCGCTCGTGTCGGGGGCGGACTGAACGGGACCCGCCGTGCCGGCGGTCTGATCGGTCATTGATCCATCATCCCTCCGCTCGTGCCGATGCACAAAAGCGGCGGGGGCTCTGGCGCCGAAGGGCCCGGGACGCTAGCGCCCCGGGCCCTCCGGCACTCAGTCCTCGATGATCTGCTTCGCGACGCCCCAGACGACGAGGCCCACGGCGGCGGCGGCGCCGACCGCTCCGGCGATCAGCGCGGAGGGGTTCTGGCGGCGCACCACCTGGAGCTTGCGCTCGATCGTCCGCTGGGCGGTACGCACCTTGCGCGGCACGTTGACCTTGTACTCGATCGCGTCGAGGGTCGCGGCGAGCTCGGAGCGAGCGCGCTCGATGTCGGCCTTCAGCTGGCCGGGCTTCAGCTCCGCCGGGTCGACGAAGCGGGGCGTGGTGCTGCTGACGGATCGCTCAGTTGTCATAGCTGCCCACTCCCTTGAACGCCTGGACGTCCTTCTTGATGCTGTCGATCGAGTCCTGCGGCACCGGCGGCACGGCCTTCTTGATGGTGCGCACGCCGACGAGGGCGAGGATCACGGCCACCAGGAGGAAGAAGACCGTCACGATCAGCGCCGACAGCCAGGCCGGCAGCCAGGAGGCGATGCCGATGATCGCGAAGGCGACCAGCGTCGCCCACGCGGTCAGGAGGAGGAAGGCCGCGACCGCGAACAGGCCGACGGCCAGACCCGCGCTCTTCGCCTTGCCCGCCAGCTCGTTCTTCAGCGAGGCGACCTCGGCCTTGACGAGCTCGATCACGAGGCCGGGCAGGTCGCTGACCAGCTCTCCCAGTGATCGGGCGTTCTTGGGATTGCGTTCGTTCACCACGGGAGCTCCTCGAGGGTGGGACATGCCGGCCGGCGCGCGCCTGGCACGGCCGGAGGGATGAGCACTAGGCCCTGCTGGTGGAGGTGGACGTCGTCGACCCGCCGGAGCCGGCCGATGCCGCGGCCTCGTCGACCTTCGAGGCCGCCTTGCGGGCGGCGGCCGACGCCTCCGCGTCGCTCGCCCCCTGGGCCTTCCTGCCGCCGGACACGGCCTTGACGACCACCGAGCGCACGACCTCGTACGCCTTGTCCGAGACGCTGCTCAGCTGGGTCTTCGCGGCACCGCCGACGGCGCCCGCGACGTCCTGCACCGGCTGGGTCCGCCAGAAGCGGCCTGCCGCCGAGGCGATCTGCTCGTACCGCTTGCGGCCGGCGCGTGCTCCCAGCACGTACCCGGCTGCGGCTCCTGCCACGAAAAGAATCTTGCCCTTCACGCCTACTCCTCGTCCTGGGTCGCTCTCGCGATCGTCCACGCGGTCGGTGACCACTCGTGCCGGGGCACGCCGCACGCTCGCGCGGATGCCTGGGCCTAAGAGTAGCCGTCGGCGTCGCGGGCGTCGCTCGGCAGCCCGACTCCTTGACGCACCAGTCGGCGCCGGATAAGGGCGGCCGTCTCGGCGGCGTGCGGGAGCACCGAGGCGAGGCCCGTGCCCGCGATCCAGGTGCCGGTCACGGCGACTCCCTCGATCGGGAGGAGCGCCTCGCGGAACGCCTCCAGGTGCGCGCGGCGGCCCAGCGCCGCGGCGGGCCGGACGTTGGCCCAGCGCACCCGGGCGGAGTCGACGAGCGACGCCGGATCGAGGGCGAGTCCGAGCAGCGTCGAGGCGTCGAGCAGGGCGATCGCGGCCGCCTCGGCATCGGTGCGCCCCTCGAGCGGCGGGCGCTCGCCCGGGCGCCCGTAGGAGAGGCGCAGCACGTGGCGCCCGGGAGGGAGGGAGGCGGCCAGCCAGTCCCACTTCGCGGTCGCGTGCGTGATCGCCTTGGCCGTGACGTCGGTGGCGGTGGGCGCCACGAGCACACCGGAGCCGCGGGGGGCTGCGTCCAGGCGGGCGTCGTCGAGGACGAGGGTCACCAGCTCGACGGAGTCGTGGGGCGCCTCGTCTGCGCGCTCCGCGACGGCGGGAGCGAGGCCGGCGAGCAGCGCCCGGGCGTCGCGCTCCGGCGTCGAGACGATCACCGCTCGGGCGCTCAGAGTGCCGTCGGCGAGGGTCAGGACGAAGTCCCCGTCGGAGCCCTCGAGCCGCTGCACGGAGGCGCCGGTGCGGACCTCGCCGGAGAGGTAGTCGATCCGCTGGACCAGCGCGGCGACCAGGCGGTGCATCCCGCCCTCGAGCCCGCGGACCGCGACTCCGGCCGGGAGGTTCGCGCGGAGGGCGGCCACGGCCCGGGCGAGGGAGCCCGCGCGGGTGAGCGCGCCGTTCAGTCCGGGTGCGGCCAGGTCGACGTCGATGTCGTCCGGCCGGCTCGAGTAGACGCCGGAGACGACCGGCGCGACCAGGTCCTCGAGCACGCGCTCGCCCATCCGGGTGCGCACCAGCTCGGCGAGGGAGTGGGCGCGGCCGATGCGCAGCACGGGCATCAGGGTGTCGAGCCAGGCGCGCCAGGCGCCGCGGCGGCCGATCGCCCGCACGACGTCGGGGGCGAGCGGCGTGCCGGGAATGCCGAGGATTCCGGCCCGGGGCGACGGCACGGAGCGGCCGCCCGAGAGGTGCAGCCACGAGCCGTGCGTCCGGGGCTCGACGATCGACTCGGCGAGCGGGACGCCGTCGAGGGTCAGCGCGGCGAGCGCCCGCTCGACGTGGCCGCCCCGGGTGGCGAAGCTCTCGGCGCCCGCGTCGAGCGCGGCTCCGGCCAGGGCGAGCGAAGAGACGGAGCCGCCGACCCGCTCCCCCGCCTCGAGCACCACGACGCGCAGGCCGATGCGCAGGCACTCCGCGGCGGCGGCGAGCCCCGCCACTCCGCCGCCGACGACCGCGACGTCGTACGACGCGGCGTCGCGGGGGCGCTCCTCGCTCACGGCCGCCAGGCGTGCACGAACGCGACGAGGCGCGTGAGCACGTCGGGGTCGGTCTCGGGCGGTACGCCGTGGCCGAGGTTGAGCACGTGCGCGGGGGCGCTCAGGCCCCGGCGGAGCACGTCGTCGACGTGGGCCTCGAGGACCTCCCACGGCGCGGTCAGCAGGGCCGGGTCGACGTTGCCCTGCACCGGCACGAAGCCGCCGAGGCGGTGGTTGGCCTCGTCGAGCGGGATCCGGTAGTCGACGCCCACCACGTCGGCGCCGATGCCGTGCATCGCTCCGAGCAGCTCGCCGGTGCCGACGCCGAAGTGCACGATCGGGACGTTGCGGCGCGTCTCCCCGTGGTCGAACGCGAGGTCGCGCACGTGGACGAGGGCGCGCGCGGAGGCGGGAGCGACGTGGGTCGTGTAGTCCGAGAGCGAGAGCGCCCCGGCCCAGGAGTCGAAGAGCTGCGCGGCGCTGGCCCCGGCGAGCACCTGCGCGCGGAGGAAGCGGCCGGTGACCTCGGCGGTCCACTCCATCAGCTGGGCCCAGGCGGCGGGGTCGGCGTGCATCATCGTCCGCGCGCGCAGGTGGTCCTTGGACGGGCCGCCCTCCACCAGGTAGGCGGCCAGGGTGAAGGGAGCGCCGGCGAAGCCGATGAGCGGGGTGTCGACGAGACCCGCGACGGTCCGGCGCACGCCCTCGCGGATGGGCTCGAGCGTCTCGTCGAGCACGGACGGGTCGATCGAGGCGAGCTCGGCGACGTCGGCGGCCGTGCGCACCGGCTTCTCGAGCACCGGACCGCGCCCGGGGACGATGTCGACGCCGACACCCGCGAGCCGCAGCGGGATCACGATGTCGCTGAAGAAGATGGCCGCGTCCACTCCATGGCGCCGCACCGGCTGCAGGGTGATCTCGCTCGCCAGCGCCGGGTCGAGGCAGGCGTCGAGCATCTTCGTGTCGGTGCGCAGGGCCCGGTACTCCGGGAGGCTGCGGCCGGCCTGGCGCATGAACCAGACGGGCGTCCTCTCGCCCCGCTCGGAGCGGTAGGCGCGCAGGAGCAGCGAGTCGGCCGTGCGGCCGGCGGAGAGGGGGTGCAGCGGATCGAGCAGGCCGTCGGTGGGGGAGGTCACCGCGGCATTATTCCAGGCGCATCCGTGCATTCCTCCCCAGTCCGGGGACCCCGCCCCGCAGAGCGCGCGTAGACTGACGTGGTGCTTCTGTGTCTGACGGCGTCGCACAAGAACGCCAGCTTCGATCTCCTCGAGAAGCTCTCCGTCGACTCCTCCGCCGTGACCGCGGCCCTCTCCGAGGGGATCGACTTCGTCTCCGGAGCCGTCGTCGTCGCGACCTGCAACCGCTTCGAGGCCTACCTCGACATCGAGGAGCCGCTGACCGCCGCGCAGGCCGTCGCCGTCGAGGCCGCCACCGCCGCCGTCAGCGCCGCGACCGGCGTCGAGCAGGACGAGCTGCGCGGGAGCGTCGACGTCGTGTCGGGCGACCGGGTGGCCGAGCACCTCTTCGCCGTCTCCAGCGGGCTCGAGTCCGTCGTGGTCGGCGAGGGCGAGATCGCGGGCCAGGTCCGCCGGTCCCTCGAGGAGGCTCGCCGCCTCGGCACCACCTCCTCCGAGCTCGAGCGGCTGTTCCAGCGCGCCTCGCAGACCTCGCGCGGCATCAAGAACCGCACCGGCCTCGGCAGCGCCGGCCGCTCGATCGTGCGCCTCGCGCTCGACCTCGCCGCGAGCCGCGTCACCGACTGGCGGGCCGCCCGCGTCCTCCTCGTCGGCACCGGCAGCTACGCGCGGGCGACCGTCGCGGCCCTGCGCGACCGCGGAGTGGTCGACATCGCCGTGCACTCCCCCTCCGGCCGCGCCGAGGGCTTCGCCGCCCGCCGCTCGCTCCGGCCCATCGCCGCCTCCGATCTCGCGCTCGAGGCGGTCTCGGCCGACATCGTCATCACCTGCACCACGACCCAGGAGCCGGTGCTCGACGCCGCCCTGCTCGCCGCCGGGCGCCTCCAGGGCTTCTCCCGCGAGCGCCAGCTCGTGATCGACCTGGGCCTGCCGCGCAACGTCGCCTCCGACGTCACCTCGGTCGCCGGCGTCGAGCTCCTCGACCTCGAGACGATCAGCCTGCACGCGCCTCTCGATGTGCTCGACGCGTCGCAGCAGGCGCGCGCCCTCGTCGACAAGGCGGCCCGGAAGTTCTCGGACGTCGCCGACGAGAAGAGCCTCACTCCGGCCGTCGTCGCCCTGCGCGCCCACGTGTTCGACGCGCTCGACGCCGAGATCGAGCGGGCCCGCTCGCGCGGCGACGAGGACGGCCGCACCGAGCAGGCGCTCCGCCACCTCGCCGGCGTCCTGCTGCACACTCCGAGCGTCCGCGCCCGCGACTACGCGCGCGCCGGAGCCGAGGAGGCGTACCTCACCGGGCTCGAGGCGCTCTTCGGCATCGAGGTCCCGGCCGAGCCCGCCGCCGCGCGCCCCGACGCGGACGCCGCCACCGCGTGAGCCTCCGGCTCCCCTTCGACGCGGAGCCGCTGCGCTCGGCGCCGCTGCTCACCGAGCGCCTGCTCCTGCGTCCCCTCGGACCGGAGGACGCCGAGGACCACGCGCGCTACCAGGGCGACGCCGACGCCGTCCGGTTCCTCCGCTGGCCGGTGCGCACCCCCGAGGAGTCGCGGGCGCACCTGCAGCGCCGCCTCCCCTCGACACGGCTCGCCGCCGACGGCGATGTGGCCGTGCTGGCGATCGTCCCCCGGGAGGGCGTCCTCGCCGGGCGGATGATCGGCGACCTCACGCTCATCGCGACGTCCGCCGAGCAGGAGGCGGTCGAGATCGGCTGGGTGCTGCACCCGGAGGCGCAGCGGCGCGGCTACGCGACCGAGGCCGCCCGGGCGCTGCTCGACCTCGCGTTCGACACCGTCGGCGCGCACCGCGTGATCGCGCAGCTCGACGCTCGGAACACCGCGTCCGCCCGCCTCTGCGAGCGCCTCGGGATGCGCCTCGAGGCGCACCACCGGGAGGACGAGTTCTGCAAGGGCGAGTGGACCTCGACCCTCGTCTTCGCCCTGCTCGCCCGCGAGCGCTGACCGCAGGGCCGGCTGGTCCGCGCCCGGCGGGACGCCGCCGGCCGTCCGGTCGGCGGCGTCCCAGGAGGAGCGTCAGGCCCCGCGGAGCCCGGTGAAGAGGTACGACTCGAGCTGCTCGAGCGGGATGCGCTCCTGCTTCATCGTGTCGCGGTCGCGGACGGTCACGGCGTCGTCCTCGAGCGAGTCGAAGTCGACGGTCACGCAGTACGGGGTGCCGATCTCGTCCTGGCGGCGGTAGCGGCGGCCGATCGCTCCGGAGTCGTCGAAGTCGACGTTCCAGAGCTGGCGCAGCTGGTCGGCGACGCGGCGCGCGAGCGGGGAGAGCGCCTCGTTGCGCGAGAGCGGCAGCACGGCCACCTTCACCGGCGCCAGGCGCGGGTCGAGGTGCAGCACGGTCCGCGTCTCGACCTTGCCCTTGGCGTTCGGCGGCAGCTCCTGCTCCTCGTAGGCGTCGACGAGGAACGCCATGAGCGCGCGGGTGAGACCGAACGACGGCTCGATCACGAACGGCACGTAGCGCTCGTTCTTGTTCTGGTCGAAGAACGAGAGGTCCTTGCCCGAGTGCTCGATGTGCGTCTTGAGGTCGTAGTCGGTGCGGTTCGCGACTCCCATCAGCTCGCCCCACTCGCCCGAGGCGAAGCTGAAGCGGTACTCGATGTCGACGGTGCGCTTCGAATAGTGGGAGAGCTTGTCCTTCGGGTGCTCGTACTGCCGGATGTTCTCGGGGTTCATCCCGAGCCCGACGAACCAGTCCCAGGCGAGCTGCATCCAGGTCTCCTGCCACTCCTCGTCCGTGCCGGGCTCGACGAAGAACTCGAGCTCCATCTGCTCGAACTCGCGGGTGCGGAAGATGAAGTTGCCGGGGGTGATCTCGTTGCGGAACGCCTTGCCGATCTGGCCGATGCCGAAGGGCGGCTTGCGACGGGCGCTCTGCAGCACGTTCGCGAAGTTGGTGAAGATGCCCTGGGCGGTCTCGGGACGCAGGTAGTGCAGCCCCGACTCGTCGTCGACGACGCCGAGGTAGGTCTTCATCAGGCCCGAGAACTGCTTGATCTCGGTCCACTGGCCGACCTTGTCGGGGTGCTCCGGGTCCGGGATGTCGGCGAGGCCGTTCACGGGCGGGTGGCCGTTGACCTCCTCGTACTTCTCGAAGAGGTGGTCGGCGCGGTAGCGCTTGTGGGTGATCAGCGACTCGGTCAGCGGGTCCGAGAAGACGCCGACGTGTCCCGAGGCGTGCCAGATCGCCGTGGGCAGGATGACCGCGGAGTCCAGGCCGACGACGTCGCCCCGGCCCTGCACGAAGGTCTTCCACCACTGGCGCTTGATGTTCTCCTTGAACTCCACGCCGAGCGGCCCGTAGTCCCACGCGGAGCGGGTGCCCCCGTAGATCTCACCCGAGGGGAAGACGAATCCCCTGTGCTGCGCGAGGGTGATGACTTTGTCGAGGGTGGTGGGTTCTGCCACGGGTTGCTCCTCAGCTGTTCGGGCGCACGGGGCCCCGGCGCGCGCCGGCTGCGCGCGTCCTTCTGGTGTGCCCCCATGCTAGCCGCGGGGGCGCCGAGCCGGTCCGCCCGCGGCGGGCATGATGAGCGGATGAGCACCCTTCCGCCGATCGTCGTGTCCGCCGTCGCCGTCCTCCGCGACCGGCACGTCCTGATGGTCACGGCGCGGGGCCGCGACGTCCTCTACCTCCCCGGCGGCAAGGTCGACGAGGGCGAGAGCGGGATCGAGGCGGCGGCCCGCGAGGCCCGCGAGGAGCTCGGCGCCGTCGCGCTCGGCCTCGAGCCCCTGTTCACCGTCCGCACCCAGGCGCACGGCGAGCCAGAGGGGCGGGAGGTCCACATGAGCGTCTTCGCCGCCGAGCTCGACCGCGAGGCGCGCCCGAGCGGCGAGATCGACTCTCTGCACTGGGTCGACGGCTCCGATGCGGGCCGCTGCCCGCCCGCCGGGGTCGAGACCCTCCGGCTGCTGCGCGGTCTCGATCTCGTCGACTGACCCTCCGGCGCCGGGCCGACCGTGGGGCGGCTAGCCTCGTGGCGTGGAGACGAGACGGCGTGCACGGGACCGGTCGAGCGCGGAGGAGCCGGACCGGCTCGAGCCGGTGCGGCTGGAGGCGGCCGTGCCCATCCTGCGGATCTTCTCGGTCGCCAAGGCGGGCGAGTTCTACGTCGACTACCTCGGCTTCGAGGTGGACTGGGAGCACCGCGCCGCGCTCGACGCCCCCCTCTACCTGCAGGTGTCGCGCTCGGGGCTCCGCCTGCACCTCAGCGAGCACCACCGCGACGGCAGTCCCGGCGCCGCGGTGCACGTCGCCCTCCGCGGTGTCCGCGAGCTGCACGCCGAGCTCGACGCGAAGGCGTACCCCTACCTCAACCCGCGGATCACCCGCACGCCGTTCGGCTTCGCGCTCGACGTGATCGATCCGTTCGGCAACCAGCTGCGCTTCGCGGAGCCGGCCCCGGTGCCGCGCCTGCCCTGATCGGTGCGCGGGCGGGTGCTTGTACAACCTGAGCGCCGACTGATCAACCGTTCACCGGCCGTCCATGCACTTCGGAGTCCCATCCTTTAGCGTGGCTCCGATGGCTTCACGGGGGACGATCGAGCGGCCGGACACGGCCCGGGCAACGGGACGGCAGCGCCGACCGCGGCTCCGCTTCATGGAGGCCGCACCGCTGGCGACGGGCCTGCTGGGCTCGATCGCGATCCTCCTCGGCTCGCTCGGCGTGGGCTACCTGCCCGCCGGCTCGCCCATCCGCGACTGGCCTCTCGTCGCCTCCATCCGCGCCACGGGCTGGCTCACCGAGTCCAGCGGCGCCCTCGTCGTGGGCGGCGGGATGCTGCTGCTGATCGCGTGGCTGCGCCTGCGCACGGTCGCGCTCGCGGCGGGCCCCGGCTCCGTCCGCACCATCGTGGTGGCGGCCCTCGCCTGGACCGCTCCGCTCCTCGTGACGGTGCCGCTGTTCAGCCACGACATGTTCTCCTACGTGGCGCAGGGTCGCCTGATGACCCAGGGCATCGACCCCTACACCCATGGCGTCGCGACGCTCCCCGGCTGGTTCGACCTCGGCGTCGACCCGCTCTGGGCCGACACGCCCACGCCCTACGGGCCCCTCTACCTCCTGATCGAGCGCACCGCCGTGCAGTTCGCGGGCTACGGCGCACCCGAGCTCTCGATCGCGATGCTCCGCGCCGTGTCGGTCGCCGGCGTCGCCGTCATGGCCGTCTACGCGCTCCGCCTGGCGCGCCTGCGCGGCCTCTCGGTCCCGCTCACCGCCTGGACGATCGTCGCCAACCCGCTGACCCTCGTGCTCTTCGTCGTCGCCGGCCACAACGACTCCGTGATGCTGGCGCTCATCCTCGCGTCGCTCTACTACGCCCAGACCGACCGGCGCATCGCCGCCGTCGTGCTGATGGCCGGAGCGATCGCGATCAAGCCGATCGCCGTGATCGCGCTCCCCGTGCTCGCGCTGCTGTGGCTGCGCCACGACGCGACGTGGCGCGAGCGCGCCCGCGGCTGGCTCTGGACGGGCGCCGGAGCGCTCGGCCTCGTGGTCGCCGTCGGGCTGCTCGCGGGCGTCGGGGTCGGCTGGGTCGCGGCGATGGTCGTGCCCGGCTCGATCCTGCACTGGTACGCGCCGATGTCGTTCGTCACGGTCTCGGTCTCCCGCGCCGTCGAGTTCACCGGTCACGACCCCGCCGCGGCGATCGCCGTGGTCAAGATCCTCGCGCTCGGGCTCGCCGGCCTGATCGCCGCGCGCCTCATGCTGTCGCGGCGCTCCATCGATCCGCTCGCCCGCCTGTCCGGCGCGCTGCTCGCGTTCGTGACGGCGTCGACCGCCATCCACCCCTGGTACGCCCTCTGGATCCTGCCGATCGCCGCGCTCGCGCGCCCGTGGAGCCGCTCCCACGTGCACCTGGCGGTCTACGCGTCGATCTTCCTCATGTGCGTCACGCTCGCCGAGCCGATCGACGGCGGAGGCGGCACGATGGACCAGATCCCGGCGCGGGTCGCGACGATCGCCGCGATCGCCGTGGTCGGGATGTACGTCCTCCTCGGCTACACGGACGAGGAGCGGGTCGAGGGTCTGCCCCTCGTGCGCGCGCTGCCGTTCGGCTCCGTGATCCTCGCCCGCCTCAGCGGCGGCCGCCTGGTCGACGCCCGGATGGCCGCCACGCGCCTGCGCGACTAGCCGGAGCCGCGGCTCAGGAGTCGGACTCGTCGCTCCGACGGCGGGTGCGGCGGTCGAGTGCGGCCTGTGCCGTCTCAGCGGCCGAGTCCGGGGAGCCGACCGGTCCGGTGGGACCGGCGAGGGTGCTCGAGAGCGACGACAGCCAGCCGGAGTCGTCGCGGCCGGCGTTCAGCGCCTCCGAGAAGAGGGGGAGGTCGCTGCGGGCGGCGTGGATCGCGTAGGACTCGCGGGAGAACCCGTTGTCGGGGACGACCGGCGTCCGGCGGGACGCGCGCGTGGAGTCCGGGGCCTGCTCCTGTCGTGCAGCGTTCGACACCTGCTCCTGGGCGGACTGCTCCTGGGCGGACTGCTCCTGGGTGGACTGCTCCTGGGCGGACTGCTCTCGGCGGGCGTCGCGCTCGTCGCGCTCATTGCGCGGGGTGCTGCTGTCGTGGTCCACGGCGGTCCTCCTGCTCTCCGCCCCGAGCGGAGGGGCAGGCGCCGCGATGACGGGGCGGCGCCCGGTCAGGCTACCCCTCGTTCAGGGCGTGGCGTCGTCGGCGGCCCCTGATCGTGGCGCGGGGCGCCAGACGACCAGCTCGGTCCGGCGCTGCGCGCGCGTGCCGTGGCGCAGAGTGACCACGTCCCCCTCGAGTCCGGCGGCGAACACGCGGCGGCCCGGCCGGTTCAGGAGCTCGTCGGCGAGGGCCGCCTCCAGCTCGCGCACCCGCTGCGAGAGCGACTGCACCTGGTTCTCGAGCTGCAGGATGCGCGCGATGCCCTCGAGAGAGACGCCCTCGGAGGAGAGCCGGGCGACCTCGCGCAGCTGCACCACGTCGCGCATCGAGTAGCGGCGCGATTTGCCCGCGGTGCGGGTCGGGCTCACGAGCCCGAGCCGGTCGTACTGCCGCAGGGTCTGCGGGTGCATCCCCGCCAGATCGGCGGCGACGGCGATCGCGAAGACGGGCGTGTTCTCGTCCATGTCTCCTCCTCCGACCGGTCGCGCCGATCCGGTGCTAGTAGCGGGCCTTCTCCAGGATGTCCTCGCGCGGGTCCTCGTCCGGCTCGGCGGCGGCGTAGGCCTCGAGGGCCTCACGGGCAGCGGCGGACAGGTGGCTCGGGACGGCGACCTGCAGGACGGCGAGCAGGTCGCCCGTGCCCTTGAGGGTCGTGACGCCGCGGCCCTTCACGCGCAGGACGCGGCCGCTCGGGGTGCCTGCGGCGACCCGGAGCTTGACGGGCTCGCCGCCGAGGGTCGGCACCTCGATCGTCGCGCCGAAGGCCGCCTCGACGAAGGTCACGGGGACCGTCACGCGCAGGTTCAGCCCGTCGCGCTCGAACACCGGATGCTTGCGCACCGAGACGGTGAGCACCAGGTCGCCGGGATCACCGCCGTCCGGGCTGGGGCGGCCCTTGCCGCGGACGCGGATCTTCTGGTCGTCGGCCACGCCGGCCGGGATGCGCACCGAGAGGGTGCGCCCGTCGCCGGTCTGCAGCTGGACGGTGTCGCCCCGGGTCGCGGTGCGGAAGTCGATGGTGGTGCTGGCGGTGACGTCGGCGCCCTTCTGCGGGCCGCCGAAGCCGCGGTAGCCGCCGCTGGGCTGGCCGAAGCGGCTGCCTCCGCCGCCGAACATGCCGCCGAGGATGTCCTCGAAGCCGGGCGGCGGGCCCTGCTGGGTGCTGTAGGAGGTGCGCCCGCCCTGGCCGAACATGCCGCCGAAGACGTCGTCGAACCCTCCGGGCTGGCCGCCCGCGGTGAAGCGCGCTCCGCCGCCCATGGCGCGGATCTGGTCGTACTCCTTGCGCTGCTCGGCGTCCGAGAGCACGGTGTACGCCTCGCTGATCTCCTTGAAGCGCGCCTCGGCCTTCGCGTCCCCCGGGTTGGAGTCGGGGTGGAACTGGCGGGCGAGCTTGCGGTAGGTCTTCTTCAGGTCCGCGGCGGAGACGTCCTTGGACACGCCGAGGACCTTGTAGAAGTCCTTGTCGAACCAATCCTGGCTGGCCATGTGCCTCTTCCTGTGTCGAATGCGGCGAGGGACCCCGCCCCGGTCCGGCAGCGTGCTGCCGAGCGGGGCGGGGTCCTCCGCGGTGGTGGTGCCGGTGGCGGTGTCAGTCGGCGGGGACTGCCACGACCACCTTGGCGGCCCGCAGGAGCGAGCCTCCGAGGTAGTAGCCCGCCTCGACGACGTCCGCGACCGTGGAGGTCTCGGCGCCGGGGGTGGGCTGCTGGAAGATCGCCTCGTGGATGTTCGGGTCGAACAGGTCGCCCACGGCGCCGGTCTTCACCAGGCCGAGCTTCTCCACTCCGCCGCGCAGCTTCTGCGCGATGGCCGTGAAGGGCCCGCCCTCGGCGAGGTCGCCGTGCTTCTCGGCGCGGTCGAGGTCGTCGAGCACGGGGAGGATGACCTTCACCGCGTCGCCGATCGCCCGCTCCTTGTCGACCTGGCGGTTGGCCTCGGTGCGCTTGCGGTAGTTCGCGTACTCCGCGGTCACCCGCTGGAGATCGGCGAGGTGCTCGGCCGCGAGCGTCTCGGCGCTGGACTGTCCCGAGAGGAACGAGAGGTCGGCGTCCGAGAGGCTGGTCTCGACGTCGGGCCCCTCGGCCTCGATGAGGCCCTCCTGGTCCTGGGCGTCCTGCGCCGCCTCGGCTCCCGCCTCGCCGCCGGTGACCGGCTGCTCCTCGGGGAGGTCCTGGGGCTCGTTCTCGGCTGCCATGGCTACTTCGTGTCCTTCGGCTCGTCCTCGTCGATGACCTCGGCGTCGACGATGTCCTCGTCGTCCTTCTTGTCACCGTCGGCCGGAGCGTCCGCGGGGGCGCTCTGCGCGGCCTGGTCCTGGGAGTAGATCGCCTGGCCGATCTTGGTCTGCGAGGCGTTGAGGGCGTCGAACGCGGTCTTGACGGCCGCGTCGTCGTCGCCGGCGAGCGCGGTCTTCAGCGCGTCGACGTCTCCCTGCACCTCGGACTTGACGTCCTCGGGCAGCTTGTCCTCGTTGTCCTTGATCAGCTTGTCGATCGAGTACGCCAGGGTCTCGGCGTTGTTGCGGATCTCGGCGGCCTCGCGGCGGGCCTTGTCCTCGGCGGCGTGCTCCTCGGCCTCACGGACCATGCGGTCGATGTCGTCCTTGGGCAGCGACGAGCCGCCCGTGATCGTCATCGACTGCTCCTTGCCGGTGCCCTTGTCCTTCGCGGACACGTGGACGATGCCGTTGGCGTCGATGTCGAAGGTGACCTCGACCTGCGGGATGCCGCGCGGGGCCGGCGCGATGCCGGTCAGCTCGAACGTGCCCAGGTTCTTGTTGTCGCGGGTGAACTCGCGCTCGCCCTGGAAGACCTGGATAGCGACGGACGGCTGGTTGTCGTCGGCCGTGGTGAAGGTCTCGGACCTCTTGGTCGGGATCGCGGTGTTGCGCTCGATGAGCTTGGTCATGATCCCGCCCTTGGTCTCGATGCCCAGCGAGAGCGGGGTCACGTCGATCAGGAGGACGTCCTTGCGCTCGCCCTTGAGGACGCCGGCCTGCAGCGCGGCGCCGACGGCGACGACCTCGTCCGGGTTGACGCCCTTGTTGGGCTCCTTGCCGCCGGTGAGCTTCTTGACGAGCTCGGCCACGGCCGGCATGCGGGTCGAGCCGCCGACGAGGACCACGTGAGCGATGTCCTCGACCTTGACGCCCGCCTCGGCGATGACGTCGGTGAAGGGCTTGCGGGTGCGCTCGATCAGGTCGCTGGTGAGCTCCTCGAACTTGGCGCGGGTGAGCGTCTCGTCGAGGTTCGCCGGGCCGTTCTCGGTGAGCGAGAGGTAGGGCAGCTGGATGCTGGTCGAGGTGCTCGAGGAGAGCTCCTTCTTCGCCTGCTCCGCGGCCTCCTTGAGGCGCTGGCGAGCGATCTTGTCCTTCGAGACGTCGACGCCGGTCGAGTCCTTGAAGCGCTTGACCAGGTGGTCGACGACGCGCTGGTCCCAGTCGTCGCCGCCGAGGCGGTTGTCGCCCGAGGTCGCGCGGACCTGGATGGTCGAGAAGTCGTCGTCCTTGCCCACCTCGAGGAGGGAGACGTCGAACGTTCCGCCGCCGAGGTCGAAGACGAGGATGAGCTCGTCCTCCTTGCCCTTGTCGAGGCCGTAGGCCAGCGCGGCCGCGGTGGGCTCGTTGATGATGCGCAGGACGTTGAGGCCGGCGATCTCGCCGGCGTCCTTGGTCGCCTGGCGCTCGGCGTCGTTGAAGTAGGCCGGGACGGTGATGACCGCGTCGGTCACCTTGTCGCCCAGGTACTGCTCCGCGTCGCGCTTGAGCTTGCCCAGGATGCGGGCCGAGATCTCCTGCGGGGTGTACTTCTTGTCCTCCACGCCGAAGGTCCAGTCGGTGCCCATGTGGCGCTTGACCGACGCGATGGTGCGGTCGACGTTGGTGACGGCCTGGCGCTTCGCGGTCTCGCCGACGAGCACCTCCCCGTCCTTGGTGAACGCCACGACGGACGGCGTGGTGCGGAAGCCCTCGGCGTTGGCGATGACGGTGGGCTCGCCTCCCTCGAGGACGGCCACGACAGAGTTGGTGGTTCCCAGGTCGATGCCTACGGCACGGGACATATGCGTTGTTCTCCTTCGCGATCGGCGTCGCGCGGGCGGCTGCCGGTCAGTTGACGGGTGGTGCGGAATCCTCTGCGGGAGTTGAGCCCCGCACGCTCAAGTTTACGCATCCGTCGTCTCGCGTCAAGTCCGGAGGCGAGAAGTTGAGTCGCATCGGCTCAACTCTCAGACTCGTGGGTCCCGCGGCTTCCGGCCGTTCACCTCCTCCCCCTACGGTGGGCCCATGACGACGCGCACCGGCCGCTGGCCCGTCCTCGCCTGGGGCCTGTGGGACTGGGGCGGCTCGGCCTTCAACGCGGTGGTGACCACCTTCGTCTTCACCGTCTACCTGACCACCGACGGGCTCTTCGGCACCTCGAGCGGAGTCTCGGCCGCGCTCGGCTGGTCCCTCGCCGGCGCCGGCGTGGTCGTCGCCGTGATCGCGCCGATCACCGGCCGCCGGGCCGACCTCGGCGGGCGCCGCCGGCTCTGGCTGGGGATCCACTCCGCCGTCGTCGTCCTCTGCATCCTGCTGATGTTCCTCGTGCGCCCCGACCCGGCCCTCCTCTGGCTGGGACTCGGACTGCTCGCGGTCGGCACGGTCTTCTTCGAGTTCGCGAGCGTCAACTACAACGCGATGCTCCTCCAGGTCTCGACCCGGGCGACCATCGGCCGCGTCTCCGGCTTCGGCTGGGGCATGGGCTACGTGGGCGGGATCGTCCTGCTGCTGATCGTGTACTTCGGCTTCATCTCGCCCGAGGTCGGGCTCTTCGGAGTGACGGGGGACGACGGCCTCGACGTGCGCGTCTCGATCCTGGTCGCCGGCGTGTGGTTCGCCGTCTTCGCCCTCCCGGTGCTGGTCGCGGTGCCGGAGACGCCGGCGCGCGCGAGCCGGGCGGAGCGCGTCGGCGTGATCGCCTCCTACCGCGCGCTCTTCGCGCAGGTCGCCGCCCTCTGGCGCGAGAGTCGCAGCACGGTGGCCTTCCTCATCGCCAGCGCGGTGTTCCGCGACGGGCTCACCGGGGTCTTCACCTTCGGCGGCGTGCTGGCGCAGGGCACCTTCGGCTTCGACGCCGGCGAGGTGATCCTGTTCGCCATCGCCGCGAACGTCGTGGCCGGAGTGGCGACCATCTCGGTCGGCGCGCTCGACGACCGCATCGGCCCCAAGGCCGTGATCGTCGCCTCGCTCATCGGCCTGGTCGTCTGCGGCACCGCCGTCTTCGTCCTGCACGACGGGGGGAGCACGGTGTTCTGGATCTTCGGCCTGCTGCTGTGCCTGTTCGTCGGCCCGGCGCAGTCGGCGAGCCGCAGCTACCTGGCCCGCCTCATCCCGGAGGGACGCGAGGGCGAGATCTTCGGCCTCTACGCGACCACCGGGCGGGCGGCCTCGTTCCTCGCGCCCGCCGCCTTCGCGGCCGCCGTCTCGATCGCCGCGGCCGTCTCGGGCAGCGGCGAGGCGAACGTGCAGTACTGGGGCATCCTCGGGCTCGTCCTCGTCCTCGCCGTGGGGCTGGTGCTGCTCCTGCCGGTGCGCCGCCCGCCGGCCACCGCCCCCGTCGTGCCGGAGCCGCGGCTCGCTCCGCCCGCCCGCCGGGACTGACGGGGCCCGGTCCGCGGAGACGCGGGCGAGGCCTCTCCCCGCGCGCCGCCGACCGCGGATCAGACCGTGGCGATCCAGAACACGATCAGCAGGAGCGTGACGAGGAAGCCGGTCAGGAAGTTCAGCGCGAGGAAGCGCTTCCAGCCCGCGTTCGCCCGCTCCGCCTCGGCGTCCTCGAGCGACCGGTACGGCCAGATGCTCACCGCGTACGGCACCGCGAGGATCGCCGCGAGGGTCCCCGGCCAGGGCAGCAGGAGCAGGAGCAGTCCGCTCGCGACGTAGGCGCCGATGGCGAAGCGCGTGGTCGCCTTCGCCCCGATCACGGTCGCGATCGAGCCGATGCCGCCCGCGCGGTCGGCCAGGATGTCCTGCACCGCGCCGAAGGCGTGGCTCGCGATCCCCCAGAGGAAGAACGCCACGAGCAGCGCCACCAGAGGTCCGGTGACCACGGTGCCCGCGAGGGCGATCCCGTAGACGGCCGGGCTGACGAAGTGGGTCGCCGAGGTCAGCGAGTCGACGAACGGGCGCTCCTTGAAGCGGAGCCCCGGCGCACTGTAGGCGATCACGGCGAAGACGCTGATCGCGAGGACCAGCCACGAGACCGGTGACCCGAGCAGCACGAGCGCCACCAGGAACGGCACGTTCGTGGCCACCGCCGCGATGAGCGTCGCACGGTGCTCGCTCCGGTCGAGCACGGCGCCCTCGACGCCGCCCTTGCGGGGGTTCCGCAGGTCGGACTCGTAGTCGAAGACGTCGTTGATCCCGTACATCGCGAGGTTGTAGGGGATGAGGAAGTAGATCGTGCCGAGCACGAAGGCGAGGTCGATCTCGCGGGTGGTCAGCAGGTACGCCGCCGCGAACGGGTAGGCGGTGTTGACCCAGCTCAGCGGGCGGCTCGAGACGAACAGCGCGCGCAGCCGGTTCACGGCTCGCTCCGACGACGCGAGGGCAGGAGCACCCAGAGCGCCGGGAGGGCGAGGGCCGCGGCGATCGCGTAGGCGAAGTCCTCGATCGGAGCGACACCGATCCGGATCCCCGAGATCAGGTCGTCGTCGTAGGCGACCAGCAGGCCCACTCCGATCATGATGTTGTCGAAGACGGCGGTCATCACCAGCAGCACGGCGAGCGTGCCGAGGACGGCGGGCAGGCGCAGGACGCGTCGGCGCAGCGCGAGCAGCAGCAGCACCAGCACCACCGCGAGGAACACGGCGTTGAGGAGGAGGTAGGTCACGCGCGCGCCTCCGCCCGCCGGGCGACCCGCTGCGAGAGGAAGCCGTGCACATCCATCGTCAGGTAGCAGAGCAGGGTGAGGAAGAGGACCTCCTCGACCGGGAGCTCCGGCGCGATCTGCAGGCCGGTCATGTAGGAGGTCTCGCCGCGGAAGAAGACGCCCAGGCCGATCCCGACGAGGTCCCAGACCAGGAAGAACGCGACTCCCACGGGCAGCACGATCGCCGCGCGTCGCGCGTCCGCCCAGAAGAACAGTCGGAAGCGGCGGTCGAGCACGATCATCCCGGTGATCGAGACGAGGAGCGCGAGCAGGTAGAGGATCCCCACGCCTACTCCCCCACGGCGACGGGCGCGACCGGAGCCGACGGCGCCTCCCGCACGGGCAGCGGCTCGGTCGACACGTCGCCGCGCACGCGCTTGAGCATGACCTCGGCGCTGATGATGCACATCGGCAGGCCGATGCCGGGGATCGTGGAGCTGCCGGCGAAGAGCAGGCCGTCGACGTGCCGGCTGACGTTCCCGGCGCGGAAGAAGGCGCTCTGCGAGAGGACGTGGGCCGGTCCGAGCATCGAGCCGCGCCAGGCGCCGAGGTCGCTCTCGAAGTCGGCCGGGCCGATGGTGCGGCGGACGACGATCCGCTCGGCCAGGTCGGTCGCGCCGGTCCAGGACGCGATCTGCGCGATGGCCTGGTCGGCGATGGCCTCGACGCGCGCGTCGCCCGCGCCGTCGACTCCGCCGTGGCCGATCGAGGTGTCGGCCGGGATCGGCACGAGCACGAACAGGTTCTCGTGCCCCTCCGGAGCCGTGCTCGCGTCGGTCGCGCTCGGGCGGCAGACGTAGATCGACGCGGGATCGGGGACGGTCGGGTGCTCGCCGAAGATCTTGTCGAAGTTGTCGCGCCAGTCCTTCGTGAAGAGCAGGGTGTGGTGCTCGAGCTCGGGCAGCTCCCCGCGCACGCCCAGGAGGACGAGGACGGCGCTCGGGCCCGGCTCGCGCTTCTCCCAGTAGGCGGGCGGGTAGGTCCGCAGCTCCTCGGGGAGGAGCGACTGCTCGGTGGTGAAGAGGTCGGAGGCGTTGACGACCAGGTCGGCGGGGATCCGCTCCGTGCCGTCGGGGCCCGTGAACTCGACTCCGACGACCTCGGCGCCGCGGCGTCCGCCGCGGGGCGAGCGGGCGGTGAGGATCCGCGTCGCGGGCGAGGACGTGCGGACGGTGACGCCGGCCTCCTCGGCGACGTCGGCGACCGCCTCGATCAGCTTCGTGAATCCGCCCATCGGGTAGAGCACGCCGTCGGCGAGGTCGAGGTGGCTCATCAGGTGGTACATGCTCGGCGCGGCGAACGGCGAGGAGCCGAGGAAGACGGCCGGGTAGCCGAGGATCTGGCGCAGCCGGTTGTCGGTGACCGCCGTCGCCGCGAACGTGTCGAGCGGCGTGAGCAGCAGGCGGCCGAGCCTCCCGGTCCGGCTGAGCACGTCGCGGCGCAGCAGCGGGAGGAAGGACGAGAAGCTCGTGTAGAGGAAGCGGCGCTTGGCCATCTCGTAGGTGTCGCGCGCGGAGTCGAGGTACCCGCGCATCCGCTCGCCCGCTCCGGGCTCGATGCTCTCGAAGAGCGCGAGGTTCGACTCGAGGTCGGCGAGCACGTCGATCGGCTCGTCGACACCCTCGCTGTAGACCCGGTAGCCGGGGTCGAGCGTGACGAGGTCGAGGCGCTCCTCGGCGCTGGTGCCCATCAGGCGGAAGAAGTGGTCGAACACCTCGGGCATCAGGTACCAGGAGGGACCGGTGTCGAAGCGGAAGCCCTCGTGCTCCCACGAGCCGGCGCGGCCGCCGACGGCCTCGCGCGCCTCCAGGAGGGTCACGTCGTAGCCGTCGCGCGCGAGCAGCGCGGCGGAGGCGAGCCCGCCGATCCCCCCGCCGATGACGACGGCGCGGTGCGGGCCGGTCCTCGAGCGGGTCGCGCGGACGGGGCCGGGGCCCAGGCGCGGGCCGAGCGTCGACACGGCCGCCTTCGCCGCGAGCGCCGCCTTGGCGGCCGTGGGCACGCTGACGCGGGCGCGGAGGAGCTCCTCGGCGGGCGTCGCGCGGATCCGGTCGGCCAGGGCGGCGAAGAGGGAGTGGGCGAGCAGGACCGCGCGCCGGCTCGAGCGCGGGAGCTCGGGCACGATGGCGGCGGCCTCGGCGAGGTCGTCGTCGAGGTCGGCGAGCAGCGAGGCCTTGTCGCGCTCGGAGAACGCCCGCGGGTCGACTCCGGGGAAGTAGCTGCGGCCGAGGCCGTCGACGTCGGCGGCGAGATCGCGGAGGAAGTTGACCTTCTGGAACGCGGCGCCCAGGCGGCGCGCTCCGGCCACGAGCCGCGCGCGGGCGGTCTCGGAGACGAGCCCCGCGTCCGGCGCCGCGAGGAACACGTGCAGGCACATCAGCCCGACGACCTCGGCGGAGCCGTAGACGTAGGCCTCGAAGGACTCGGGGGTGTGCTCGGTCTCGCGGAGGTCGGCGCGCATCGACGCGAAGAACGGCCTGGTGAGCTCGGTGCCGAATCCGGTCGCCCGCGCGGTCCGCGCGAAGGCGTGGATCACGAGGTTGGAGCTGTAGCCGGAGGCGAGCGCGCGCTCGGTCTCGGCCTCGAAGGCGTCGAGGGACTCCTCCACCGCGGCCCGGTCGAGACGGGCCTCCTCGGCGACGCCGTCGACGATCTCGTCGGCGACGCGCACGAGGGCGTAGACGTCCTCCACCCGCTCGCGGACGCCCGGGGCGAGCAGGCGCGTGGCCAGCCCGAAGGAGGTGGAGTAGCGGCGGATCACCTGCGCGGACGACTCGTGCGCGACGCGGTCGTACAGTTCGCTCTGGCGGCTCATCGTGCCACCGTACGGGGGCTCGGCCGGGCGGAGCGCATCGTCGCGCGCATCCGCGCGTGGCGGACAGCGCTCATCGGGTGCGCCCGACCACGCTGGCCACCAGCGGGCGGACCTCGTTGCGGAACGCCTCCGACACCGCGGGCGTCTCCAGCGCCGCCCAGGCGCGGTCGGCGAACTGGTTCGCGAGCCCCTCGGCGTAGCTGCGGGCGCCGCACTCCTCGAGGATGCCGCGCACCTTCTCCGCGGTCTCGGGCGCGAGGTGCTCGTCGCCGATCAGCGCCTCGATGTCGGGCCAGCAGTCCGTGCCGGCCGCGTGGGCGATGAGGACGGTGCGCTTGCCCTCGCGGAGGTCGCCCAGCGTGGTCTTGCCGGTCTGCCCCTCCGAGCCGAAGACCCCGAGCAGGTCGTCGACGATCTGGTAGGCGATGCCGATCCAGCGGCCGAACTCGCCGAGCGCGTCCACCGCGGCGTCCGAGGCTCCGGCGAGGATCGCTCCGGCCTGCAGCGGCGCCTCGAACGAGTAGACGGCCGTCTTGAGGCGCTCCATCTCGAGCACCTCGTCGACCGAGGGCATGCCCGGCATGAGGGAGAAGTCCACATCGGCCAGCTCACCCGCGGCAGAGGCGAAGACGGCCTCGTCGAGCAGGGTGAGCAGGCGGGCCCGCACGCCGTCGGAGGCGCCGACGCCCTCGACGAGGCGGTGGGCGCCGGTGAGGGCGAGGTCCCCGGCGATCACGGCCACCGAGGTGCCCCGGTGCTCGGCGATCGGGATGGAGAGGCCCGCGGTCGTCGCCTCGTCGCGGTAGCTGCCCGAGACGTTCGGGCCGCCGCGGCGCACGAAGTCGCGGTCGATCACGTCGTCGTGCACGATCAGCGCGGTGTGCAGCAGCTCGAACGCCGCGCCGAGATGGGCGGCGGCCTCCGGATCCTGGCCGCCGTGGGCCTCGTACGCCGAGATCACCATCAGCGGGCGGAAGCGCTTGCCGCCGCGGGTGTTGGCCTCCAGCGTCTGCCAGAGGGTCAGGTAGCGGGGTCCGAGACGCACCGCCCGGGACCTCGCCAACGAGAAGAACCTGTCCAGGACGGCATCGACGTGCTCCTGCCTCAACCGGGACAGAACCACGGGGTCGCGCGTATCCACGTGGGAAGGCTAACAAAGGGGAGAACCAGGACGATAAGCCGGCTGATGTGTTGCGGCGTGCTTGACTTGCGGGTATGACTTCGCCAGCCGCCACTGTGCAGACGGACCGGATCGAGCAGGTGGTCCTCCTCGACGAGGCCGGGAACGCCGTGGGGGTCGCCGACAAGGCGACCGTGCACGACACGGCCACCCCCCTGCACCTCGCGTTCTCCTGCCACGTCTTCTCCCCGGACGGCGCACTTCTGGTGACCCGCCGCGCACTCGAGAAGCGCACCTGGCCGGGCGTCTGGACCAACTCCTTCTGCGGGCACCCCGCCCCGGGCGAGCGGATCGAGGACGCCGTCGTCCGCCGGGCCGAGCGCGAGCTCGGCGCCCGGCTGGCCACGCTGGAGGTCGCCCTGCCGGACTTCCGCTACCGCGCGGTCGACGCGTCCGGCGTCGTCGAGAACGAGATCTGCCCCGTCTACACGGCGACGCTGTCGAGCCGCGACGCCCTCGATCCGCGCCTCGACGAGGTCATGGACTACGAGTGGGTCGACGCCGAGGCGACGCTCGCCGCCGTCCGCTCGACCCCCTGGGCGTTCTCCCCCTGGCTCGTGCTGCAGCTCCCCCGCCTGCTGGGCTGACCCCCGCGCCCTGATCCCTGCGCCGGCGTCAGTCGGTGTAGACGTCCGTGCGGTGGAAGTTGAGCGCCGAGCGCGACGCGGTCGGACCGCGCTGGCCCTGGTACCGCGAGCTGTACTCCGCCGAGCCGTAGGGCTTCTCGGCGGGCGAGCTGAGGCGGAAGAAGCACATCTGGCCGATCTTCATCCCCGGCCAGAGCGTGATGGGGAGCGTCGCGACGTTGCTGAGCTCGAGGGTGACGTGGCCGGTGAAGCCCGGATCGATGAACCCGGCGGTCGAGTGGGTCAGCAGCCCGAGCCGTCCGAGCGAGCTCTTGCCCTCGAGGCGCGCCGCGATGTCGTCCGGCAGCGACACCTCCTCGTAGGTCGAGCCGAGCACGAACTCTCCCGGGTGGAGGATGAACGGCTCGCCCTGGGGCGTCTCGACCAGGCGGGTCAGCTCGGGCTGGTCCTCGGCCGGATCGATGTACGGGTAGCGGTGGTTGTCGAACAGCCGGAAGAAGCGGTCGAGGCGCACATCGACGGACGACGGCTGCAGCATCGACGGATCGTGCGGGGCGAGCCCCACGCGGCCGGAGGCGAGTTCGAGCGAGATGTCGCGGTCGGAGAGGAGCACGCTGCGATCCTAGGGCGTGGCGCGACCCCGGGGCGTGGGCCGGCTCCGGGCCTTGCTACGATGTCCTGGTGCGCCCGAGCGGCGCCGCGCGAGTGTAGTTCAATGGTAGAACTTCTGCTTCCCAAGCAGATGGCGCGGGTTCGATTCCCGTCACTCGCTCTCCTCCCTCCCCTCGTCTGCGGCCGGTCCTCCGGCCCGACGCGAGCGGCTCCTCCTCCGGCGCTGCAGCGGCGTCCGTCAGCGCGGCGGCGTCCGTCAGCCCAGCGGTGTCCGTCAGCCCAGCAGCGGCAGCCGCCCGACGATCCTGTCGATCCGGTTCCTCGGCCCCACCAGGCTGACCGCGACGTACTGCAGCTCGTCGGAGCCGCTCGCCGCCACCGCCTCCCGGTACTCGTCGTACACCCGGGTGGCCTGCGCCGACGCGGGCATGTCGGCGACGAACGTCCCGTCGTGCGCCTCGGCCTTCGCGCGGATCGCGAGCAGGGTCGCCGCGTCGGCGGCGAGGACCGTGCAGCCGGCCCACGGCAGACCGGGATGCAGCGATCCGGACGCGTCGGCGGGGCTCGGTCCGAGCAGCCCCGCGACGTGTGCGGCCGTCGCGGCGCCCACGCAGATCGCGGCGTTCACGGCGCGGCCGGCGGGGAGGGACTCCTCGACGACGACCACCCACTTGAGGCGGGCCGAGCGGGTGGGCGCGGCGGTGTCGATCTCGTCGGGGTGGAAGCCGACGGCGTCGGGGGCGGGGATGGTCATGGTGCTCCTCGGTTCGTGCGAAGTGACGTCACGAACAGTAGGCAGGAGGGCTCCCCTTCGGCAGGATCTCCGTATGAACGACCAGCAGAACGGCCCAGGAGCGGCACTCGACGAACTCGACGTCCGGATCCTGCAGGTCCTGCAGTCGGATGCACGGATCACGAACCGTGACCTCGCAGCCGCCGTGCACGTCTCGCCGACCACCGCCCTCGACCGCACGAGGAGCCTCCGGCGCCGCGGCGTGATCACCGGCGCGACGCTCACTCTCGACTTCGCGGCCCTCGGGCGCGGCGTGCAGGCGCTGATCGCGGTCCGCATCCGTCCGCCGTCGCGCGAGATCATCGAGGCCTTCCGCGACTGGGTCGCCGGCCTCGACGAGACGGTCGGCGTGTTCGTCACCTCCGGCTCGGAGGACTTCATCATCCACGTCGCCGTTCGCGACAACCAGGACCTCTACGCCTTCGTCATCGACGAGCTGACGCAGCGCCGCGAGGTCGCCGACGTGCGCACCTCGGTCGTCTACGAGCACCTGCGCGAGCAGGTCGTCCTGCCGCTGGAGCCGCACGGCCGAGCGCATGGACACGGGTGATGAAGATAAAGTTACAGTGAAGAGCTTCCACTGAAAGAAAAGAGGTGCTCGTGGCCAAACGATCCGTACCGCCCCGCCCGGTCGTGGCCGACGCGCTCCTGCTGCTGGGGCAGCTCGTGCGCGAAGCCCGGCTCCGGCACCGGTGGACTCGGGAGGAGCTCGCCGTCCGCGCCGGAGTCTCGACCCCCACCGTCGCAGGCATCGAGGCAGGGGCACCCGGCACCGCGGTCTCCACCGTCTTCAGCGTCGCCGAGCTGGTCGGCGTCCCGATCTTCGGCATCGACGACCCGGTCGAGCTGGCCCGTCGCCGCCGCTCAGGCGAGGAGAAGCTGGCGCTCCTCCCCTCGCGCATGCGGCGTCGCACGACCGACGAGCTCGACGATGCCTTCTGACCGCGTCTACGTCTGGACCTGGCTCCCCGGGTCCGAAACCCCTGTCGTGGCCGGAGCCGTGGAGCAGCGGGGCGACCGCTTCCCCTTCGTCTACGCCGCCTCCTATCGATCCCTCCCCGGGTCGATCAGCCTCTACGGGCCTGAGCTCCCGCTCCGCGAAGGGACCATCGAACCGCGCGACGGGCTCGTCCTGGCCGGAGCGCTGCGCGACGGCAGCCCCGACGGCTGGGGACGGACCGTCATCGACGAGCGTCGGGGAGCTCGCGATCGGGGGCTGACCGAACTGGAGTACATGATCGCCTCCGGCTCGTCGCGGTTCGGGGCGCTCGACTTCCAGGAGTCCCCGACCGAGTACACACCCCGGGAGGACCGTTCATCGCTGGACGAGCTGCACGAGGCCGCCGATCGACTGGAGGCCGGGCTCGCCCTCTCGCCCGCTCTCGACGCGGCACTCCTCCGCGGCACCAGCATCGGCGGTGCCCGACCGAAGGCCACTCTCCTCGACGACGCCGGAGTCGAGCACATCGCCAAGTTCTCGGCGAGCAGCGATCGGACCTTCCAGGTGGTGAACGCGGAAGGCGCCGCCCTCGCGCTCGCCCGCCGCGCCGGTCTGGACGTCGCACGGAGCCGTGTCGTCTCCTCGCTCGGAAAGGACGTCCTGCTCGTCCAGCGGTTCGATCGAGAGGGCCGCCGGCGCCGCCACGCGGTCTCCGCCCTCACCATGAGCGGCGAGAGCGAGTGGACCGCGCGATACGTGTCCTATCCGGAGGTGCTGGACGTCCTGCGGCGGCACGGGCCGGCGGGAGTGGATCCCGGTCCTGAGCTGTTCGCGCGGATCGCCTTCAACATGGCGATCAGCAACTCCGACGACCACGCACGCAATCACGCGGCGTTCTGGGACGGTCGACACCTGACTCTGACGCCCGCGTACGACCTCGCCCCCGGCAATCGGTCCGGCGAGACAGCCACTCAGGCCCTCGCCTACAGCCGCGACGGCGAGAAGCGCGCGAACTTCGCCTCCCTCATGAAGTCCGCACCCGTGTACGGACTCGACCGCGCGGAGGGTCGGGCGGTCGTCGAGAGGACCATCGAGGCGGTCGTGGACGGCTTCGATGACGCGGTCGAAGAGGCGCGCGTCCCCGAGCGCGATCGCGAGCTGCTGCGGGGCCACCTGTTCCTCAACCCCGGCGTGCTCCACGACCTCTCGGACGTCGTGATCGGCTGGACCGCCGGCACGCCCGGCGGATCCGACGCGACACGCCGGGCGGATCCGCGGCAGCGCGCAGGATCGCGGGACGCAGAGGGCAGGGTGGAGGGGTGACAGAGCTCGTCCAGATCCCGTCGCCGGGCGTCGCCCTCGAGTACGGGCACCCCGGCCGGCCCGTGGTGGTCGTGCTGCACGACGTCTTCGGGCGCCTGCCGTGGCTGGAGCCGTTCGCCGAGGCCGTGGCGAAGCACGGCTACCACGTGCTCGTGCCCGACCTCTACGACGGCTGGGCCACGCTCGCCCCGGAGGACGCGCGCGACCTCGCCGCGATGGCCGCGCAGGACCGCACCCTCGCCGCCGTCGCCGAGGCGGTCGGCACCGGAGTCGCGGCCGGGGCGCCGCGCAGCGCCGTCATCGGCTTCGGCTTCGGCGGCCGCCTCGGGCTGCTCGCCGCGGGCACCGGGCTCGTGGACGCGGTGGTCGCGTACTACGCCACCCTCGGTGCGGAGGAGCACGTGCTGGTCCCGTGCCCCACCCTCCTGCACTACGCGCAGAGCGACGAGTGGCCCGCGGGCGACGACCCGGAGTCGTTCGTCGGACGGCTGAAGGAGTCGGGGACGCCGGTCACGGCGCACACCTACCCGGACACGCAGCGGCACTTCGCGAACGGCAACCTGCGCGACGCGGTCAGCCCCGCCTCCGCGGCGCTCGCCTACGCGCGGACGCTCTCGTTCCTCAATCCGCAGCTCATCGACACCTGAGCTCAGCCCTGCACGTCGTGCAGGTGGTGCTGGACGTCGTGCAGGTAGTAGCGGGCGATCGTGTCGACCGTGAAGGCCGCGCCGTCGCTGCGGCGGCCTCGCCGCTGCCACTGGGCACCGGCGACGGAGTCGAACACCTCGGCGATGCGCTCGGCCGCCTCGACCAGCTCGCGGCCGACCGTCGCGGGGTCCTGCTGGTCGTAGCGCTCCTCCACGGCGGTGACGTCCTGGTCCCAGTTGGGGTAGAGCGGGTCGTCGCCGGCGAGCATCAGCTGCACGCGGGTGCGGTAGATGCGGTGCACGTCGCGCACGTGCGCGGCGTACTCGAGCGGCGACCAGGTCTCGTCGTCGGGCCGGCCCGCCGCGTCGTCGCGGTCGAGCACGTAGGGCCAGGCGGCGGCGTTCTCGCGGATGAGCTCGGCGACCTCGTCGGCGTCGACGAGCGAGGCGTCGAAGCCGCACTCGAGGCAGGGGCGCTCGAGGACCCAGGTCCAGTCCTTGGTGTCGGGAGTGATCGGCATGGAACCAGAGTAGGGCGCCGCCGGATCAGCAGCGCGTCGGGGTCCCCTGCACGGCGCCGCGCTCGCCGTCGGCCGTCCACGGGAGCCGGGGCAGGCCCTCGGCTCCCGCCGCGGCTCCCTGCTCGACCGCGATGGCGGCCAGGGTGCGGGCGACCGTCGCGGCGAAGTCGCCGCCGGGCGTCGAGCTGTTGATCGAGACGGCCACGGTCAGGCCCGAGACCGGGTCGGAGTAGGCCGCGGTGACGAAGCCGGGCGCGAGACCCGAGAAGCCGCGGAGGGGTCCCGCCTCGTGCCCGCCGAGCCCGGCACGGAGGTAGTCGGCGCGGCCCTGGCCCTGGACGACCGGGTCCTGCCACATGGCGTCGTTCGCGGGATCGGCCGCGAGACCCGTCGCCAGCCGCCGGAGGTCCTCCAGATCGGTCAGCGCTCCGCCCGCGGCGCCGAGCGCGGACGGGGACGCGGCGGTGACGTCGAGGCGCACGTCGCAGCGCTTCTCCCCGGTCGCCGGGTCCAGCGCGACCGCGTAGCCGCGGGGGGACGGAGCGGGCAGGTCGACCTCGGAGGAGCCGGGCAGCTCCGTGCTGCGCAGGCCGTACCGCGGCACCACGTACTGGTCGTAGAGCTCCCCGATGCTCCGGCCGGTCACCTGCGCGGCGACGATGCCGGCGAGCAGCGGACCGGTGGCGGAGTCGGACCACGCCGCTCCGGGCTCGGCCGAGGCGCCGCGCACCTGGGCCGCGGCGAGCAGCTCGAGCGTCGGCCACTGCCGCGGGGGGTTCTGGAGCACGGTCGGCCAGAGCGCCGAGCGGAAGTCGGCCAGGCCGGAGGTGTGCGCGCAGAGCTCGCGCAGCGTGAGGCCGTCGATGCCGGGCAGGGAGCGCAGCGTCTCGCCGACGTCGGCGTCGAGGTCGACCCGGCCGGAGTCGGCGAGGGCGAGGACCACGTCGCAGGTCATCGCCTCGGTGCCGCCGGTGCCGAGCCGCAGGTGCGCGTCGGTGGTGAGGGCGGTGGTGCGCTCGTCCGACTCCCAGCCGACCGCGCCCTCCCAGCTGCCGCCCCACGGCGACCAGACCCCGGCGACTGCTCCGGTCGCGCCGGCGACGCCGACCGTCTCGTCGAGGAACCCCGACAGGGCGGAGGCGAGCTCCTCCGACGCCGCCTGCGCGGGCGCCTCCGCCACGCGCGAGGCGGCGGCGGGCGTGCAGCCGGCCAGTGCGAGCACGAGGACCGGGACGACGAGCAGTCCCGTCCGCGTCCGTCTGCGAGATCCCATGCCGTGCGACTCCCCCGTCGTCTGCGAACGGCACCACTGTACGGGGGCTCCGTCGGGCCGGAGAGGGCCGCTGAGCGCGCGATCGCGATTCGTGTCCTGACCGTGACCGGCGGAGTCCACCCCGTTCCCAAACCGGCAGGCGCCGGGTTACGAAGAGAGGGAGTACAGCGCAGAGGCGCTGCTCGAAGGAGGTAAGAGACCATGCGCAGATCCCCCAATCGACTGCTGGCGACTCTCTTCGGAGCCGTCTACGTCGTCGTCGGGCTCCTCGGCTTCGTCGTGACCGGAGGCGTGCAGTTCCTCTCGACCGAAGGCGGGCTCCTGCTCGGCGTCTTCGAGGTGAACCCGCTGCACAACATCGCCCACCTGCTCATCGGAGGCGCGCTGCTGATCGCGGGCCTGTCGACCGTCGCCGCGGCGAAGACCGTCAACGTGACCGTCGGAGCGGTGTACCTGCTGCTCGGCATCGTCGGCTTCTTCCTGGTCGACACCGCCCTGAACGTGCTGGCGCTGAACACCGCCGACCATTTCCTGCACCTGGCCAGCGCGCTGGTGCTCCTGGGAGTCGGACTCGGCACCGAGAAGACGGCGAGGACGCGCACCGCCGCGACCGCCTGACCCGGGCGGCACCCGCCGCCCCCCCTCTACTCCGTCCGCCGTGGGCCCGCCGTTTTCCGCGGCGGACGGACTGAACGGCCCCGGACGACACGATGCGGTGTGTCGATCCGGGGCCTCCTCTTCTTCCCCGATCCAGCGAAGGAGCCGCCATGACCACCGTGGCCCGCTGCAACGCCGCTTTCGCCGGACTCGGCGCCGGGCTCGTCCACCTCTCGCTCGCCGCCGGCGGCGAGGGCGTGCAGGCCCCGGTGATCGGAGTGCTCGGTGCCGTCGAGATCCTCTGGGCGGTCCTCGTCCTGGCACGCGGCCGGATCGTCGTGCCGCGCTCCGCGCTGGTCGTCGCGGTCGCCTCCCTGGCGGCGTTCGCCCTCGCTCTGGCCCTCGGCGCACTCGCCGAGCCCCTCCCCGCGCTGGCCGCCGCGGCCCTCCAGCTGATCGCGGTCGCCGTGGTGGCCGTCTCACTCCGCTCTCCGCGCGTCGAGGAGGAGGCCGTCTCGCCGTCGCGAGCTCTCGTCGGACTCCTGGCCGGCGCGCTCACCGTCTCCGCCCTCGCCACCCCCGCCATGGCCGCCTCCTCGGGCGGGTCGGGCGACATGGGCGGGATGATGCACTCCGTCGTCGACGGCGGACACGGGCACTGACGCCTCTGGTCCCAGCGGCTCAGCTCGGCTAAGGTAAGGCAGACCTCAGTCGCCGAGGGAGGCCACCGTGTCGAACGTCATCCCGTTCTCCGAGGCCCTGCGCCTGCGCATCGGGCAGTCCGGCGCGGACGACGAGGGCGCCGCCTTCATGACCTCGCTGATGACCGGCTCCGGCAGCCGCGACGACTACATCGCGCTCATCTCGCAGCACTACTTCGTCTACGAGGCCCTCGAGGCCGTGGCGGAGGACATGGCCAGCGATCCCGTCGCGGAGCCCTTCCTCTCGGCCAAGCTCACCCGGCTCCCCGCGATCGCGGAGGACCTGCGCTTCCTCGTCGGCGAGGACTGGCGGGAGCGCATCCGCCCGCTGCCCTCGACCAGCGCCTACGTCGACCGGATCCGTACCGTGGCCTCGGGTTGGAGCGGCGGCTTCGTCGCCCACCACTACACGCGCTACCTCGGCGACCTCTCCGGCTGCGCGATCGTCCGCGGGCTGCTGCAGCGGCGGTTCGGCTTCGAGACCAACGGCGTCGGCTTCTTCCTCTTCGGCGAGATCGCCGCACCGTCGGCCTTCCGCGCCACCTACCGCGAGCAGCTCGACGCCGCGGGCTGGGACGAGGAGGAGCGCGAGCGGGTCATCGCGGAGGTCGCGGAGGCGTACCGGCTGACGACGGAGCTGTTCCGCGATCTCGCCCGGACCTGCGCGGCGGCCTGAGGGCCTGCTCCGACGTCCTCCGCGGGGCGTCAGTCCGCGGACGCCTCCGCGACGGCGGCCGGCTCGGCTCGCCGCTCGGACATGAAGCGCAGCACGTCCTTGTCGACGATGATGTCGCTCGGCCGGAGCGGCCGCGTCAGGTAGAGCCCCTCGAGGCTCGTGATGCGGCTGAGCGCCACGTAGGTCTGCCCGGGGGCGAAGGCGCGCTGCCCGAGGTCGACCACGGCGGAGTCGTAGGTCTTGCCCTGCGACTTGTGGATCGTGACCGCCCACGCCAGGCGGAGCGGGAACTGCGCGAACTCGGCGACGATCTCGCGGGTCAGCTTCTTCGTCGCGGCGGAGTAGGAGTAGCGGTAGCGCTCCCAGGTCGCGGGCTCGACCTCGTGGACCTCGCCGTCCACCTCGACCCACACCGTCCCCGCGACCTTCGTCACCCGGCCGATCGTGCCGTTCACCCAGCGCTGCTCGGAGTCGTTGCGCAGGAACATCACGTGCGCGCCGATCTTGAGCTCGAGGTTCTGGTCCGCTGGATAGGCGCGTCCGCCGAAGTCGCCGCTGATCTCGGCCGACGCGGTCTTCAGCGGGCCCTTCAGCCGCGCGAGCGCCGCCTGGTTGATGCGGTTGACCGTGTCGTTGCGGGTCGCGAGCGTGATGGCGTCGTCGGCCGGAGGCGTCCGCGCGCCCGCCGCGTTCAGCACGTCGGCGATCTCCTTCGTCACCATGCCGAAGCGGACCGCGTTGAGCATCCACTTGAAGCGCTCGTCGCTCTGCCGGTGGATCCGGCCGAGCTCGACGATCCGCAGCGGCGCCTCCTGCCAGACGAGGGCGTCGAAGAACCACAGCGAGCGGTAGCGGTCGGCGAAGTAGGCCCGCTCCTCCGGATCGCCGGGCACGGGTGCGAGCTGGAACGGGTCGCCGAAGAGGACGACCTGCACGCCCCCGAACGGCTCGGAGCGCCGCTGCCGAGCCTGCCGGAGGCTGCGGTCGATCCCGTCGAGCAGGTCGGCGTTGACCATGGAGATCTCGTCGATGACGAGCGTGTCGATGGTGTTGAGGAGCTTGCGCAGCTCGGGCGGCTGGTCGAGGTCGGAGTCGGCGATGACGCCGATCGGCAGTCGGAAGAGCGAGTGGATGGTCTGGCCGCCGACGTTCAGCGCCGCGACGCCGGTGGGGGCGCAGATGACGATCTGCTTGTCGGTGTTCCAGCTCAGGTGGTTGAGCAGGGTGGACTTGCCCGTGCCCGCGCGACCCGTGACGAACAGGTGCTCGCGCGTGTTCTCGATGAGGTCGAAGACCCGCTGCTGCTCGTCGGAGAGGGTCGGCTGAGTCACCGCTCCACTGTACCCGCGGCCCGCCGGGACCCCGGGGCCCGGGCGCGGATCAGCCGCGCTTCTGGAGGGCGGCCAGGCGGTCGTTGTAGGCCGTGAGCTCGGCCTCTCCGGTGCGGTCGGCCTGGCGGTCGCGGCGCTTGGTCTCGCGGGCGTCGGAGCGGCTCCACATCATCGCGACGACGATCGCGAGCGCGAGGGTGGGGATCTCGCCGATGCTCCACGCGATGCCGCCGGCCGCCTGCTGATCGGCGAGCGCGGAGGTGCCCCAGCCCATCGCTCCGTACCAGTCGGCGAGGAGCAGCCCCTCCCCCGTCATCAGTGCGAGGCCGAAGAAGGCGTGGAACGCCATGGTGCCCAGCAGCAGCAGCAGGCGCATCGCGTAGGGCACGCGGTGCACGCTCGGGTCCACTCCGATCAGAACGCTGACGAAGAGGTAGCCGGTGATCAGGAAGTGGACGATCATCCACTCGTGGCCGATGTGGTCCGTGGTGGCCCAGCGGAACAGCGGGGAGTAGTAGAAGCCCCAGAGCGACCCGACGAACAGCAGGGCGGCGACGATCGGGTGCGAGATCGCGGTGGCGAAGCGCGAGTGCACGGCGAGCAGCACCCACTCGCGGGCGCCGCGGGAGCCGTCGGTGCGGCGGGCGGCGGCGCGGGCGATGAGCGTGACCGGTGCCGCCGGGACGAGCAGCAGCGGCACCGCCATGGTGAGGACCATGTGCGAGAGCATGTGGGCGCTGAACAGGTACTTCTCGTACGCGTTCACCCCGCCGTTCGTGATGTAGACCAGGAGGAGCATGCCCGCGATCCAGAGGATCGTGCGGTGCAGGGGCCAGCGGTCGCCACGGCGGTGCAGGCGAACCACGCCGGCGACGTAGAACGCGATGGCGAAGGAGCAGACCAGGAGCCAGACCAGGTCGATGTTCCAGAGCGTGAGGAAGTTCATCGCGCTCGCGGGCGGGGGCAGGGGCTCGCCCGTCAGCAGCTGGGCCGGGGTCGGATCCGTGAGCTGGCTCGCGGCGATCTGGTCGACCGGGGTCGCGGTCCGCGCGAGCGCCGCGGCGACTCCGGACGCGATCCCCATGAAGGCGATCTCGGCGCCGACGAGCCACCAGAAGCTGCGGCCGCCGACACCGCCGGCCTTCCGCATCCGCTCGATGAGGTACCGGCGCTGGAGCACGCCGAACAGGCCCAGCGCGATCAGCGCCGCGACCTTGACCAGCACGAGGATCCCGTAGCCGGTGAGCAGGTTGTCGAGGGTGGCGAGCCGGAGCTCGGCACTGACGTAGCCGGACGCCGCGACCACGACGAAGCTCACGAGCGCGAGGCTGGAGTAGCGCTCGATCACGGGCAGCAGGCGGGAGCCGCCGAGAAGAGGCCGCAGGGCGATGACGGTGATGAGGCCGCCCAGCCAGATCGCCGCGAAGACGAGGTGCAGGCCCAGCGCCGTGACGGCGGCGTCGTGCCCGCTCGCTCCCGCCGCGTGCCCCTGCTGCGCCATCGGCAGCAGCGTGAGCAGGGCCAGGCCCGTGACGAAGACGAGCGCGGTCTGGTTGCGGACAGCGAAGCAGAGGACGGTGACGACCGCCGCGAGCAGGGTCGTGATCAGCCAGGCCTGGCCGACCTCGATGCTGCCGATGAAGTAGCTGAGCTTGGTGCCGAAGTCGCGGTCGAGGCTCAGGGGCGTCTGCGTGACGTTGAGGAAGGTGAGGAACCCGGTCACCGCGCTGGCCGCCGCGAAGAAGGCGGCGCTGGCGGCGGCGACATCGAGGGCGATCGAGAACTCGGTGCGCGGCTCGGGCGCGGCCTCGGCGGGCGCGGGGCGCGCGGGCGCGACCGCGGTGCGCTTCGATCCGGCGCGGGAGGAGGACTGGCCGCTGCGGGAGGAGGCGTGAGCGGTCGAAGATCGGGACGAGGACCGGGCGTCGCGGGCGGCGGCGGCGCGGGGGCTCAGCGCGAACAGCGTCAGCACGAGCGAGCCGATCATGCCCGCGGCGCCGAGATTGACGGCCAGCTTGGCGATCGGGAGGCCGTAGCGGACCACGGGGCCGGGATCGTTCAGCAGCGGAGCCGCGGCTCCCCCGCCGAAGGCCAGGGCCGCGAGAAGGGCGACGAGCGCTGCGGCGACGAGCACGAGCGCAGGGCCGACGATCCGGACGGTTCGATTCACCGGTCCAGCCTACGTTCCGCGGCTGATCGGCAGCCGCGTCCGCGGACGATCGGCAGCCGCGTCCGCGGACGACGACGGCCCCGGCGCAGTGCCGGGGCCGTGTCGGAGGGCGCGACTACTTCGCGGCGGCCTTGAGCTTGGTGCCCGCGGAGACCTTGACCGAGTGGCCGGCGGCGATCTGGATGGTCTCGCCGGTCTGCGGGTTGCGGCCGGTGCGCGCGGCGCGGGAGGTGCGCTCGACGGCGATCCAGCCGGGGATGGTGACCTTCACGTCGTTCGACACGGAGTCGGCGAGGGTGGTGAAGAGCGAGTCGAGGACGCCGTTGACGGCGGCCTGGCTCTGGCCGGAGTCGGCGGCGATCTTCGCGACGAGCTCGGTGCGGTTGAGCGACTTGTCAGCCATGGAGTGTCCTCCCAGGACGTTCTCGCTGTCGGAACAGCTGGTTTCGATGGATCGTCCTCGGCCGGGGACGGACGTCCTCAACCGGTCGGACCGTCGGTAACCTACCAGCCCCGCCCCGGATCTCCGGCGATTCCGGCCTCGAGACGCCCGGAACGACGCCGATCGCGCCAGTCGGTCCCTCCACAGGAGGCGCTCGGCGCCCCTCGTCCACCGATCCGCCGATCGCCTCTCCGCGCGGCCCGCGGCCTGACGAGGATCGGCTCATGACGACGACGGCACTCCTCCCTCCACCCGCTCCGGCCGACGCGGCCCTCCTCCGCCCTCCCCGGCGGCACCCTCCCGCCCGCAGGCCGTACGAGCCCGGGCTCGCGGCGCTCGCGCTGGGCCTGCTCGCGCTCGCGTCCTCCGTGCATCCGCTCTGGGCCCTCCCCGCCGTCGCCGTGGCGGTCGCCGCGGTGATCGCGTCCGTGCGGGCGCTGCGGTGGGCGGGCGAGCGGAGGAGCGCGGTGGCCGGGCTCGCCTGCGCGGCTCTCGCGCTGCTCGTCTGCTCCGTCACGGCTCCCGCCTCCGTGCGGGCGGGCCTCGCCGTGCTGGCCTGGATCACCGCCCTGCGGCCCGGCCCGTGAGCGGGCGCGGCTCCGGTCCAGCCCGCCTCGCTACAGTGACGGCGGCCCGCGCCCGAGCGGGCCGGGAGGACGGCCACGATGGCTCAGACGGACGGTTGGATCTCGACGGCGATCTGGTGGCACGTCTACCCGCTCGGCTTCACGGGCGCCGAGGCGAGCGCGTCGGAGGGTCCGGGTCCGGACGACGAGCCGCAGCACCGCCTCCGCGCCCTGCTCCCCTGGCTCGACGACCTGCTGGCGCTGGGCTGCAACGGGCTGCTGCTCGGGCCGGTCTTCGCCTCCTCCACCCACGGCTACGACACGGTCGACCACTTCCGGATCGATCCCCGCCTCGGCGACGAGGCCGACCTCGACGCGCTGATCGCCGCGTGCCGCGAGCGCGGGATCCGGGTGCTGCTCGACGGGGTCTTCAACCACGTGGGACGGGAGCACCCCTGGTGGCGTGCCGCGGTCGCGGCCGGCGAGGGCTCCCCCGAGGCGGCGCGCTTCTCCCGCAGCGAGCGGTCGCAGGAGGTCGACGGCCTCCGCGTCGACGTGTTCGAGGGGCACGACGCCCTGGTCGAGCTCGACAACGGGAACCCCGAGGTCGCGGAGCACGTGTCCTCCGTGCTCGCGCACTGGCTCGAGCGGGGCATCGACGGCTGGCGGCTCGACGCGGCGTACGCGGTCGCGCCGGCGGCCTGGCACGCGGCGATCGACCCGGTGCGGCAGCGCTTCCCCGACGCGTGGTTCGTCGGCGAGGTCATCCACGGCGACTACACCGGCTACGTGCGGGAGTCGGGGCTCGACTCGGTCACGCAGTACGAGCTCTGGAAGGCCGTCCGCAACTCCCTCGAGGAGGCGAACCTCTTCGAGCTGGCCTGGTCCCTGAAGCGCCACGACGACTTCGTCCGCGAGTTCCTGCCCCTGACCTTCGTCGGCAACCACGACGTGACCCGGATCGCCAGCGCCGTCAGCGACGAGCGCCACCACGGCCACGCCACGGCGATCCTCGGCTTCGTCGCCGGCGTGCCGAGCATCTACTCCGGCGACGAGCGGGGCCTGCGCGGCATCAAGGAGGAGCGGATCGGAGGCGACGACGCGATCCGCCCGGAGTTCCCGGCCGATCCCGCCGAGTGGCCGGGCGGGGAGGCCTACCGGGCCCACCAGGAGGTCGTCGCGTTCCGCCGACGGAACCCGTGGCTGGTCGGCGCGAGCACCCGCACGGTCGACCTCTCCAACACCGCCGTGATGCTCGTGGCGGAGGGCCCGGAGGGACGCACCGCGCGGCTCGCGCTGAACATCGGCGACGAGACGGCGACCGTCGGCGGCGTCCAGGTCGCTCCCCACTCCTGGTCGCTGCACGACTGACCCGGCGCGCAGGCGGCCCGGCAGTGCGTGACGGAGCGTCGACCTCCGGGGGCCCGTCCTCTACGCTCGGGCGCATGCCGAGACCTGCACGAGGACCCTCCGACGGGCGAGCCGACTCGATCGACGACGCCGGGATGCCGGCGTCCGGACTCGAGCAGGCGTTCGCCGCCCCCGTCGACCCGGAGAGCGACCCCGGACCGGGCGAGAGGAGCGGCCTGTCGAGCCGCATCGCCCAGGAGCTGCTCGAGGACGGCTTCGGCCTCGAGGCGAGCGACGAGGAGGCCCCGTCCCGCGCCGTGGAGATCGACGATCCCGCCCGCGCCGTCGGTGACGATCCCGCCCACCCCGTGCACGGCTCGATGTCCGGCGAGTTCGAGCGCCGCTGAGCCCGGCCGCCATCGGTCGGTCGTCGTCTGCCCGGCGGCACTGCTCGGCCCGCCGGCCGTCGTCACCCCGCCGGTACCGCGCCACCCGCCGCCGGCGCCGGGTCCGGGCCGCCCGCCTGCAGCTCGGCGAGGAATCCGGGCCGGAGCACGCGCGCCTCGATCGACGCGGCTCCCGAGGTCCAGCCGTCGCCGAGCGGATGCTCGGGCGTGAGCAGCACGTGGCCCGGCGTCCCCGCTCGGCCGAGGACGGCGGCGACGCGGCCCTCCGGATCGTAGAGGGCGTGGTCGACGAGCGGCCCGTAGACGGCGTGCACCGCGAAGTCCTCGCGGCTGCCGAGGAGGACGGGCAGCAGCTCCTCGCCCGGGCGCAGGCCGTGAGGCCACCAGCGGAAGCGCTCGACGAGCTCGTGGCAGGCGGCGCACGAGGGCGAGAAGAAGACGAGGTGCGTCGCCGGGTGGGACAGCTCCTCGAGCGTCAGGAGCTCGCCGGCCACCGTGAAAAACGCGAGGTCGGCGGCCGAGAGGTCGCCCTCGGGCTCGGGCCCCGGCGCGGACTCCCTGTCGGCTGCGGACAGGCGGGCGGCCGCCCGGACACGAGCGGCCGTCGACGCCGCACGGCGGTCGCGCACCAGCACGAGCGAGACCGCGGCGAGAGCGGCGGCGAGCCCGGACGCCGCCGCCGAGGCACCGCCGCCGCCGAGCAGCGCGGCCGGAGCGAGCCCGCCGAGGGCCCCGGCGACCGCGAGCGCGAGCAGCACCGCGTTCCTCGCGACGGTGCGTCCGGTCATCCGCGCCGAGCCCAGCCCGCCGAAGCACTCGCAGTCGACGTCCTCCGTCGCGCGGACCGCGCGGACGGCGACGACGAGGAACACGGCGTCGAGGAGCGCCACCGGCACGAGGGCGGCACGGTGCGCCGGAGCGGGCGCCAGCACCACCGCGGCGCCCAGCGCGATCTCGACGACGGGGAAGGCGGCCGCGAACCAGCCGCGGCGCCGGAGGAGGAGGGGGACCCCGAGCGCCTCGAGGCTCGCCCGGAACCGCTCCGTGCGGCCGAGCTTCAGGGCGCCGCTGACGACGAGCACCGCGCCCGCGCACCACGCGGCGATCGCGAGAACCGCCTCCAGCATCCGTCGCCCTCCTCGCTCGGCATCGACCCGCGCGACGCTACCGGCGCGGACCGGCCTCCCGCGGCCGAGGCGGGGAACGGGGCGGAGACGGCGCGATCCGGCGCGTTCCGCCCTCCGGACGAGCCGCTGCCGGCGCATCCGGCGCCCCGATCCCTCTAGGCGGGGCGCCCCCGGGGCTCACTCCCGGTCCCGGACGGCCGCTCCGCCGTACACTGCGAGAGGATCGGAGGGGTCATGCGGGGACGGCGAGCGCGCGACGAGCGGCACGGCACGGCGGCGAGTCCGCCTGCGGCCGCCGCTCCCCCGGCTGCGGTCACGGCTCCGGCCCCCTCGGACTCGCCGGACGACGCCTCGGGCGACGTCTCGACCGGGATGCGGATCGCCGCCGCCTGGTCGTGGCGCTTCCTCGCCGTCGCCGGGCTCCTCTACCTCCTCGTCCGCCTCGTCTCGCTGCTGCCCGTGATCGTCGTGCCGGTGCTGATCGCGCTGCTGCTCACCGCGCTCCTCACCCCGCTGCGGAACCGGCTCGAGCGCCTGCGGCTCCCCCGCCCGCTCGCGGTCCTGGTCTCGATCGTCCTGATGCTCCTCCTGCTGACCGGCCTCGTCGGGCTGGTGATCGTGCAGTCGCGCTCCGGCTTCAGCGGAGTGGGGCAGCGCGCTCTCGACGCGGTCGACGGCGTCGAGGCGTGGCTGCGGAGCCCGCCGCTGTCGTTCTCGGACGTCCAGCTCTCGGACTGGGCGCAGCGCGCGGTCGACTGGGCCGACGCGCAGGCGTCGACGATCGCGTCCGGGGCCCTCGCCGTCGGCTCCCAGCTGGCCGAGGTCTTCGCCGGGACCCTCCTCACCCTGTTCTCGCTGATCTTCCTGCTCCTCGACGGCCGCCGGATCTGGCACTGGTTCCTCCGCCTCCTCCCCCGCCGCGCGCGCCCCGCGATGGAGCGCGGCGGCGCCGCCGGCTGGCGGACCCTCAGCCAGTTCGTGATCGCGCAGCTCGGCGTCGCCGGGATCAACGCCGTCGGCATCGGCATCGGCGCGCTCGCGCTGCAGCTGCCGCTCGTCGTGCCGATCGCGATCGTGGTGTTCCTCGGCTCGTTCGTCCCGATCCTCGGTGCGATCGTGACCGGTGCGCTCGCCGCACTGGTCGCTCTGCTGTTCAGCGGGCCCGTCGCCGCGCTGGTGATGGTCGGCGTCGTGATCCTGGTGCACCTGCTCGAGGGGCACGTGCTGCAGCCGCTCATCCTCGGGACCGCCGTGAAGGTGCATCCGCTCGCCGTGGTGCTCGGAGTCGCGACCGGGCTCGAGGTGGCCGGGCTCGCCGGGGCGCTGTTCGCGGTGCCGACCATCGCGACGCTGAACGCGGCGGTCACCGCCATGCGGGCGCGCGCGCCCGGCGCGGAGTGAGCGCGTTCGATCCGGCCGCCCGACCCGGATCGACGGTGCTGCCCGCCCTCGCCTGCCCGGTCTGCGGCGGCGCGCTCGCCCCCGATGCGCTGCCCCGCCCCTCCTCGCTCCGCTGCCCCCTCGGGCACAGCGCCGACCTCGCGCGCCAGGGCTACGCCTCGCTCCTGCGCGGGAGGCACGCGACCTCGGGCGACACCGCGGCGATGGTGCAGGCCCGCGCCGACCTGCTCGGCTCCGGCCACTACCGGGTGATCCAGGACGCGGTCGCCGCGGCCGTCCCCGCCGGCGCGCGGCTCGTGGTCGACCTGGGCTGCGGCACCGGGGCGTACCTCGCGGCCGTGCTCGAGGCGCGTCCGGCGGCGGACGGGCTGGGCCTGGACCTCTCGGCCCCGGCCGCCCGCCGCGCCGCCCGCGCGCACCCCCGGGCGGCGATCGCGACCGCGGACCTCTGGCAGCCCCTCCCGCTGGCCGACGCCTCCGCCGACGCGCTGCTCACCGTCTTCGCGCCGCGGAACGCCCCGGAGATGCGGCGGGTGCTCCGTCCGGGCGGCGTCGCCGTCGTCGTCACTCCGCGCGAGAGGCACCTGCACGAGATCCGCGAGCGGTTCGGGATGCTGGGCATCGACGCCGGCAAGGCGGAGCGGCTCGACGAGCAGCTGGCGGGGTTCGCGCTCGGGGAGCGCATCGAGCTGGACACGACGGTGCTCATGAGCGTCGACGAGCTGCGCGCCGAGGTGCTGATGGGGCCGAGTGCCCACCACGTGGATCCCGAGGCGCTGGACGCGCGGCTCGCGGCGGTGGACGGGACGACCGCGGTGACGGTCGCGGTCACCGTGTCGCGCTTCGTGCGCGCGGAGTAGCGGCGGGCGTGCCGCCGACCCCGCGTCAGTACGTCTCGCGCAGGCGCTCCTGGTCGACCACCGCTTCGCGGTCCGCGAGGCGGCGCAGGCCCGCGAGGGGCTGTGCCATCCGGTGGTTGCCGCGGAGGACCGGCTCGGCCCGGTCGAGGAAGGCCCAGTACCCCGCGGTCACCGGGCAGGCGTTCTCGCCCAGGCGCACCTTCGGGTCGAAGCGGCAGCCGCCGCAGTAGTCGGACATCCGGTTGATGTAGGCGCCGCCCGAGGCGTACGGCTTCGTCGCGACGACGCCGCCGTCGGCGTGCTGGGACATTCCGATCACGTTCGCCGGCATCACCCACTCCGTGCCGTCCACGAAGACGTCCACGAACCAGTCGTTGAGCTCCGCCGGATCCCACCCCCGCTGCAGTCCCCAGTTGCCGAGCACCATCAGGCGCTGGATGTGGTGCGCCCAGCCGTGCCGGTGCACGTCGTCGAGCGTCTCGTGCAGGCAGTTCGCCTCGATGCCGCTCGGGTCGAGGGTCAGCAGCTCGGCGGGCAGCGGCGTGGAGGCGCCGAGCGCGCGGCTGCGGTTCCGGTACTCCGGCCCGAGGTGCCAGAACAGGTTCCAGACGTAGTCGCGCCAGCCGAGGATCTGGCGGATGAACCCCTCCGTCGCCGCGATCGGCGCGCTCCCGGCGGCGTACTCCGCCTCGGCCGCCTCGACGACCGTCCGCGGATCGAGCACGCCGAGGTTCATCGGGGCGCTGAGCAGCGAGTGCGCCATCGTCCAGTCGCCCGAGAGCATCGCGTCCTCGTAGGTCCCGAAGTCGCCCAGGCGCGACGACACGAAGTCAGCGAGCGCCGCCTCGGCCTCGGCGGGCGTCGCGGCGAAGCGGCGCGGACCGTCGGCGCCGACCAGGCGGACCGCCCCCTCGGCCTCCCAGCGCGCGAGGTCGGCGCGCACCTCCTCGTCGATGTCGTCCTCCTCCGGCCACCACGGGTCCGGCAGGCCGAGCCGGGAGGCGCCCTTGGGCGGAGGCTGGCGGTTGTCGTGGTCGTAGTTCCAGCGGCCGCCCTCGGGCTGGTCGCCGCGCATCAGCACGCCGGTGCGCTCGCGGCTCCACCGGTAGAAGTCCTCCAGCAGCAGGCGCTTGCCCGAGCGGGAGAGCGCCCACTCGCGGAAGTCCTCCTCGGCCGTGATGAAGCCGCGGCTGGGCAGGACGCTCATGCCGAGCCTGCGGGCGAGGCGGCGGCCGCCGCGGGTCGGCGGGTCGATCACCTCGAGGTCGTCGCGCCCGGCGAGGGCCTCGCTGAAGGTCTCGGAGCGGACGTACTCGGCGCGGTCCCCGAGCTCGCGGGCGCGGTGGCGGAGCGCCGACAGCAGCAGCTGCGCCTTGGCGCGGTGCATCGGGCGGCGCCCGAACGCCGATCGGGCCTCGACCAGCAGCATCGGACCGCCGTCGTCGAAGGCCGGGCCGAGCTGGCCGATGACGCTCCAGCGGGTGCGAGGGGGTCTGCTCATCCTCGGAGGCTAGGCGGACGGATCCGGCGCCGGTAGGAGTTGCGCGGCACGGATGTGCAGCCGCCACGTCTTGCACCCCCGCCCCCGATGCAGAAGTCTCGGAGCGAGCGCGGCGGATCCGACCGCGCACCGACGCGACGAAGCGAGGAGGCCGCCATGGCCCACCACGACCACGACAACGAGCACCACGAGGGTCACGAGCACCACGACCACCACGAGGGTCACGACGAGCACACCGTCGGCCACGGCCGTCACGTCGCCGAGGGCACGAGCACCGAGGACACCGAGGGCGGCGAGTACACCTCGACGGAGGGCGTCTCGCACACCGCCGGCGAGGCCGAGGGCAGCTACGTCGACACCTCGGTCAACGAGCAGAGCACCGCCGACAAGGGCAGCTACGTCGACACCAGCGCCGCGGGCACCTCCGCCGAGGGCGAGGGCGAGTACACCGACCGCGACGAGTGACCCGCGCTCGCGCCCGGGCGCCGCGCGTCCCGCCGGGACACCGCGCTCCGGCCGGTGTCCCGGCGGGGAGCCGGCGCCTCGGCGGGACGCGGTGGTCCGCCGGCGCTTCAGGCGGGCTTCAGCGGGGCCGCGGCTAGCCTGGGCTCGCGCGGGGCCCCGCGCGCCGAGCCCGGGGAGGCCGCCATCCGCATCCTGGTCGTCGACGACGAGATCAACCTGCTCCGCGCCCTCGAGACGGGCCTGGAGGCCGAGGGCTTCGCCGTGGACACCGCGACCACCGGCACCGACGCCCTCTGGTACGCGCAGGAGGCCGACTACGCCGCCATCGTCCTCGACCTGATGCTCCCGGACGTCAGCGGCTACCGCGTCTGCGAGCGGCTGCGCGCCGCCGAGGACTGGACTCCGATCCTGATGCTCACCGCGAAGGACGGCGACCTCGACCAGGTCGAGGCCCTCGACACCGGCGCCGACGACTACCTCACCAAGCCGTTCTCGTTCCCGGTGCTCGTCGCGCGGCTGCGCGCCCTCATCCGCCGCGGAGCCGCCGAGCGGCCCACGGTGCGCGTCGTCGGCGATCTCGTGCTGGATCCGGCGTCCCGGAGCGTCGAGCGGGGCGGAGTCGCCGTGCCGCTGACCGCGCGCGAGTTCAGCGTCCTCGAGTACTTCGTCTCGCGGGCGGGCGAGGTCGTCTCCAAGCGCGACGTCCTCGGAGCCGTCTGGGACTTCGACTACGACGGCGACCCGAACATCGTCGAGGTCTACGTCCGCACCCTGCGCAACAAGATCGACCGGCCCTTCGGCCGCGACACCCTCCGCACCCGGCGCGGGGCGGGCTACACGCTGGTGGCCGGGTGAGCCGCCGGAGCCTGCGGACCCGCATCACCGCGGCCGCGACCGCCGTGGTGGCCGCCGCCGCGCTCCTCGGGAGCGTGCTCTTCGTCCTGGTCCTCTCCTCCGTGCTCGCCTCGAGCGCCGCCTCCGCCGCCGACGCCGAGGCGGAGCGGGTCGCGGCGCTGGTCGAGCAGGGCGGCCCGGGGGCCGTCCGCGGCTCGGAGGGACTGGTCCAGCTCGTGGTCGACGGGCGGGTCGCCGCCGCGGGCGAGGACGCGGAGGACCTCCCTCCGCTCGCGCTGGCCGAGAGCGACGACCCGGTCACGGTCGACGTGGACGACGAGGGGCCGGTGGTGGTCGCCGCCCGCGAGCTCGACGACGACTCCCTCGTGGTGGTCGGCGTGCCCGACGAGGGCCGCGAGGAGGCGGTGTCCACGACGATCGGGCTGCTCGCGGTCGCCGTCCCGCTGCTGATCGCGCTGGTGGCGGTGGTGTGCGCCGTCGTCGTCGGCCGGGCGCTGCGCCCCGTGGAGCGGATGCGCGAGGAGGCCGAGGCGGTCACCTCCTCCGCCCTGGACCGCCGGATCGCCGCTCCCGGCTCCGGCGACGAGGTCGACCGGCTGGCGCACACCCTCAACCGGATGCTCGATCGGCTGCAGAGCGGGCAGGAGCGGCAGCGGCGCTTCGTCTCGGACGCCTCGCACGAGCTGCGCTCCCCCGTCGCGGCGCTGCGTCAGACCGCGGAGGTGGCGCTCGCGCACCCGGACCGGCTCGACTCCGCCCGGCTGGCGAGGACGGTCGCGGAGGAGTCGGTGCGGCTCGGCGGGCTGATCGAGGGCCTGCTGCTGCTCGCCCGGGCGGACGAGGCGCGCCTGGCCGTGGCGGCGGCTCCCGTGGACCTCGACGATCTCGCCCTCGGCGAGGTGCGGCGCCTGCGCGACTCCGGAGCCCGGGTCGACGCGAGCGGGATCTCGCCCGTGCAGGCGGTGGCCGACGAGGCCCTGCTCTCGCGGGCGCTGCGGAACCTGGTGGACAACGCGGTGCGGCACCGCTCCTCGCAGCTGGCGCTCTCGACCCGGATCGACGGAGCGGAGGCGGTGCTCGCGGTGGACGACGACGGGCCGGGGATCCCGGCGGCGGAGCGCGAGCGGGTGCTCGAGCGCTTCGTCCGCCTCGACGAGGGCCGGACGCGCGACGCCGGAGGGTCGGGCCTCGGCCTGGCGATCGTCGCCGGGATCGCGCGGGCCCACGGCGGACGGGTCGTCGTCGGCGACTCGGAGCTGGGCGGCGCCCGGGTCGAGGTGCGGGTGCCGCTCGTCCGCTGAGCGGGCGCTTCAGGCCTGCTTCAGCGCCCGACCGCGAGAGTGCTGGAGGCGTCGACGAGCGGCGCCGGGACGGAGCCATCGTGCAGAAGAAGACGAAGATCATCGCCGGGATCGCCGGAGCGGTCGTGCTGATCGGAGCCGGGACGGGCATCGCCTACGCCGCGACCGACGGCTTCGAGGGGTCCGACTCCCTCACCGGCAGCGACCTGGACCGCGCGAGCGAGGCCGCGCTCGCCGAGATCGGCGGCGGGACCGTCACCTCGGCCGAGCGCGACGACGACGGCGCCATCGGCTACGAGCTGGACCTGACCGACCGCGACGGCCTCGAGTACGAGGTGCGCCTCGACGACTCCTTCGCCGTCGTGTCCGTGGACCCCGACGACCGCGCCCTCCAGGCCGGCTCGGGCGACGACGGCGTGCCTGCCGGCGACCCGACCGCGGCCGCCGTGGACCCGGACGACCTCACCGGCGACGACCTGGCCCGCGCGAGCGAGGCGGCGCTGGGCGCCGTCGGCTCCGGGACCGTCACCGAGGCCGAGCGCAGCGACGACGCCGACCACGCCTTCGAGGTGGAGGTCACCCGCGAGGACGGCACGGACGTGGACGTCGAGCTCGACGCCGCGTTCGCCGTGCTCTCGACGCAGGAGTAGCGCTCTAGCGGCCGCCGGGGCCCTTCGCGGCCCCGGGTGCGGCACCGCTGCCCGCGGGTGCGCCGACTCCGGTCGCCGCACCGCGAGCGCCGGGGCCGTTGCCGTTGCCGCCCGCGTTGCCGTTGCCGTTGCCGTTGCCGTTGCCGTTGCCGTTGCCGTTGCCGTTGCCGTTGCCGGGAGCGTTCCCGCTGTTGCCGGGTGCGCCACCGCTGTTCCCCGGAGCGTCGCCGCTGTTCCCCGGAGCGTCGTCGCCGGGAGCGGCCGGGGTCTCCTCCGCGGGCTCCTCCGGCTCGGTCGGCGTCTCCTCCGGCTCCGACTCCTCGGGCGAGGGGGCGGGGTCGTCCTCGGTCTCGACGGGGGCCGGCGTGTCCTCCGGCTCCTCCTCGACCGGGGTCGTCACCTCGGGAGCCGGGGCGGTCGTCTCGGCCGGCGCCGGCTCCGGGGCTCCCGCGATCAGGGCCTCGAGGTCGCCGCGGACGACGTCGACCTGCGCCTGCACCGTCGCTGCGCGGTCGGAGCTGACGGAGCCCTCGGCGAGCGCGGCGTCGAGCGCCGACTGCAGCGAGGCGAGCTCGGTGAGAGCGCCCTGGTAGTCGTCGGCCGACGCCTTCTCGGCGACGGCCACCACCGCGTCGTCGAGGGTCTGGGCGGTGCCCTCGTCGATGCCCTGCGGCGCGGAGGAGCATCCGCTCAGCAGCAGGACCGAGGCGAGCACGGCGCCGGCGGCGCACAGTCGGAGGCCCCTCACGAGCGGATGCTCTCGCGCAGCTGACGGAGGTGGTCGCCCAGCTCGCCGTCCACCTGCGGCAGTGGCGACTGGGGACCGTCGATCAGGATGATCGCGAGCCCGACGGCGACCGCGACCAGCGCGAGCACCAGCACGATCAGCCACGGGCTCGGGCCGCGGCGCTGCGGAGGAGCGGCCGCGGGGCGGAGCGGCGCCGGAGCGGTCTGCGGCGCCGGAGCGGTCCGCGGCGCCGGAGCGATCCGCTCGGTCGCGGTGAAGCGCTGCGTCGGAGCGATCACCTCCGTGGCCGGGTACGCGTCGGCCGCGAGCCGGCGGGTCGGATCGAGCGCCTCCGCCCGCGTGATCGGCTCGGTCTCGGCGAGCGGCTCCGTCGACATCACCCGGGTGGCGGGGACGTCGGGCACGACGATGGCCGCCGGCGGGGAGTCGCGCCGCGGATCGATCAGGCGGCGCGCCGACTCCGCCACTTGCAGCGCGGCGGGACGCTCGCCGGGCTCGCGCCGCGTCATCGCGGTCAGGAGCGAGGTCCAGCCGCTGCCGAGCGACTCCGAGACCTCGGGGTCGCGGAGCAGGCGGGCGAGCGTGACCTCGATCGCCGAGCCCGTGAACGGGCGGCGGCCGGTCAGCGACTCCAGGAGCACCAGGCCGAGGGAGTAGATGTCGCTCGCCGAGGTGACCGGGTCGCCGTGCGCCTGCTCGGGGCTGAGGTAGGCGGCGGTGCCGATGAGGGTGCCGGGCGCGGTGATCCGCGTCGCGTCGATGAGGGAGGCGATGCCGAAGTCGGCCAGCTTCGGGCGGAACTCGCGGCTGGTCAGCGGGCTCGGGACGAGCAGCACGTTCGACGGCTTCACATCGCGGTGCACGACTCCGGCCGCGTGGACCGTGTGCAGGGCCTCGCCGAGGTCGCCCGCCATCGAGGCGACGTCGTTCGGCGCGACCGGGCCCTCGGCGAGCCGCTCGGACAGGCTCGGGCCCTCGGCGAGCTCCATCACCATGTAGGCCTGGCCGTTGGTGTCGTCGCCGCCGTCGTGCGCGTCGTAGAGGGTGACGAGGGCGGGGTGGTTGAGCGCCGCGAGCAGCCGGATCTCGGACGCCTTGCGCTGCAGGTCCTGCGCGTCGTCGATGCCGGGGGCGAACATCTTCAGCGCGACGGAGCGGCCGAGGACGCCGTCTCGCGCCCGGTAGACCGTGGCCATGCCGCCGCGGCCGATCAGCTCCTCGATCGTGTACCGGCCGTCGACCGTCGTCCCGACGATGCGGGTGTCGCCTGTCCGGTGGGATGCCACGGGTCCTCCTCGCGGTCGGCGGCGGGTGTGCCGCGCCCCCCGGTGCGACCGTCGACCCAGGGTAGTACGTCCACCCTGCACGCCGCCCTCCCCCGGCCGGGCTGTCAAGCGGGTGCCCCCGCGCGCGCCCCGACGTAGCGTCAGAGTCCCGACGAAAGGCGACGACATGGACCAGGACCGCACGGAGCAGGACGACCAGGGCTCGACCATCGGCAAGCCGGACGGGGCGGCGCCCGCCACCTCCTCCGAGAGCGAGACCATCGAGAAGGACATCTCGGAGTCGCCCGGCAGCGAGCGCGAGACCGAGGCCAAGCAGGATTCGGACCCGGCGGAGAGCCGCACCGAGGTCTCCGGCTCGGCCGAGGTGAAGGCCGTGCCCGGCACGGGCGGCCCGGACGACGTGGGTGACGTCGAGGTCGACCCCGACGAGGTCTCGCTGAACGGCAAGCCGTTCCCGGGTCACGCCGGCACGAAGTAGGACGCCCGGGAGGGGCGGGGCCGCGGCTCCGCCCCTCCCGTCCACCCACCACCCGTCGTCCGCCCTCGCCCGGAGGTTCCGCAGACCGCGCGGATCGTCCCGAGCCTGTCAGGCGAACGGCGTCAGGCGAGCGGCGTCAGCAGGTCCGGGTCGCGGCGGTCGACGGTGCGGGAGTTGTTCACGCGGCGGTCGACCGGGTGGGCCGTGACGGTCGAGGCCATCGCGACGGACGCCCGGTCGAGGGTGGCGAGCATCTCCTCGGCGGAGGCGAGCGGAGCCGGGTCGAGCCAGGCGTCGCGCACGTCGGGCGTGAGGAACACCGGCATCCGGTCGTGCACCTCGCCGGAGGCGTCGCGCGCCTCGCGGGTGATGATCGTGAAGGAGACGCGCCAGTCGTCGCCCTCCTTGCGGGCCGTGTAGAGGCCGGCCGCGGCGAGGATCGGCTCCTCGCCCTGCAGGAACCAGGGCTGCTTGCCGTCGGCGCGGGTCTCCCACTCGTAGTACCCGCGCATCGGCACGATCGCGCGCTGCTTGGCGAACGCCCCGCGGAACAGGCCGTTCGTCGCGACCGACTCGAGGCGCGCGTTGATCGGCGAGGGCCCCCCGCCCTTCGACCAGGACGGGGTGAAGCCCCAGGACGCGAGCTCGAGCTCGCGCTCCCGCTCGCCGTCGTGGAGCCGCTCGCGGACGATCGGCGCGATGTCGGTGGGAGCGACGCTGTAGTCGGGCGCCCAGTCCTCGGCGCGCCCGCCCGCGGCGACGAACTCGCGGATCAGCTCATCGGTCTCGGAGTCCATCGCGAAGCGGCCGCACATGCGGGACAGGCTACGCCGCACCTCCGACGCCGCGCGAGGCGCCCGGTCCGACCACCCGGGACTTCGCGGACCAGAAGCGCATCAGCGCGCCGGCGAGGATCGAGCCCAGCGCGCCGGCGGCGAGATCGCCGAGCGTGTCCTCGTAGCCGACGAAGATCGAGGAGTCGATGAAGCGGTGCCCCGCCCACTCGCCCCACTCCCACAGGACGCCCGCCGTCGTCCCGAAGCAGGCGCAGAGCACGACCGCCGGGAGCAGCGGCCCGCGATCGCCCGCGACCGCCGGCACGACTCCGGCCCGCGCGGCGACGATGTAGGCCACCGCGGCGATCAGCCCGTTGAGCACGCAGTGCACGACCAGGTCCCACTGCGGCCAGGCCTCGTACAGGCCGAGGACGCTGCTCCAGGACGCCACGAGCAGCGCGAGCCCGAAGAGGGCGTCGAGCGCCGGACGGATGCCGAGGAAGCGCGGCAGCACCAGCCCGATCGCCGCGAGCGCGAGCACCGCCACGTCCACCAGGTCCCAGCCGATCGCGGCCGCCACGATGCTCGCCGCCCCGATCGCGCGGATGCCGTCGGCTGTCCACTCCCCGCGGGTGCGCGGGGGCTCGAGGAAGGTCTCGACGAGGGCGGAGCCGCTCACGGGTTCGTGAAGCGCAGCACGGCCTGGACCGGCTCGTGGTCGGAGGGCGCCGCTCCCCCGTAGCGGACGGCGTTGATCCCGGCGGAGACCACCTCGAACGCGCCCTCGCTGACGAGCAGCCAGTCGATCCGCTTGCCCGGCGCCGGCGGGCGGTAGTTCGAGAAGGTGCTCCACGAGTGGGTGAGGTGCTTCTCCGCCGTCTCCCACGCGTCCGCGAGGCGGCCCTCGTCGAGGATCGTCCGGTAGGGGACGGTGTCGACGTCGGTGTTGGTGTCGCCCATCACGATCGCGGGGCGTCCGAGCTCGAGGACGCGGCGGGCGATCAGCTCGGCGGAGCGCTGGCGCGAGCGCCGCGAGATGTGGTCGAAGTGGGTCGAGATCACGGTGAGCTCGCGGCTGGTCGCGTGATCGGTCAGCTCCGCGATCACGGCGGTGCGCGGGATGCGGTTGCCCCAGCTGCGCGAGCCGGCGACGTCCGGGGTGTCCGACAGGGCGATCTGGGTCCAGTGCCGGACGGCGTAGCGGCTGCGGTCGACGAAGAGCATCACGCGCTCGCCGCCGCGGTCCGCGTCCCGGCCGAAGCCCATCGCCTCGAAGGAGGAGCCCAGCGCCTCGTGCACGGCGGCCGACTGGTCCGGCAGCGCCTCCTGCACGGCGAGGATCGAGGGGCGCTCCTGCTCCAGCACCCGCTGGACGAGCGGGCGGCGCCGGTCCCACTGGTCGACGGCGCGGGAGGTGAGGCGCGGCATCCGGCGGCGGATGTTGTAGGTCATCACGTGCAGATCGGGCGCCTCGCTCGGGCCGATCAGAGGCGTCGCGTCGGTCATCACTCCACCCTACGGGGGCGGATCGAGGTGCCACGGAGGCTTGCGGTGACCGCTCCCGGCCGCTCTACTTCGGACATGCCCCTCTCCCAGGACCTCACCGCTCTCGCCGACGAGCGCTTCGTCTCGCTCACCACGTTCCGGAAGTCCGGGGACGCCGTCTCGACCCCGGTCTGGATCGCCCGCGACGGCGACGAGCTGATCGTCACCACTCCCCGCCGCAGCGGCAAGGTGAAGCGCCTCCGCAACGACGCGCGGGTGACCCTCGTCCCCTGCGACCGCCGCGGCCGCGTCTCCGACTACGCGGTGCCGGTCGAGGCCGCCGCGGAGATCGACGCCGACCCCGGCGAGGTGGAGCGCCTGGGCCGCGTGTTCCTGGCGAAGTACCGGCTCGAGTACCGCGTGTTCCTCCTGATCGAGGGCCTGGTCACCCGCGCCGACCGCACCCGCGTGATGCTCCGCGTCTCCGACCGCTGACCCGGCACCGCCCTACACCCCCGGAGGCTCCCGCCGGAAGGCCTGGGGGCCGCCGGACCCGAGGTCTACCGTGGGGCGATCGCCGGTGCCCCTGCGCGCTTCCCGCGCGCGCTCCGGCGGCAGTCAGAAGGAGCACGCAATGAGCATCGGAGCTGGGATCTTCCTCCTCGTCGTCGGCGCGGTCCTCGCCTTCGCGGTGGACGTGCAGGTGTCCGGGATCGACCTGAAGCTGGTCGGCTACATCCTCATGGCGGCCGGAGCGGTCGGCCTGATCCTCGGGCTGGTCCTGCTGACGCGCCGCCGCCAGGCCGTCTCGACCACGCGCTCGGCCGTCGACCCGGCCAGCGGCGAGCAGGTCACCCGCCGCTCGAGCGAGAGCGACGGCCCGCTGATCTGATCGGCGGAACGACGAAGGGCGGGACCTCGCGGTCCCGCCCTTCGTCGTTCACGGCCCTACTCGGCGGGCTCGTCCGGCTCGCCGCCGGAGACGGTGTCGGTGTCGCCGCCACCGGAGGAGGTGTCCGTCCCGGTGCCGTCGGGGAGGTCCTCGGTCTTCTCGGTGTCCTCACCCGTGGTGCGGTCGGTGCTCATGGCGCTCTCCCTTCGCGTCGGCGACCTGCCGACCCTCCCACTCTGCTCCGCCCGCGCCTCGCGGGGCAGGGGGTAGCGGAGGCGGAGGCCGGCGTGGAAGGCGCCTACTCCTCGACGACGATGGTGGTGATGACCGGGTTGCGGCGGTGTCGGCGGGTCAGCCAGCGGCCGAGGGTGCGCGTGATCAGCGCCTCCATGGCCTCGAGCTCGACCGGCTTGCCCGCGGCCTGCAGGACGGCGTCGTCGATCGCCTTGCTCGCGTTGGCCTTCCAGCCCGGCTCCTCGACGAAGCCGCGGGTGAAGAACTCGACCGGCTCGCCGAGCGTGCCGCGGTCGAGGTCGGCGATGGCGAGGACCGTGATGGCCCCCTCCTCGGCGAGGACGATGCGGTCGTTCATCGCGTCCTCGGTGGCGACGCCCATCGTGGTGCCGTCGACCAGGATCTGGTCGGCCGGGATGCGCCCGCTGATGCGCGAGCGGCCCTTCACCAGGTCGATCGAGACGCCGTCCTCGATGACGAAGACGTCCTTCTCGTCGATCCCGGTGCGGGTCGCGATCGCCGCGTTCGCGGTGAGGTGGCGCCACTCGCCGTGCACGGGGAGCACCGCGGTGGGGCGCAGGATGTTGTAGCAGTAGGCGAGTTCGCCCGCGCTGGCGTGACCCGAGACGTGCACCTTGGCGTTGCCCTTGTGCACGACGGTGGCGCCCCAGCGGGTGAAGGCGTTGATGATCCGGTAGATCGCGTTCTCGTTGCCGGGGATCAGCGAGCTGGCCAGCAGCACGGTGTCGCCGGGGCCGATGTCGATGATGTGGTCCTTGTTGGCCATGCGCGAGAGCGCCGCCATCGGCTCGCCCTGCGAACCGGTGCAGATCATCACGATCTCGGTCGCGGGGAGCTTCTCGAGCACCTTCATGTCGACGACGAGGCCGGCCGGGATCTTGAGGTAGCCCAGGTCGGCGGCGATGCCCATGTTGCGGACCATCGAGCGGCCGACGAAGGCGACCTTGCGGCCGTGGCGCTGCGCGGCGTCGAGGACCTGCTGGATGCGGTGCACGTGGCTCGCGAAGCTGGACACGACGATGCGGCGCGGCGCGGTGCGGAACACCTGGTCGATCGCGGGGGCGAGGTCGCCCTCCGAGATCGCGAAGCCGGGGACGTCGGCGTTCGTGGAGTCGACCAGGAACAGGTCGACTCCCTCGTCGCCGAGGCGCGCGAAGCCGGGGAGGTCGGTGGTGCGCCCGTCGAGCGGGAACTGGTCCATCTTGAAGTCGCCCGTGTGCAGCACGAGGCCGGCCTCGGTGCGGATCGCGACGGCGAGCCCGTCCGGGATGGAGTGGTTCACGGCGAGGAACTCGAGGTCGAAGACGCCGGCGTCGATCCGGTCGCCCTCCTTCACCGGGCGCGTGCGCGGCGTGATGCGGTGCTCCTGCAGCTTCGCGCTGATCAGCGCGAGGGTGAAGGTCGAGGCGATGATCGGGATGTCGCCGCGCTCCTTGAGGAGGTAGGGCACGCCGCCGATGTGGTCCTCGTGGCCGTGGGTGAGGACGATGGCCTCGATGTCCTTCAGGCGCGAGCGGATCGCGGCGAAGTCGGGGAGGATCACGTCGATGCCGGGCTGGTTCTCCTCGGGGAAGAGGACGCCGCAGTCGACGATGAGCAGCTTGCCCTTGTGCTCGAAGACGGTCATGTTGCGGCCGATCTCGCCGAGGCCGCCGAGCGGAGTGATCCGCATGGCGCCCTTCTCGAGGGGCTTGGGCTTGGGGAGCTCGAGGTGGTGGCGGGCGGGCTTGGCGGTTCTGGCGTTTCTCATGCGGTTCTTCCGGGAGGGAGTGGCTGGACGCGGGCGCGCGGCGCAGGGTCCGACCGCGCGCCCGGTCGGGCCGCGGTGATGTGTCGCTCCGGCGCTGTGAGCGCTGTCGGGAGCGGGTGGAGGTGTGCGGGACGGGGCCGGGCGGGGCCGCTCTCAGCGGGCGGTGCCGTCCGTGCGGCGCGCTCTCGCGCACCGACCGTCCCGTACATCCTGCCAGCGTTCCCTGGGTCGCGGGTCCAGGAGGCGGGATCCGGGCCTCGCAGGCGCTCAGGCGCGCGCGTCCTCCGGGGTCTCGGCGGCCTCCTCCGCCGCGCGGAGCACGCGCAGGGTGTTGCGTCCGGCGAGGTCGAGCAGCTCCGCGTCGCTCCAGCCGCGGTCGGCCAGCTCGGCCAGCAGGCGCGGGTAGCCCGAGACGTCGCCGAGCCCCTCGGGCAGGTCGGCGACGCCGTCGAAGTCGCTGCCGAGGCCGACGTGCCGGGACCCGACGGCCTCGCGGGCGGCGTCGACGTGGTCGGCGACCTGCGCGACGGTGACGAGCGGCGCCGGATGCGCGCGGCGCCACTGCTCGAAGGCGGCGAGCGCGGCGGGGTCGGCCACCGGGAACGCGGCCCGGTTCGCCCGCGCGGCGTCCTCGGGCGCCTCGGCGGGGCGGGGGGCGCGGGGCCAGGGCATCGACGTGGTGAGCCCGAGCGCGGCGCGGGCGGCGTCGGCCTCGGCCGACCAGTCGGCGAAGGCGCGCGAGACGAACTGCGCGACGAAGGCGATCTGCAGCACTCCTCCGTTCGCGGCGAGCGCCGCGAGGGCCCGGGCGGAGACGTTGCGCGGATGCGCGGCGACGTCCGCGACTCCGGAGTGGGAGTAGAGGACGGGAGCGGAGGTGGCGGCGAGCGCGGCGAGCTGGGTGCGCTCGGAGGTGTGCGAGAGGTCGACGACGACGCCGAGCCGGTTCAGCTCGTGGACGACGGCCACCCCGTCCGCCGTGAGCCCGCCCTCGACCGGGGTGCCGGTGGCGGCCTCCGCCCAGTCGAGGGAGCTGTTGTGCGTGAGCGTCATCGTCCGCACGCCCAGCCGGGCGAGCATCCGGAGCACGCCGAGGGAGGAGGCGACGGAGTGGCCGCCCTCGATCCCGAGGAAGGAGGCGATCCGGCCGGAGGCGACCGCCTGCTCCGCCTCCCGCACCGTGTTCACGATGCGCAGGTCGCGCGGGTGGGCGGCGGCGAACCGGTACGCGGCGTCGATCTGCTCCAGCGTCGCGGCCACCGCGTCGCCCTCGCTCTGCAGCGCCGAGACGAAGACCGACCAGACCTGCGCCGAGACGCCTCCCGCGCGCAGCCGCGGCAGGTCGGTGTGGAACTCCGGGCGGGGCCGGTCGAAGCCCTCGACTCGGTACCCCTCGTAGCGCCGCAGCCCGCAGAGCAGGTCGTTGTGCGTGTCGAGCAGCACCTCGCCCTCGAGGAGCCGGCGGAGGCGCTCGGCGCTCACGCGTCGTCGTCGGTGGGGATCGGCCCGACGCCGCGCCAGCGGGAGAACACCAGGGTCGTGTAGGTGTCGGCGACCACCGGATCGGAGGTGACGCAGTCGAGGACGAAGTCGCTCAGCTCGTCGGGGCTCGCGGCGACCACCTCGATCAGGTAGTCGTCCTCGCCCGCGACCAGCCACAGGTTCACCACCTGGGGCAGCTTCGACATCGCCTCGGCGAAGCGGGCGTTCTCGGCCCGCGAGTGCTCGCGCAGCTGGACGCGGAGGATCGCGCGGATGCCCTTGCCGAGCAGGCGCGCGTCGACCTCGGCGTGGAAGCCCGAGATGACTCCGCTCTCGATCAGCGCCCGCACCCGGGCCAGCGAGGAGGAGGGCGCGAGGCCGATCCGGTCGGCCAGCTCCTTGTTCGGGATGCGCCCGTCCTGCACCAGGACGTTGATGATCGCGCGGTCGACCTCGTCGAGCCGGACCGGCCTAATTATGTTCGGCAAGGGAGACACCTTTCGCGGGCGTGAGCTGCTTCTGTGCGGCCAGAGTGGGAATCGCTGTACAGGATACAGACCGTTTGCCTCAACGGGCATCGACGTGCAGACTTTCTGCGAGATCACCGAACGCATGCGCCAGTCCCCTCGATGACGCCGCACCCTCCCGACTCCCCCGAGTCTCCCGATGCACCACACACGAAGGGGTACCTCCTCCCATGAAACGGCTCCCGAAGCTCCTGATGGCGGCGGTCGCGATGACCGCGGCCGTCGGCCTGCTGTCCGCCTGCGGCACCGACTCGACGTCGTCGAGTCAGGCCGGCACGTCCTCCCACGTCCTCACCGTCGGCAAGCTGCTCCCCCTGCAGGCCGTCGATCCGCACAAGGTGAACGACGGCATGTCGAACGAGGTGCTCACCGCCGTCTTCGACGGCCTCTACACGCTCGACGCCGACGGCCAGATCGACCCGCTGATGGCGGAGAGCGTCGAGAAGTCCGACGACGGCCTCACCTACACCTTCACGATCCGCGACGCGTCGTGGAGCAACGGGACGCCGGTCACCGCGCAGGACTTCGAGTACTCGTGGAAGCGCCTGGTGAACCCGGCCACCGCGGCCCCGAACAGCAACGAGGCGGTCGCCGCCGGCATCAAGAACGCGAACGAGATCGTCAACGAGGGGATGGACTACACCCAGCTCGGCGTCACGGCGCTCGACGACAAGACCCTGCAGGTGCAGCTCGCCGCGGACGTGCCGTACTTCCAGGCGCTGCTGGTGCGGCCGGCGTTCCTCCCGGTGAACCAGGCCTACCTGGAGAGCGTGGGCGACACCTACGGCCAGACCCCCGAGACGACGATCTACAACGGGCCCTTCGTCTGGGACTCGTGGGACTTCGCGAACAACTTCTCGGTCGCCAGGAACGCCGACTACTGGAACGCCTCCGGCATCGACCTGGACGCGATCAAGTGGCAGGTGGTGAAGGACTCGCAGACCGCGGCGCTCCTCCAGGAGAGCGGCGACCTCGACTTCACCGAGATCTCCGGAAGCCTGATCGACCGCTACACCGACTCCCCCGAGCTGACCACGGCGCTCGAGGTGCACATGTGGTACTTCTACCCCAACCTCCAGAACCCGGCGCTCGCGAACGAGGACATCCGCACCGCGCTGGCCACCTCCTTCGACAAGGAGGCGCTCGCCGACGAGGTGCTGAAGAACGGCGCCCAGCCCGCCGACTACTTCGTCGGGCAGAACCTGGCGGTCGGACCCGACGGGAAGCAGTTCCGCGACACGGGCGGCAGCTACCTCGCCTACGACCTCGACGCGGCGCAGGCCGCCTGGACGAAGGGCCTCGCCGCCCTGGGCACCGACTCGGTGAGCCTGAAGCTCTCCTACTGGGACGACGAGGCCTCGATCGCGCAGGCCGAGTACATCGCCTCGCAGTGGGAGGCGAACCTGCCCGGTCTGAGCATCGAGCTCACCAGCCAGCCCAAGGCGACGGCGAACGAGCAGGCCACGGCCGGCGACTTCGACCTCTACCTCTTCCGCTGGGGCCCCGACTACAAGGACCCGATGGCGTTCCTGGAGCTGCTGTCCTCCACCTCCGCCCGCGACTTCGGCGGCTATGCGAACCCGGAGTACGACTCGATCATCGCCGCGGCCCGCACCGCCGACATGCTCTCCCAGCCGGAGGCGCGCTGGCAGAGCCTGCACGACGCGGAGGACATCCTGATGGGCGACGTGGCGGTGATCCCGACCGTGCAGAACGGCATCGCGATGCTGATCAACCCCGCCGTGCAGGGCATGGAGGTCCGCAACGTGAGCCTGACCTGGAACTACCGCCTCGTCACGAAGGACGACTGATGCGCACCACCCCCCGAGAGGAGACGGCACGATGACCGCGACGAGGACCCTGCGCGAGCTGATGGAGTCCGGGAGCGTCCTGGCCCCCTGCGTCTTCGACTGCTCCTCCGCCCGAGCGGTCGAGCTGGCCGGCTTCGAGGCGATGCTGCTGAGCGGATCGGAGGTGTCGATGTCGATGAAGGGCATCCCCGACCTCGGACTGCTCTCGCTGGAGGAGCTCCTCTGGGCGGTGGAGCGGATCGTCGACATGTCGCCGCTGCCGCTCGCGGTCGACATCGAGGACGGCTTCGGCGCGAGTCCCCTGCAGGTCTACGAGACCTGCAGGCGGGTGGCCAAGGCCGGCGCGATGGCGGTGCTGATGGAGGACGAGTTCGAGCCCGGCTACGCCCGGGACGTCTCGGCCGACAACATGATCCCCCGCGAGGAGTACTACGCGAAGGTGCGGGCCGCCGTCCGCGCCGTCGAGGGCACCGACTGCATGGTGATCGCGCGCAGCAACTACGGCAGCGCGAATCTGGAGGAGGGCATCCAGCGGATGATCGACTGCGTCGCCCTCGGAGCGCACGCGACGGTCGTGGTCAACGTCACGACCCTCGCGGACGCCGCCGAGGTGGCCCGCCGGGTGCCGGGGCTGAAGATGTTCGCCGACATCAACGCCAAGCGCGGCCTCGAGCAGATGTCGTTCGCGCAGCTGGCGGAGCTGGGCTTCCAGCTGGTCACGATGCACTTCACGATGAAGGCGTCCATGGCCGGGATGATCGAGGCCGGCCGGGCGAACCTCGCCGAGATGGGCAACACCTACTCGAACGAGCTGATGCCGGAGGAGTACCCGGGCCACAGCGGCATGGCGTTCTTCGCCGCGCAGGAGCTGCTCGACCTCGAGTCGGAGTTCTCGGGCCGCGTCCAGTCGTTCAACGACCCGCGGACCGTGCACACGGCCCCGGCCGGCTGAGCCCGACCGCACCACTGCAGGGCCGTCCGCCCGCGCCTCGAGCGCGGCGGGCGGCCCTTCGTCGTGCGCGGGGCGCGAGGGGCTCGGCGCCGAACATCGTTCGGCCGGCAGCCCTCACTGCCGCACGCAGCCGAATCCGCTTCGGCAGCAGCGGCGCATCGGCGCTTCTGTTCGGCTGACTTGCCGCTCGCTCGTGTTCTATGCAGACTTGAGCCACTACCACCGAACGACCGAGGCTCCGAAGCCGGATCAACGAAAGAGACTCACTCCCATGACTGAACTGGCACAGACGAGCGGAACCGCCACGATCGGCTCCTCTCAGCCCGACTTCGTCGAGATCGACGGCTTCACGCTCACGATCGAGGACATCGCCCTCGTCGCCCGCGGGCTCTCGGACGGCACGTTCCCCGAGGTCGTCCTCAGCGACGAGGCCCGCCGGGTCACCAACGAGGCCCGGGCCTACGTCGACGAGCACTTCCTCGCCCCCGACGCCCCCGCCATCTACGGCATCAACACCGGGCTCGGCCGGCTGATGGACGTCCGCGTCCCCGCCGAGGACCAGGCCCGCTTCCAGCGCCTGGTCATCAACTCCCACTCCGCCGGCGTCGGCGAGCCGCTCCCCCTCGACGAGACCCGCGCGCTCCTGCTGCTGCGCACCAACGCGATCGCCAAGGGCATGTCGGGCGTCCGGATCGAGTGCATCGACCGCCTGATCGCGATGCTCAACGCCGACGTCCTCCCGGTCATCCCGGGCCAGGGCTCGGTCGGCGCCTCGGGCGACCTCGCCCCCCTCGCGCACATGGTCAGCGTGATGGTCGGCCACGAGAAGGCCGAGGCCTACCACCGCGGCGTGCGGATGCCCGCCGTCGAGGCCCTCACGGCGGCCGGGCTCGCCACCGAGTTCGAGCTCAAGCCCAAGGACGTCCTCGCCCTGATCAACGGCTCCACCATCTCGCTCGCCACCGCCTGCCTCGCCCTGCACGACGCGTGGAGCCTCACCCGCCAGGCGGACGTGGCCCTCTCGCTCTCGCTCGAGGCGATCCGCGGCGAGCTCGACGCGTTCGACGAGCGCATCCACCTCGCCCGCAACGCCCCCGGCCAGGTCGACGTCGCCGCGAACGTCCGTGCCCTCACCGCGGGCAGCGAGCGCACCGTCGAGGAGGCGCGCCGCCTCCGCCTCCCGGACGAGCAGCGCGTCGGCGGCGTCTACAAGCCGCGCGTGCAGGACGCCTACTCGCTGCGCTGCGCGCCGCAGGTGCACGGCACGACCCGCGAGTCGCTCCTGTTCGCGCAGACGCTGCTGGTGCGCGAAGCCAACGCCGCGACCGACAACCCGCTGGTGCTCCCGGACGGCGAGGGCGGCTACGACGTCCTCTCCGGCGGCAACTTCCACGGTGAGCCGATCGGCGTCGCGGCCGACCTCATCGCGATCGCGGTCGCCGAGATCGGCGCCATCTCGGAGCGCCGCTCGTTCCGCCTCACCGACCCCAACCTCAGCTACGGCCTGCCGCTCAACCTCGTCGGCGGCCAGCTCGGCCTCAACACGGGCTTCTCGATCGTGCACTGCGCGGCGGCCGCCATCGCCTCCGAGAACAAGGTGCTGTGCTTCCCCTCCGTCGTCGACTCGATCCCGACGAAGGCGAACCAGGAGGACCACGTCTCGATGTGCACCTTCTCCTCGCGGAAGGCGCGCAGCATCATCCACAACACGCAGGTGATCCTCGGAGTGGAGTTCATCCTCGCCACCCAGGGCATCGACCTCGCGTCGCCGCACCTGGAGGACCGGGCGCTCGGCGAGGGCAGCACGGCCGCCTACGAGGCGGTCCGCTCGATCGTGCCGATGACCCGCGAGGACATCTACCAGTCGGAGCAGATGATCAACGCGCAGGCGATGGTCGTGCTCGGCACCGTCCTCACCGCCGTCGAGGCGCGCATCGGAGCCGTGCGGTGACCGCGGGCGGGACGGTCGTCCACGGCCGCGTCGTCACGCCGGGCGCCGTGATCGAGGACGGGGCGGTGGTCGTCGAGGACGGCCGCATCGCCGCCGTGCTCGGCGGACGCGAAGCGGCGCGCGCCCTCGCGGAGGCCTCGGTCGTGATCGGCGGCGCGGGGATGCTCGTCCTGCCCGGCGCGGTCGACGCGCACGTCCACGCCTTCTCGGAGCCGGCCGAGACGTTCACCGGCGCGACCTCGGCCGCCGCCGCGGGCGGGGTGACCACGATCCTCGACATGCCCTACGACGCGGGCAGCCCGGTGAACACGGCCGCCGCCGTCGTCGCCAAGCGCGAGCGCCTCGAGCGCGAGGCCGTCGTCGACGTCGCCCTGCACGGCACGGTCCGCCCCGGGGACGGCGCGCGGGATGTGGCCGGGATGATCGACGAGGGCGTCTGCGGATTCAAGGTCTCGCTGTTCGAGACCGACCCGATCCGCTTCCCCCGCATCCCCTCCGACCAGCTGCTCGAGGCCTTCGCGATCATGGCCGAGCGCGGCGTCCGCGTCGGCGTGCACGCGGAGGACGGCGAGATCATCGGCGCCCTCGTCGCGGCGGCGAGGGCCGCGGGCCGCACCGCCCCCCTCGACCACGTCCGCAGCCGCCCGCCCGTGTCCGAGACCTCCTCGGTGGCGCTCGGGCTCGAGCTCGCCTCGGCGGCCGGCGTGCCCTTCCACATCTTCCACGCGAGCCTCCCCGGCACCGTCGAGCTCGTGACGGCGAGCGCCGCCCGCGGGCTCGACGCGACGCTGGAGACCTGCCCGCACTACCTCGTCCTCACCGAGGACGACATGGAGCGGCTCGGCGCCCTCGGCAAGATCAACCCGCCTCTGCGCACCGCCGAGCACGCCCGCGGGATGTGGGAGGCGCTCGCCGACGGCCGCATCGGCCTGGTGACCTCCGACCACGCGCCGTGGCCGCTGGCGAAGAAGAGCGCCGACGTGATCTTCGACAACGCCTCCGGAGCGCCCGGCGTGCAGACCCTGCTGCCGATCGTGGTCGGCGCCGGATACCTCGGCGGCCGCCTCTCGCTGCTGCGCGCCGCCGAGGTCCTCGCGACGAACCCCGCCCGCGCATTCGGCCTCGGGCACCGCAAGGGCGCGATCGAGGCGGGCCTGGACGCGGACTTCGCCGTCGTCGACCCGTCCGGCACGACCGTGATCGACGACACCCCGATGCTCTCGACCGCCACCTGGAGCCCCTACGCCGGGATGTCCTTCCCCGGCCGCCTCGAGACCACCGTCGTCCGCGGCATCCCCGTCTTCAGCCGGGCCGAGGGCCTGCTCGCGGAGCCGGGCGACGGACGCTTCGTCGCGAGGGCCGCCTGATGGGCGAGCAGTCCCTCCGCGCCTTCGTCGACGCGCTGCCCGCCGACGAGCTCGTCACCCTCGAGCGCACCGTCGACGCCCGCTTCGAGCTGGCGAGCGTGCTCGCGCTGCTGGACCGCGGCCCGGCCGTGCGCCTGACCTCGGTCGCCGGCTCGGCCCACCCGGTCGTCGGCAACGTGCTCTCCAGCCGCGAGCGGATCGCCCGCGCCGTCGGCTGCCGCGTCGACGAGCTGCTCGACCGGCTCACCGCCGCGGTCGCCGACCGCACCCCGGTGCGCGTGGTCGAGGACGCTCCGGTGCAGGCCGTGCGCCTGCCCGCCGCGTCCGTGTGGGAGGAGGTCGTCGCTCCGGTCTGGTTCGAGAAGGACTCCGGCGGCTACCTCACCGCCGGGCTCATCGTGGCGTTCGACCCGGTGACCGGGCACCGCAACGCCTCCTACGCGCGGATCAAGCCGCTCGACGCGACCACCGGCTTCGTCGGGATCGCGCCGAACCACCACCTCACCGCGCTCTCGCGCTCGGCCGCGGCCGTCGGCGGGCTCCCCGTCGCCGTGGTCCTCGGCGCGCACCCGGCCGTGCAGCTCGCCGCCTGCTGCTACCTCGCCCTGGGCGACGACGAGCTGGAGCACGCCGCCCACCTGCTCGGCGAGGAGGTGCGGGTCGCGCGGGCCACGACGAGCGACGTGCTCGTCCCCGCCGACGCGGAGATCGTGATCGAGGGGATCCTGCACGCCGACCGGCCGGTGCACGAGGGCCTCGTGAACGAGTACCACGGCATGTACGAGGACTACGGCGACGGCATCACCCTCGAGGTCACCGCCGTGACCCGTCGCGAGTCCCCCGAGGTCCAGGTGATCCTGCCCGGCCTCTCCTCGGAGCACAGCTACATCGCGGCGCTGCCCATCGCCGCCGGCATCCGGCACGCGCTGCGCAACGTCGGCTGCGACATCGTCGACGTGGCGGTCACGCACTCCGGCGGCGGCCGGGTCGACGTGGTGGTCGCGATCGCGAACGGCCGTCCGGGCACCGCCAAGCGCGTGATGTTCGGCGCGTTCGCGGCCGTCAGCATGGTCAAGCAGGTCACCGTCGTCGACTCCGACGTGGACGCCTGGGACATGGAGCACGTGCACTGGGCCCGGACGAGCCGGATGCGGTGGGACCGCGACCTGATGCTGGTCGACGGGGTCGCCACCGACCGCAACGTGCCGATGCAGGTCGGCGGCACCGTGACGAAGGTCGGGATGGACGCGACCCGCAAGGAGGGCGACCGCGCCCTCGGCGCCGAGCTGGCCGTCCCGCCCGGGGACGTCCTCCGCCGGGTGCGCGACGCCCTCGTCGCCGACGGAGTCGCCCTCCGCCCCGCCGTCGTCGTGCACGGCTCCCTGGCCGACGACGGGGAGGACCCGCGATGACCCCCGACGTGCGCTTCCCCGACGCCGGCCGGCTGGCCCTCGACCTCGAGGAGATCGCCCGCCTCGTCGACTCCTCGCGCCCCGGCTGGAGCCGCGTGGCGATGACCGAGGTCGACACCGACTCCCGCCACTGGGTCGCCGAGCGGATGCGCTCCGCGGGCCTGGAGGTCCGGATCGACGGGATCGGCAACGTGATCGGCACCCTCGCCGGCACGGGAGCCGCCCGCCGCGCGATCGTGATCGGCTCGCACACGGACACGGTGGACGGCGGCGGGCGCTACGACGGCGTCGTGGGCGTGCTGGGCGCGATCGAGGTGGCGCGCCTGCTGCAGGAGTCGGGTATCCGGCTCCACCACGACCTGCGCGTCGTCGACTTCTACAACGAGGAGGCCAACCGCTTCGAGCTCTCCTGCCTGGGCAGCCGCGCGCTGGCCGGCTCCCTCACGGGCGAGCACCTCTCGGCGACCGACGACACCGGGCGCACCCTCGGCGCCGCCCTCGAGGCCGCCGGCTGGTCCGACCCGCTCTCGGGCACCCGCTGGAGTCCCGACGAGGTGCTCGGCTTTCTCGAGCTGCACATCGAGCAGGGCCCGGTCCTCGAGCGCGAGGGGCTGCCGCTCGGAGTCGTCACCTCGATCGCGGGCATCTCGCGGTTCCGCACCCTCTTCTCGGGCCGCCGCGACCACGCGGGCACCATGCCGATGGCGCTGCGGCACGACGCCGGCTGCGCCGCGGCCGGAGTGGTCCTCGCGGTCGAGCGCATCGCGTCCCGGGCCGCGGAGGCGGTCGGCACCGTCGGCTCCGTCACGTTCACTCCGGAGGCGACCAGCGTCGTCACCGAGAGCGCCCTGGTCACCGCGGAGTTCCGCAGCCCCGACCCCGGCTGGTTCACCCTCGCCCGCGAGCAGATCGCCGAGGCCGCGGCCTCCGAGGCGGCGGCCCGCGGCCTCGGCCACGAGGTGACCTGGCTGCCCTGGGAGCGCCCGACGGCCATCGACCCCCGCCTCGCGGACGGCATCGGCCGCTCCATCGAGCGCCTCGGCCACCCCGCCGCCCGCCTCTACAGCGGAGCCGGGCACGACGGGGTGCAGATGGCGAGACTGGGACCCATCGGCATGATCTTCATCCCCTCGCAGGACGGCCGCAGCCACTGCCCGGAGGAGTACACCGGGATCACGGACATCGCGGTGGGCGTGCACGCGCTCGCGCAGTCCGTGCTCACCCTCGACAAGGAAGGCCTCGCATGAACCGCACCCGCCAGGAGCCCCCCGGCCGCGTGATCGTCGCCATCACCGGCGCCTCCGGAGTCGGGATCGGGGTCCGCATCCTCGAGCTGCTGCGGATGGATCCGGGGCTGCGCAGCGACGTCATCGTCTCGAAGGCGGGCGCGATGACGCTCGACCAGGAGTGCGGCCTCACCCAGAAGCAGGTGGAGGCGCTCGCCGACACGGCCCACCGGCCCGCGCACATCGGCGCCTCCATCGCGTCGGGGTCCACGCCCGCCACGGCGATGGTGATCGCGCCCTGCACGATCAAGACCCTGAGCGGCATCGCCTACGGCCTCGCCGACAACCTGATCACGCGGGCGGCCGACGTCTGCCTCAAGGAGGGCGTGCCGACGCTCCTGATGGTGCGGGAGTCGCCGCTGCACCGCGGCCACCTCGCCGCGATGGACGCGGTGGCCCGCTCGGGCGGCATCATCGCGCCGCCGGTCCCCGCCTTCTACACGCGGCCCGCCTCGGTGGAGGAGATCATCGATTCCCTCGCCCGCCGCGCCCTGGTGCGCGTGGGGCTGACCCAGTTCCACGCCCGCTCCTGGGCCGGCATCCCCGAGGACGGCGAGCGCGCCGTGCTCGCCGAGGGGTCGAGCCGGTGACGAAGTACGTCGCCACCCGGCTGCTCACCTCGGTCTTCACGATCGTCGCGATCGCGATCGTGATGTTCGCGCTGCTGCAGCTGCTCCCGGGCTCGCCCTTCAACAGCGAGAAGCTCGACGCGGTGCAGAAGGCGCTCCTCACGCAGAAGTACGGGCTCGACGAGCCGGTGCTCCTGCGGCTGGGCACCTACCTGGTGAACCTCGCCCGCGGCGACTTCGGCATCTCGTACAACCTCATCCCGGACTTCCCCGTCTCGGAGATGCTCGGCAGCCGCCTGCCCGTGACGATCCGCATCGGCCTGCAGGCCCTCGTCCTCGGCGTGGTGCTGGGCCTGCTGATCGGCATCGTCTCGGCGATCCGCCCGCGCGGCTGGTTCGACAACCTCTCGACGTTCGTCTCGGTGATCGCCTTCAGCGTCCCGTCGTTCGTCATCGCGCTGCTGCTGGTCTACTTCGTCGGCTTCGAGTGGAAGCTGCTGCCGATCCGGTACTCCGAGTCGGACCCCTTCACCTCGAGCGTGCTGCCGACGATCTCGCTCGCCGCCTACGTGATGGCGGTGACCGCCCGCTACGCCCGCTCCGAGATGCTCGACTGCCTCGAGAGCGACTACATCCTCCTGGCGAAGGCGAAGGGCATCGGCCCCTCCAAGGTGATCGGCCGGCACGCGCTGCGCAACACCCTGGTCTCGATCATCACGGTGCTCTCGCCGCTGCTGATCGGCCTGATCACCGGCTCCGTCGTCATCGAGCAGATCTTCGGAGCGCCGGGCCTGGGCCAGCTGCTGCTCACGGCGATCCAGAACGTCGACTACAACATCGTCATCGCGATCAGCCTCGTCTACAGCATCATCTACATCCTCGTGATGCTGCTCGTCGACGTGCTCTACGGACTGATCGACCCCCGCATCCGACTGGCAGGACAGGCAGCATGAGCGACCGCGTCTCCCCCACGGCCGGCCTCGACGCCGGCGTCCCGCCCGAGGGCCTGCGCCTCGTCTCGCCGGGCAACCGGCCCGCCGGCCCGCCGACCACCTCCACCCGCATCATCCGCGGCGGCGGCCGCGACATCGCCCGGCGCTTCCGCGGCAACTGGCCCGCGATGGTCGGCCTGGTGCTGCTCGTGGTCATCGTCGTGCTGAGCCTGGTGGTCCCCTTCTTCCCCGCGGCCGGAGGAGGCGCGGACGTCGGCTCGCGCTTCCTCCCGCCGCGCGTGCCGCTGCTCGAGGGCCTCGGGATCCTCGACGGCACCCGCGACGGCCAGGACGCGTACGCCGCGGCGGGCCTGCCGCCCGGCACCTACTTCCTCTTCGGCACCGACGAGCTGGGTCGCGACGTGTGGTCGCGGGTCTGGAGCGGCACCCGCGTCTCGCTCCTGATCGCCGTGATCGCCTTCGCGATCGACGTGGTCATCGGCATGACCTACGGCCTGGTCTCGGGCTACTTCGGCGGTCGCACCGACTCGGCGATGCAGCGCGTGGTCGAGGTGCTCTCCGGCATCCCGCAGCTGGTGATCGTGACGCTCTTCGTGGTCGCCGTCGGGCCGGGCATCGGCGCCATCGTCTTCGGCCTCCTGCTGAGCAACTGGCTCGCGATGAGCCGCGTCAGCCGCGCGCAGGCGCTGCGCCAGAAGACGGAGGAGTACGTGCTCGCCTCGCGCACCCTCGGAGCGCGGGACAGCCGGATCGTGTTCGTCGAGATCCTCCCGAACATCATCGGCCCGATCGTGACGATGAGCATGTTCTCGATCCCGTCCGCGATCTTCACCGAGTCGTACCTGTCGTTCGTGGGCCTGGGCGTCCAGGCGCCGATGGCCTCGCTCGGCTCGCTCGTCAGCGTCGGCTACAAGTCGTTCCTCTCCTACCCGTTCCTCGTGATCGTCCCCGTGGTCGTGCTGGGCCTGCTCATGGTGGCGTTCACGCTCGTCGCCGACGGGCTGAAAGAGGCCACCGATCCGCGACTGTCCCACTCGAGAGGCCACTGACATGACCGAGAGCAGCACGGGCACGACCCGTCAGGACACGGCCGGACCGGAGCGCGGCAGGGTCCTCCTGTCGGTGCGCGATCTGGCGATCTCGTTCGACAACGAGTGCGGCAGCGTGGAGGCGATCCGCGGACTGGGCTTCGACCTGCACGAGGGCGAGGTGGTCGCGATCGTCGGCGAGTCCGGCAGCGGCAAGTCGGTGACGGCGCGCGCGATCCTCGGCCTGATGGCCCGCAACCAGCGGATCACCGCGGGCAGCATCGAGTTCTCGCACCGGAGCGACGACGGCACGGTGACCACGAAGGACATCGCGGCGATGCCCGAGTCGGCGATCCGCCGCGAGATCTGCGGTCGCCGCATCGCGATGGTGTTCCAGGACGCCCTGACCTGCCTCGACCCGACGATGTCGGTCGGCAAGCAGGTGATGGAGGGGATCCAGGAGCACTTCGGGCTCGGCCGTCGCGAGGCGCGCGCCCGGGCCGTGGAGCTGCTCGGCGAGGTCGGCATCGACGATCCGGAGCGGCGGTTCAAGCAGTACCCCCATCAGCTCTCCGGAGGCATGTGCCAGCGGGTCAACATCGCCATTGCGCTGTCGTGCAACCCGGACGTGCTGATCTGCGACGAGCCGACGACCGCGCTCGACGTGACGATCCAGCTGCGGATCCTCGAGCTGCTGAAGCGCCTGCAGGCGGACCGCGGGCTCTCGGTGATCTTCATCACCCACGACCTCGGCGTCGTCGCGACCGTCGCCGACCACGTCAGCGTGATGTACGCCGGACGGATCATCGAGCAGGGCACCGCCGAGCAGGTCTTCTACGATCCGCGGCACCCCTACACCTGGGGCCTGCTCTCGGCGATGCCGGACCTGACCACCGACTCCCCCGAGCTGTTCGCCATCCCCGGCAGCCCGGCGAGCCTGGTGAACCGCGCGCCGGGAGACCCCTTCGCTCCGAGGAACCCGTTCGCGCTCGAGATCGACTTCGTCGAGGAGCCGCCCCTCTTCGACGTGGGCGGCGGACACCGGGTCGCCTCGTGGCTCTGCCACCCCTCCGCTCCCCCGGTCGAGACGCCGGCGCCGCTGCGCGCCAAGATCGACGCCATGCTCGACCCCAGTGAAGGACCGACCCCGTGACCGCACTCGCTCCGACGCCCGACTCCGCGCCCACCCTGCTCTCGGTGCGCGGCCTCACCCAGGTGTTCCGGCTGGGCCGGCGGCACCACGTGACCGCGATCGGCGGCGTCGACTTCGAGATCCGGCGCGGCGAGACCTTCGGGCTGGTCGGCGAATCCGGCAGCGGCAAGTCCACGATCGGCCGCTCGATCATCCGGCTGATCGACCCGACCGACGGCCAGGTCGTGCTCGCGGGCCGCACGATCAGCGGCCGGCTCGACGCCGCCCAGCGTGACCACCTGCGCTCCAGCATCCAGATGATCTTCCAGAACCCGATGTCGAGCCTCAATCCGCGCAAGACCGTCTTCGACATCGTCGCGCAGGGACTCACCACCCAGCGCCGGTACTCCTCGGCGGCCGAGCGCGACGAGAAGGTCTACGCGATCCTCGAGAAGGTCGGCCTCGACCGCTCCCACGCCGACCGCTACCCGCACCAGTTCTCGGGCGGCCAGCGGCAGCGCATCGGCATCGCCCGCGCGCTCGTGATGCAGCCCGACCTCGTGATCGCGGACGAGTGCGTCTCGGCGCTCGACGTCTCGATCCAGGCGCAGGTCGTGAACCTGATGCGCGCGCTCCAGGAGGAGCTCGGCACCGCGTACCTCTTCATCGCCCACGACCTCGCGATGGTGAAGTACATCTCGGACCGCATCGGGGTCATGCACAAGGGCCACCTGGTCGAGACGGGCACGACGGCCGAGATCTTCTCCGGGCCCGTGCACCCCTACACCCGCTCGCTGCTGCGCGCCGTGCTCTCGGCCGACCCGCGCGCGATGCGCCGCCGCGCCCCCTCCGAGCCGTACGACCCGGTCGCGCTCGGGATCGACTACTCGGCCGGGAGCGTCCACGAGCTCTCGCCGACCCATCGCGTTCTGGCGACCCCGGAGGAGCTGGCGGCCTGGCGCGCATGACGGCCGCCCGGCGTCAGGACTCGTCGGCCTCGAAGCGCAGGGGCCGGTCGGCCACCGGCAGCCCGGAGTCGCGCACGGCGGCCTCGATCGCGGCGTGCCCGACGTCGGGCGCGACGATCCGCAGGCCGTTCTCGGTCGCCCAGTAGGCGGTGACGCCGTGCTCCTCGACGAGGGTCGTGAGCAGCGCGGCGGTCCGCTCCTGCTCGCCGGGACCGACGGTGATCGCGGCCCACGGGCCGGAGATCTCGACCGGGGCGCCCCGCTCCGCTCCCGCAGCGTCCCGCAGGTCCTCCGCCGCCCGGACGATCGGGAGCAGCGCGGGCAGCCCGCCGGAGACGTCCTCGAAGGAGTCGAGGGCGAAGGCCCCCTCGCGGAGCGACGCGTGCAGCTCCAGGCCGCGGCCGAGGCCGTCGATCCGGTCGAGCAGGCCCGACGCGTCGACAGCGGGAGCGGGGCACGCGCCGGTCGGCTCCTCCGCGCCCGCGAAGGAGAGGGCGTTCCCGCCTGCTGACGTCACCCGGAACGACCACAGCACCGGATCCGCGTACTCGGTCGCGCAGGCCGTCGCGAGGGCGTCGGCGAGCGCCGGCTCCTCGACCGCGACCCCGACCCACGAGGTCGGCGGGCCGAACGCCGGCGCCTCGACCCAGCGCTCGGCGCCGTCGAGGGAGACTCCGGGCACCGCGGCGACCTCGCTCGTCAGACGGTCGAAGCCGGCGTCGGGCCGCGCGAACGGCGTCTCGTCGATCGTCCAGACGAGGAGCGTCAGCCCGCCGACGGCGAGGGCCGCGGCGAGGACGCCGGCG
>NZ_PSVE01000014.1:0-104918 GCF_002931775.1 Rathayibacter sp. AY1F4
GGGACGGGCGGGGCGGGGCGGCTCAGGGAGGATTCAGTAAAGAGAGTGTTGCGTCGTTACCGGGTCGTTATATAGTTCAAGTGCGTCGACCGTTTGCTGTGGCGGGAAGCGCGAGAAGTGATTGCAGGACACTCTTGGTGCAAGGGAATGAAGGCCGGCCGCTCGCCTCAGCGGCCGGCCTTCTGTCGTTCCCCCGGCCCCCCTCCTCCGACTCCCCTCCTCCCAGCACCCCGGCGTAGGCTGTACGGCGTCTGGATGTCAGGGAACCGCTTCCTGAGCGCCGAGAAGGAGGACCAGTGGGGTCGAGAGAGGCCGTCGCCGCCTGGGAGTCGCTCTTCCGCGCCCAGGTCCAGGTGATGCGCACCCTGAGCATCGAGTTCCCCTCGCGGGAGATCTCGATGAACGAGTACGACGTGCTCTTCAACCTCACCCGGCAGCCCGGTCGGCGCGCACGGCTGCGCGACCTGAACCGGCACGTCCTCCTGACGCAGCCCAGCGTCAGCAGGCTGATCGACCGGCTCGCCGCCCGCGGCTGCGTCGAGAAGAGCGAGGATCCGGCGGACGCCCGCGGCACGATCATCGCGATCACCGACGAGGGCTACGCGCTCTTCCGCCGCGTCGCGCTCACCCACATGAGGACCATCTCGGAGCAGGTCGGCGGCGTCCTCGACGAGGACGAGCTGAAGCAGCTGACCGCGCTCTGCGACAAGCTCCGCGACGGCATCGCCTCCTCCTGATCCGTCCCCGCTAGCACGGGCCGCAGCGACCGGCCAGGTCTTCGCCGCGGCGCGGGACTCGCGGATCATGGGGGTCACCATGAGTGACACCTCCCCCACCCTCGTCTGGCTCCGCGACGACCTGCGCCTGGCCGACAACCCCGCTCTGCGCGCCGCGATCGACCGTGGCGGCCCCGTCGCGGTCTGCTACGTACTCGACGAGGAGTCGGCGGGCATCCGTCCGCTCGGGGGCGCCTCCCGCTGGTGGCTGCACGGCAGCCTCGCAGCCCTCGCCGCCGACCTGCGCGAGCACGGCGCCCCGCTGATCCTGCGCCGCGGGCCGGCCGAGGCCGTCGTCCTCCAGCTCGCCGAGGAGATCGGCGCAGGAGCCGTGCACTGGAACCGCCGCTACGGAAGGGCCGAGCGCACCGTCGACGCGGCGGTGAAGGAATCGCTCCGCAACGGCGGCCTCGAGGCCGAGAGCCACCAGGGCTCGCTGATGTTCGAGCCGTGGACCGTGCAGACCGGCGCCGGCGGTCCCTACTCCGTCTACACGCCCTTCGCCCGCGCCTGCCGCGCCAAGCCGACGCCGCGCGCGCCGCTCCCCCGCCCCCGCTCGCTCGACGGCGTCACGGGAGACATCGCCTCCGACTCCCTCGACGACTGGGAGCTGCTGCCCACGCGTCCCGACTGGGCGGGAGGGCTGCGCGAGCGCTGGGTCCCCGGCGAGAAGGCGGCGGCCGACCGGCTGCGCGCGTTCCTCGCGGAGCAGCTCGACGATTACGCCGACGGCCGCGACCGGCCGGCGGAGGACGCCACCTCGAACCTCTCCCCGCACCTGAGGTGGGGCGAGATCAGCCCCTTCCAGGTGTGGCACGCCCTGGAGGAGGCGCACGCGAAGGGCCTGCACCGCGGCGACGGCAGCGACCGGTTCCTCTCCGAGGTGCTCTGGCGCGAGTTCTGCTACCACCTGCTGTTCCACTGGCCGGATCTGGCGACCGCGAACTTCGACACCCGGTTCGACTCCTTCCCGTGGGGACGCCCCGGCCAGGAGGCGATCGACGCCTGGCACCAGGGGCGCACCGGCTACCCCCTGGTGGACGCCGGCATGCGCGAGCTCTGGAGCACCGGCTACATGCACAACCGGGTCCGGATGGTGACCGCGTCGTTCCTGATCAAGAACCTGCTGGTCGACTGGCGGGTGGGCGAGGAGTGGTTCTGGGACACCCTGGTCGACGCGGACCCGGCGAGCAACGCCGCGAACTGGCAGTGGGTCGCGGGCTCGGGAGCCGATGCGTCGCCGTTCTTCCGGGTCTTCAACCCGGTCACGCAGTCGAGGAAGTTCGACCCGGCCGGCGAGTACATCCGCCACAACGTGCCGGAGCTCGGCGGAGTCGAGGGCGCCGCCGTGCACGAGCCGTGGACGCTCGAGGACACGCTGACCGGAGGCGCGGACGGCTACCCGGCGCCCCTCGTCGACCTCAAGGAGACGCGGGCGCACGCACTGGACGCCTTCGCGCAGATCAAGAGCGCCCCGCGCGACATCTCGCCGCGGGGCGACGACTGAGCGTCGCCGGCTAGACGCGTCCCGCCGGTCCGGTGGAGCGGCCGGACCCGGCGAGCGGGTCCTCCTCCCCGCCCTGATCGCGCAGATCGCGGGCCGGGATGCCGACGAGCACCGCTCCGTCGGGCGCGTCCTTCACCACGACGGCGTTCGCGCCCACGCTGACGTCGGATCCGAGCACGAGCGGGCCCAGGACGACCGCGCCGGCGCCGACGACCACCCGGTCGCCGAGCGTGGGGTGCCGACGCTCGCGCCGGGCCGACCTCCCGCCCAGCGTGACGGAGTGGTAGAGCATGCAGTCGTCGCCGATCCGCGCGGTCTCGCCGATGACGACGCCCATGCCGTGGTCGATGAACAGACGCCGGCCGATGGTCGCACCGGGGTGGATCTCCACTCCGGTCGCCGCGCGCGCCGCCTGGCTGAGCAGCCGGGCGGGCAGGCGGAGGCCGCGCCGCCACCAGGCGTGCGCGACGCGGTGCACCCAGACCGCGTGCACTCCCGGGTAGGAGAGGACGACCTCCACCGCGCTCCGGGCGGCGGGGTCGCGCTCCCGGGCGGTGCGGACGTCCTCGCGGAGCAGGGCGAGGAGCCCGGGACGCTCCGGTCCGGACGGGACACGGCGCTCCGGCCGACCGTCGCGTCCGGAGCGGGGCGTCCCGGCTCGTCTCGAGGGGCTCAGCTGCGGAGGTCCTCGTACAGGACGGTCGAGATGTACCGCTCGCCGAAGTCGCAGACGATGGCGACGATGGTCTTCCCCGCGTTCTCGGGGCGCTTCGCGACCTCGAGCGCGGCCCACATGATCGAGCCGGAGGAGATGCCGCCGAGGATCCCCTCCTGCGCGGCCATCTCGCGGGCCACCCGCACGGAGTCGTCGAGCGTCACGTCGATGATCTCGTCGTAGACCTCGCGGTCGAGGATCGCGGGGACGAAGTTGGCGCCGATGCCCTGGATCTTGTGCGGACCGGCGGTGCCCTGGGTGAGGAGCGGGGAGTCGATCGGCTCCACTCCGATGATCTGCACACCGGGCTTGCGCTCCTTGAGCACCTGGCCGACTCCGGTGATGGTGCCGCCGGTGCCGATGCCGGCCACGAAGACGTCGACCTCGCCGTCGGTGTCCTCCCAGACCTCCTCCGCGGTGGTGCGGCGGTGCACCTCGGGGTTGGCGGCGTTCTCGAACTGGCGGGCGAGGATCGCGCCGGGGGTCTCGTCGACGATCGCGCGGGCGCGCTCGACCGCTCCGCGCATGCCCTCGCTGCCGGGGGTGAGCACGATCTCGGCTCCGTAGGCGCGGAGGAGGACCCGGCGCTCGACGGACATCGTCTCGGGCATCGTGAGGACGACCTTGTAGCCGCGGGCGGCGCCCACCATCGCGAGCGCGATGCCTGTGTTGCCGCTCGTGCCCTCGACGATCGTCCCGCCGGGGTGCAGCTCGCCGGAGGCCTCGGCCGCGTCGATGATGGCGACGCCGATGCGGTCCTTCACGCTGTTCGCAGGGTTGTAGAACTCGAGCTTGGCGAGGACCGTCGCCTGGTCGGCGCCCTCCAGCCGGTTGATGCGGACGAGGGGGGTCCTGCCGACGAGCTGGGTCACGTCGTCGTGGATGCGTGCCATGGTGTGCGCTTTCTGCCGGGGCCGGCCGCCCGGGGCCCCGGAGCGGTGGGTGGAACGGGTGCTGCAGCGCCCCTCGGAGCGGCGCTCCCCCCACGATACGGATGCATCGACCCGAGGTCAGCACTGCGGACGCGCCCGCTCCTGCGCATCACCCGCCAGCTCCTCATCTCCACCCGGAGGAGGACGCCCCGCGGGCGCACCCGTCACGTACCATGAACTCGGGGGATCGCGCGACTGCTCGCGAGGCTTCTCGCCACCCTCCCTCACATCTCCGCGGCCCCGCGCCGCGTCGAAAGGACGACCGCTCCATGGCACTTCCCACTGCATCCCGCCGCTCCGTCCGGCCGCTCGGGATGTCGCTGCGGGCGGTCATGGGGTTCATCGGGATGAGCGCCGTGGCGGGCGTCCTGATCACCGTCGGCGTCACGCCGGCCCTCGCGCTGACGGGCCTGGCGACGAGCAACACGATCGGCATGTTCCAGAACCTGCCGGGCTACCTCGACGTGGGCCAGCTGATGCAGCGCACCAACGTCTACGCGAGCGACGGGACGACCCTCCTCGCCTCCGTCTACGACCAGAACCGCGTCGAGGTCGGCTGGGACGACGTCGCGCAGTCCGCGAAGGACGCCGCCGTCGCCGGCGAGGACCCGCGCTTCTACGAGCACGGCGGCATCGACCTCCAGGGCACGCTCCGGGCGATCGCCGTCACGCTGACGGGCGACGACCTGCAGGGCGGGTCGTCGATCACGCAGCAGTACGTCAAGAACGTCCTGGTGCAGAAGGCGGAGTCGATCACCGACGAGGCCGCGCGCGACAAGGCCTACCAGGAGGCGACGGACCCGACCCCCGAGCGCAAGCTCAAGGAGATGCGCCTCGCGATCGGCCTCGAGAAGGAGGCGTCGAAGGACGACATCCTGCTCGGCTACCTCAACATCGCCCTCTTTGGGGGCACCGTCTACGGCATCGAGGCCGCGGCGAACTACTACTACGGCATCCCCGCGAGCCAGCTCTCGACCTCGCAGGCGGCCGCGCTGCTGGCGATCGTGAACAACCCGGCGAAGTTCCGCTTCGACAACCCGGGCGACGAGGCGAACGGCGCCGCCAACGGCTACGCCGCCACCAAGGAGCGCCGCGACTACATCCTCTCGGAGGAGCTCAAGCACGGCCGGATCGACCAGGCCGCGCACGACGCCGCCGTCGCCGAGCCGATCACCCCGAACATCACGGAGCCCTCGACCGGCTGCACCACCGCCGGCAACGCCGCGTACTTCTGCGACTACGTGCTGAACGTCCTCCGCAACGACTCCGTCTTCGGGGCGACCGACGACGAGCGCTACCAGCGCATCCGCCAGGGCGGCTTCGACGTCGTGACGACCCTCGACCTCGACATCCAGCAGGTCTCGCAGGCGGCGCTCAACGCCTACATCCCCTCCGTCGACCCGCGCTTCCAGGTCGGCGCGACGGCCGCCTCCGTCGAGGCGAAGACGGGCCGCGTGCTCTCCATGGTGCAGAACACGCAGTACAGCCAGGACGAGCAGTTCCTCGCCGCGAACCCCGGCTACAGCGCGATCAACCTCAACGTCGACCTCAGCATGGGCGGCGGCTCCGGCGTGCAGACCGGATCGACCTACAAGGTGTTCACGCTGGCGCAGTGGCTGAAGGCGGGGCACACCGTCAACGAGTCGTTCGCCTCCCCCACCTCCGGCTTCAGCTCCTACCCCCAGAAGTGCAACGTCGAGGGCGACGGCGGCTACTACGGCAAGTTCTCGCCTCGCAACGACGACCCGTCGGAGGACGCGAGCTCGATGAGCGCGCTCGGCGCGACCACGAACTCGATCAACACCGGCTTCATGGGAATGGCGCAGCAGCTCGACCTCTGCGACATCCGCACCACCGCCGAGTCGTTCGGGATGCACCGCGCCGACGGCCGCGAGCTCGCCAACGGGCCGGCCTCGGTCCTCGGGACGAACGAGATCGCGCCGCTGACGGTGGCCAACGCCTACGCGGGGATCGCGAACGACGGCACGACCTGCTCGGCGATCGTCATCGACCGGATCACCGACAGCGAGGGCAACGCCGTCGCCGCCCCGGCATCGGCGTGCACGCCCTCCGTGTCGCCCGAGGTCGCCCGAGGGATGCAGTACGCGATGCAGCGGGTGATGACCTCCGGAACGGCCTACGCCTCGAACCCCTTCGACGGGATCGAGCACATCGGCAAGACGGGCACCACCGACGAGGCCGCCGACGTATGGACGGCGGGCGCCAGCAAGGCCGCCTCCCTGGCGGTCTGGGTCGGCAGCATCAACGGCTTCGCCGACAACACCAAGCAGAACCTGCGCTTCATCAGCCTGACGGGCGAGAAGGGGACCATCCGCGCCTCCAACGCGCGGCACGCCATCTGGAAGCCGATCATGACGGCGCTCGACGAGAAGTACGGCGGCGACGACTTCACGGCACCGCCGGCCTCGATGCTCGCGTACTCGCCCCGATCGGCGGCGAACTCCGAGGTCCCCGACGTCACGGGCGAGACGGTCGAGAGCGCCACGGCGATCCTCACCGCCGCCGGTTTCGTCGTCGGGATGCACGAGTCGGTCGACTCCGCGACGATCCCGGAGGGCTCCGTCGTGTCGACGACGCCGAGCGCGGAGGAGACGGCGGTCGCCGGCGGGGTGATCCCCCTCCAGGTGAGCACGGGCAAGGCTCCGGCCAATCCGAACGACATCTCGGACCTGAACGGCGACCTGATCGAGTAGAGACGTCGCCCGTCCCGTGAAGGGGCCGATCCCTCCGGGGTCGGCCCCTTCTGCTGTCGCAGGCGCCGGGCCTGCGCGGGCGCCGTCGCGCCGACTCCGGGCGGACGGGCGTCCGGCGCGGCCGTGGCGCGCCTCGTCGGGGATGTCGCAGGCCTCGCCTAGGGTGCTGGTGCAGCGAGAGGATCCACCCTGAAGCGACCGAACGTCCCCGTCTTCCAGCCCCGTCGAACCGTCCACGGGGCTCTCGGCGCGCTGTTCGGATTCGTGATCGTCAGCGTCCTGGCGGGTCTGCTCGCCTCGCTCGTGGTCGCCCCCGCCGCCGCGCTCACCGGCGCGGCGACCTCCGGCACCATCTCGGCGTTCCAGTCCCTCCCGAGCTACCTCGAGGTCGGGCGCCTGATGCAGAAGAGCGACGTCTACGCGGGCGACCCGGACGATCCGACGCTGCTGGCCTCCTTCTACGACCAGAACCGGATCGAGGTCCCGGCCGACCGGATCGCCGACTCCGTGAAGGACGCGCTCGTCGCGAGCGAGGACCCGCGCTTCTACGACCACGGCGGGATCGACCTGCAGGGCACCCTCCGCGCCATCGCCAGCACCTACCTCCTCGACGGCGACACCCAGGGCGGCTCGTCGATCACGCAGCAGTACGTGAAGAACGTGCTGGTGCAGAAGGCAGAGTCGATCCCGGACGAGGCGGACCGCGACCGCGCGTACGCGGAGGCGACGGCGACCACGGCCGAGCGCAAGCTCAAGGAGATGCGGCTCGCGATCGGGCTCGAGAAGGTGTCCTCGAAGGACGACATCCTGCTCGGCTATCTCAACATCGCCCTGTTCGGAGGCACCGTCTACGGCATCGAGGCCGCGGCGGAGTACTACTACGGCATCCCGGCGGCCGACCTCTCCCTCGCGCAGTCCGCCTCGCTCCTGGCGATCGTGAACAACCCCGAGAAGTTCCGCTTCGACCGGCCGGACGACACGGCCAACGGCGAGGCGAACGGCTACGCGCAGACCCGGGAGCGGCGCGACTACATCCTCGACCGGATGCTCGAGACGGGGAGCATCGACCAGGCCGCGCACGACGCCGCGGCCGCCGAGGCGATCACCCCCGACATCACCCCACCGTCCACCGGCTGCCAGACGGCCGGCAGCGCGGCCTACTTCTGCGACTACGTGACCCACGTCCTCCGCGACGACCCGGCGCTCGGGGCGACCGACGACGAGCGCTACGCGGCGATCAAGCAGGGCGGGATCAAGGTCTACACGACGATCGATCTCGACCTGCAGAGGACCGCGCAGGAGCTGATGGACGAGCAGGTCCCCTCCTCCGATCCGCGCTTCGACGTCGGGGCGACGGCGGTCGCCGTCCAGAACGGCACCGGGCGCATCCTCACGATGGTGCAGAACAAGCGCTACAGCCAGGACCCGGACGTGATCGCGAGCGGGCCGGAGTTCTCGGCGATCAACCTCAACGTCGACGCGTCCGCTGGCGGCGGCAACGGCTTCCAGACCGGCTCCGCCTACAAGGTGTTCACGCTCGCCGAGTGGCTCGACCGCGGGCACACCCTGCTCGAGCAGTTCGACTCGAAGCAGAAGAACTGGACCGGCTTCGCCGACAGCTGCGAGGGCACCTGGGACTACGACTCCTACAACCCCAAGAACGCCGGCGACGGCGGCTACACCGACACCCAGACGGCGCTGTACTCGACGATCTACTCGCTGAACACGGGCTTCACCGGGATGTCGCACCTGCTCGACCAGTGCGAGATCCGCAAGCAGGCCGAGGCCTTCGGAGTGCACCGCGCGGACGGGACCGCGCTCGTGCAGTCGCCGGGAGCGGTCCTCGGCACCAACGAGATAGCACCGCTCACCATGGCGACCGCCTACTCCGGCATCGCCGAGAACGGCACGACCTGCACCCCCGTCGCGATCACGGCGATCGTCGGAGCCGACGGCCGCGAGATCGAGCCGGTGGAGACGACCTGCAGCCGGGCGGTGTCGTCGAGGGTCGCCTCGGCGATGCAGTACACGATGCTCAAGGTGACCGCCGAGGGCACGGGCGTCGAGGACGATCCGAAGAACGGCATCCAGCACATCACCAAGACGGGCACCACCGACAACTCCGCCGACACCTGGGCCATCGGGGCCTCGACCGAGACCTCCCTCGCGGTCTGGGTCGGCAGCATCTCGGCACGCGCGGACGGCTCGAGGGTGAACCTCGACTCGATCGACTTCGACAGCGGCTGGGCGCCCTCGGCACGCCACCGGATCTGGAAGCCGTTGATGACGGCGATCGACTCCCGCTACGGCGGCTCCGACTTCCCGCAGGCCGACCAGTCGCTCATCGCGGCGCCGCAGGTCACCGTGCCGGACCTGTCGGGCCGGACCAGCGACTCCGCCGCGCAGGCGCTGACCGCAGCAGGGCTCACTCCCGGAGCGACGTCGCAGGTCGACTCGACGCAGCCGATGAACACCGTGGCCGGCACCGGTCCGGCCGCGGGCACCCGCGTGGACAAGGGATCGGTGGTGGGCGTGCAGCTGAGCACGGGGAAGGCGCCGCCCGCTCCCGCTCCGGGCGGCTGACACCGCTGGACCGGGACGTCGCCGGTCGGCGAGGATCTGCGACGGGAACGGGTCAGGGGGGAACGGGTCAGGGAAGCCGGCTCAGGGCCCGACGGCTCCGGCGGGGAGCAGTCCGAACTCGACGAGCTCGTCGTCGGTGAGCAGTCGGCTGCGGATCATGAAGCGCTTGCCCTCGGGGGCTTCGACGCTGAATCCGCTGCCCCGCCCGTCGACGAGGTCGACGGTGAGGTGGGTGTGCTTCCAGTACTCGAACTGGGAGCGGGACATCCAGAAGTCGATCGGGTCCAGGCTGTCGAGTCGGAGCGATTCGACGAGCACGTCCGAGGCGCCGGTGCGGAACATCCCGGCGGGGAAGCACATCGGCGAGCTGCCGTCGCAGCATCCGCCCGACTGGTGGAACATGAGCGGCCCGTGCAGCGCCGTCATTCGGCGGAGCATGCCGGCCGCCTCCGCAGTGACGTCGACCCTCGTGGAGGTCATGAGTGGTGCTCCTTCGCTCGTGGTGCGGAATGTCTGTGTGCGCCCGACCGCTGACGGCGGACGCTCCTCCGGGCGGCGTCTCCATACGCCGCTGCGCGGACTACTCGATCGACATGAGGGGGCGCCCCCTCATCCGATGCCTCGCCCGCAGGGCCGAGCACCGCCCTTCCGCGCGTCGCGAGGCGCCTCGCCCGAAAGGGCCGAGCACCGTTCTCCCACGCGCCGCCAGATGCCTCGCCCGCAGGGCCGAGCACCGTTCTCCCGCGCGTCGCCAGGTGCCTCGCCCGCAGGGCCGAGCACCGAACGGCGGATCCGCGTGCCAGCGGATCCGTCTCGGTGCGAACGCTCCCCGCTCCTCCCCACCCGGCCACATCCACAAGCCGACCGCGGCACGGGCGACGAGGAACGAGGAGCCCGTGCGAACCAGCTCAGAAGAAGCCCATCGGTCCTTCTGCGTAGGAGACGAGGAGGTTCTTCGTCTGCTGGTAGTGGTCGAGCATCACCTTGTGGTTCTCGCGTCCGATGCCCGACTGCTTGTAGCCGCCGAACGCCGCGTGCGCGGGGTACTGGTGGTAGGTGTTCGACCAGACGCGGCCGGCTTCGATGGCCCGGCCGGCGCGGTAGAGCTGAGCGCCGTTGCGGCTCCACACTCCGGCGCCGAGGCCGTAGAGGGTGTCGTTGGCGATGCCGATCGCGTCGTCGAAGTCGTCGAAGGAGGTGAGGGCGAGGACGGGTCCGAAGATCTCCTCCTGGAAGATGCGCATCGAGTTGCGGCCCTCGAACACGGTCGGGTTGACGTAGTAGCCGCCGCTGAGCTCGCCGCCGAGGTCGGCGCGGTCGCCGCCGATGAGCAGCTTCGCTCCCTCCTGCTTGCCGATGTCCATGTAGGAGAGGATCTTCTCGAGCTGGTCGTTCGAGGCCTGGGCGCCGATCATCGTGGCGGTGTCGAGCGGGTTGCCCTGCTTGATCCGCTTGACCCGCTCGAGGCCGTCTCCGACGAAGTCGTCGTAGATCGAGCGCTGCACGAGCGCCCGCGACGGGCAGGTGCAGACCTCGCCCTGGTTGAGGGCGAAGAACGAGAAGCCCTCGAGCGCCTTGTCGTAGAAGGAGTCGCGTTCCGCGGCGACGTCGGCGAAGAACACGTTGGGGCTCTTGCCGCCCAGCTCCAGCGTCACCGGGATGAGGTTCTCGCTGGCGTACTGCATGATCAGGCGGCCGGTGGTCGTCTCGCCGGTGAAGGCGATCTTGCGGATGCGCGGGTGGGAGGCGAGCGGTGCGCCCGCTTCGAACCCGAATCCGTTGACGACGTTGAGCACGCCGGCGGGGATGAGGTCGCCGATCAGGTCGAGCAGCACGTGGATGGACGCCGGCGTCTGCTCGGCCGGCTTCAGCACCACGCAGTTGCCCGCGGCGAGCGCCGGCGCGAGCTTCCACACGGCCATCAGGATCGGGAAGTTCCAGGGGATGATCTGCCCGACCACGCCCAGCGGCTCGTGGAAGTGGTACGCGATCGTGTCGTGGTCGATCTCGGAGACGCCTCCCTCCTGCGCGCGGATCGCTCCGGCGAAGTAGCGGAAGTGGTCGATGGCGAGGGGGATGTCGGCGGCGAGGGTCTCGCGCACGGGCTTGCCGTTCTCCCACGTCTCGGCGACGGCGAGCAGCTCGAGGTTCGCCTCCATGCGGTCGGCGATCTTCAGGAGCATGTTCGAGCGCTCGGCGGGGCTGGTCTTCCCCCAGCTCGCGAACGCCTTCCAGCCCGCCTCGACGGCGCGGTCGACGTCGGCGGCGGTGCCGCGGGCGATCTCGCAGAAGGGCTTCCCGGTGATCGGGGTGATGTTCTCGAAGTACTGGCCGCTCGCGGGGGCGACGTACTCGCCTCCGATGTAGTGGTCGTAGCGCGAGCGGAAGGAGGCGACGGATCCCTCCGTGCCTGGATTCGCGTAGACCGTGGAACCGGGCTCCTGCGGTGCCTGCTCGGCGACCTGGTCGGCGTACAGCGTCATGTGGACCTCCATCGACGTCGTTGTCGTGGGCGCGGGGTGGGCGCCCGGTCCTGACGCTACGTCGCGGGGGGTTGCACGACGTTGCACGGGTCGACGCACCGGCGGGAGCGGCGGGGACGGAGGCCGGACCGGCCGGGCGGAGACGCGGCCTCCCGAGGAGGAGGGTCCCGCCGGCCCGGACCTCAGCCGCTCGCGAGCAGGCGCTGGGCGATCCGGCTCATGTAGACGCCGTAGGTCACCGTGGCCGCTGCGGCCCCCGCCCCGACCCAGGACCACACCTGCGGCCAGGCGGAGCCGTCGACGAGGACCACGACGACTCCGATCGCTCCGACCAGCGTCGTCCAGGTGGCGAGCCAGAGGTCGAGGGTCCGGCCGAAGATCCTCGCCATCGGGTAGAAGTGCAGGCCCACGATCACGGCGATCGCCGGCACGAGGAACCGGTCGAGCCCGGTGCCGGTGAGGACTCCCACCGCGACACCGATCAGCACGCCCTCCGCGGCGAAGACCGCCCCGAACAGCACGCCGTTCGGCTTCGCCGCGCGGTCGGCGTCGGTGAGCTCCACGGCCATCCTCCGCCGGGCGACGAGGAGGCGGACGGCCTGCACGGCGAAGACCACTGCCGCGAGCGCGCAGACGGTCACGGCGGTCGTCGCCGCCGGTGCCGACCAGCCGACCGTGGTGTCGCTCGCCCACCACATCGTGAAGACCGCCATCAGGAGCAGGCCCCCCGCGACTCCGCTCGCGAGGGCCCGGGGAGGTGGTGCGAGGGTGCTCATGCGTCGAGGCTAGCGAGACGGCTCCGCGGCCGGACGGCTTCGGCGGGACTCCCGGGAGCGGACGGGACGGCTCAGCGCTGCTCCGCCTCGATCGTCTCGAGGTGCGCGGCGACACCGGCACGCCGGGGCGAGCGGGGCGGGAGGACGCGCAGGAGCTCCCGCCACACCTCCGCGTCGTCGCGGCCGTCCGGACCCTCCGCCCAGGCGATTAGGGTCGCGGGCGCCGCATCGGCGAGGACGCTCGCCCGCACCCGCAGGCGCAGCTCGCCGGCGATCGCCCGGATCCCCGGCGCCTCGGACGAGGGCAGCGGCGCGCCCCGGTAGGCGTCCAGGGCGAGGCGGTGGGAGCCGCGGTCGAGCAGGCCGAGCACCTGGCGGGCGTCGAGGTCGACCGGGCTCGCCAGGCGGTAGGGGCGCGAGAGGGGCACCAGGCGCGGGAGGGTCGGCTCGAGCACGCGGCGCAGCCGCACCATCTCGGCGCGGACGGTGACGACGGCCTCCTCGCGCCCGTGCAGCAGCAGAGCGAGCTGCTCGGCCGAGAGGCCGGCGCGGTGCCAGGCGAGCAGGGTCAGGATCTCGGCGTGCCGGGTGCTGAGCTCGAGCGTCGCTCCCGCGGCCGTCACCAGGCCCGTCTCCCGCCCGAGGATCCGCAGGCTCGGCGCCCGGGCCGCCGCGGTGCTCCGAGTGGAGGGGCGGCGCGGGCGGAGCAGCCGCTGCACCATCAGCTCGCTCTCGACCGCGGCTGCGGTCGCCTCCATCAGCGGAAGGGTCTGCGGAGCGACGACGTCCGCGCCTCCCGTGATGTCGATCACTCCGAGGATCTCGTGGGTCTCGGGGTCGTGCACGGGCACGGCGGTGCAGCTCCACGGGTGGACGAGCGAGGCGAAGTGCTCGGCGCCGTGGATCTGCACGCCGTGATCGAGCACGAGGGCCGTCCCCGGCGCGGACGTCCCGACGTCGGGCTCGGCCCACGCGGCACCCTCGACGAACGACATCCCCTCGGCGAGGCTCTTGAGGTGCTGGTCGCCGTCGATCCAGAGCAGCCGTCCGAGCGCGTCGCCGACCGCGACGAGCACGCCGCTGTCCTCGTCGGCGTCGCGCACCAGCAGGCGGCGGATGACGGGGAGGACCGAGGCGAGCGGATGCCCGGTGCGGTACTCGCGGAGATCATCCCCCGAGAACGAGAGCGGCGCCGTCAGCCGGTCCGGATCGAGGCGGCGTCTGCGCGCCCGCTCCCACGACTCCTCGACCAGCGCGCGCCGCCGATCGCTGCCAGGGCGTGCCAGCCACGGGTTGGTCATGGGCTCCGCCTCGTCGTCGGGTCGGTGGGAGTCGACGCTACTCCGCGGAGGGCGGCGGCGCCTCTGCAGTTGAAAGTTGACCCGCTAAAGCAGTACCGGCCTTTCAGTCTCTAATCCTTCCCGAACTCCCTTCACGATTCTTCCCGCGTCGATAACCACCTACCGATCCGAATTGCGACGTCCCAGGATCCGATTGCCTCTGGCGACGCCGCGAGTCGGACCGCGCGCGCCACCTCGGCCTCGGAAACCTCGTAGCCGCAACGCTGCGACACGCCGAGCGCCAGGACGTCTACCAAATCGTGTCCATTACTAAATCGACGAGGCGTGCATGTTTGGCATTTCGCGACCCCATGTTTGCGACAGAACTTTGTGGCACCTGCAATAACAACTTCGCTAACTCTCCTCACTTCATCTGTCGACCATTCAAGTAATTCGCTAATCGCCGGCACCAAATCAAGAGGTGTAATGGGCACGAAGTGACCAAGCCAAAATGGGAACTCCGGCAAGTCTTTCAGTCTCATTCTTCGTCGTGAATTCACGACCGGATCAAAATGGTTAGTAACTACACCGACCCCGCGCGCTGAATCCAGCACGATGCCTAAGCTCGATGATATTTCCTTCGCATAATCCAGAAGATTATTTCCGGTGGCGATGCATTCTTCGGGCGAGTCCCGCAGATGCGCAAAGAACTCGAGTGCAACTCGGTCGAAAGCGCCTACGCTAAACAATAGGTCGGCATCAACATCTCGATTCGAGCTGATTATAAGGCCTTTTCGACCCAGCCAGATTGGATCAGTCCCTCCGTCGCAATCGACAATGAAGAGACAATCGTTCACACCCTCAGCAATCAAAGTATCAAAAGCGGCAAGAACCATCTCTTTTCCGCGAGCAGGTACGTAGTAAATGTGGGGCTCGAGGAGCGGCTGGAACGTTTTCTTGTCAGATAAACCCTCGACAATTAAAAAGGACGTCCCGAATGGCGCCCCAGCCCTACGCATCCGAATCGACTGCGCGAACGCGGCGGGGCTTCGAAAACGGAGTGAACTCATTCGCGACTAAGCGCCCTCTCGAGTTCGGGATGTTCCGCCAGAATTGTTGGCGAGTGCGTCGCCATTAGAAATTGTAGTCCAGCGATGTCCCCCATTCGCGTCAGGTCGTCAATCAGCGAATCTTGCCACAGGACGTGAAGCGAAAGCTCTGGCTCGTCGACAATAACCAGAGTGTTCGGTTTTGCTCTGAAGAGAATCTCGTAACCCAAAACCATCATCTGTTGCTCACCGGACGAAAGCTGACGAGGTCGGATCTCCTGACCAGAATCAGAACGAAAACGCATTCCTTCTCCCCTGCTCAAAACGAGAGATTTCGGATAGAAGCGATTGTCTAAGAAGGCTTTTAAGCTTCCTAGACGTCGTTCTAGCGAGTTGAGAACAGCAAATTTTTGCAAAGTTGAGCTGAGAACGGCATTCATTACCGTTCTCAAATTCTCCTCATCGTAGTTCGCATTCGCGAGATCCGGACCGTATTCCGCTTCCTCAAGTAGCCCGACTGCCCGAAGAGCCTCGCGTTTTTTTTCTACTTCCTGAACGAGATCGCCGAGCCTATCGGCGGTCACCGTCTGATGGCCAGACATCGCTTGAATGATCTTTTCCGGAAAACTTCGATCCAACTGCTGGGAAGTGCGACCGTATTGAGAGAAGGCCTTGTCGATTTCGTCGGAGATTTCTGATGCAGCCGATTCAACCGCGAGACTACTTGTCTTTTGTCTAATTGGGGCGCCTCTCCGCCGCCGTCCGGCCCTTTCGGTCACTAGCCGCTGGTCGCTGACGAAAAGAACAGGGAACTCAGCACCATATTCCCCAAGCCAGTCCGGCGCCGTGACCACTTGGCCACTCCCGCGCAAGGCGGTTAGCGCCTCCCTTGCACTTATGAATTCGTTGAAAGGAGCTCCATTGGTTGCAGCGCTATCAGACATTTTATCCAGAGCCTCGTCAATATCAAAGCGAGACTCTTCCAAGAGCTGGGTGGACCAAGCAGGTAGATCTAAAACACGCTTGGCGACAGTTATTTGGCCGCCACGGTTGCCCCACTTGACACTGAATCCCGGACCGTCTTTCGAACGTGACATAATGAAAGGCTCTATGCCCCGAACATTCAGGACGAACTCATCGAGAGGCGCACTTGCCAGCGTGATGACATCCGCATTTGAGATCGCATTTATCAACCGTAGAATTGTCGACTTACCAGTTCCATTAGCACCCGTCAAGATTGTCGGTTGCATCTGATCGAGCGTTATTACGAAAGTTGATCTACCGAAAAGCCCGGTGATCTCGACGGACTCCAGGGAAATGCCAGCAGCTGCCATGACTCAAATCTAGGGCATCACCGGCAGATCAAGGCACCATATCGACGGTTCAAGCGGGCGCTCGAGCGGTCTGGCTTCGCGTCGTGATGCTGGGAGAAGCTCGGCTAAAGCGAGTGTCTTCTCTTGAAGAAAAATCGCATCTTTTTGCCGGGCATGCGTCCCCGCACCGCCAGCAGCAGCACCGCCGCCACCAGCACGGCGACACCCGCGACCGCTCCCGCGGTCAGCCGCTCCCCCAGCACCGCCACTCCGAGGAGCGTCGCCGTCGCCGGCTCCAGGAGGGTGAGCGTCGAGACGGTCGCCGCGGGCAGCTGCCTGAGGCCCCGCGCGAAGAAGGTGTAGGCCACGGCGACCGTGACCACTCCGAGCCAGAGCACGGCCGGGATCGAGCCGGAGAGTCGGGACGGATCGCCCAGCAGCAGGAACGGGAGCGCGAGCAGCGCCGCGGCTCCGAACGGGGCGCCCATGGCGGCGACAGGGCTCAGTCCCCGCTCGAGCAGGAGCTTGCCGCCGACGGCGTAGAGCGCGTAGGAGGCGCCGGCACCGGCCGAGGCGGCGAGACCGGGGACCGTCATGCCGTCGGCTCCGCCTCCGCTCAGGAGCACCACGCCGACAGCGGCGAGCGCGGTGGAGGCGAACCAGCGCGGGTTCGGCGCGGTCCGCAGGACGAGCCACTCCAGCAGGCCGGTGAAGGCGGGAGCGGAGCCGAGGGCGACGATCGTGCCGACCGCGACGCCGTTCTGCGCGGTGCCGGTGAAGAAGGCGGGCTGGTACGCGGCGACACCGACCGCTCCGAGCACGACGAGCAGCACGACGGCGCGGGTCGGGCGGGAGCGGCTCCGCCGGCGCAGAGCCTCCACGCCGAGGAGAGCGGCCAGCAGGGCGCCGCCGAGGACGATGCGCGCCGCCCCGAGGAGGAGCGGATCCACGCCCGCCGCTCCGAGGGCCTGGGCGGTCCCCGTCGTGCCGAAGCAGACGGCGGCGAGGAGGACGGCGCCGATCGCCGAGGTCCGGGCCCCGCTCATCCCGCCCCGCTCCCCCGGCCGCCTGATGGCCGGCTCCCAGTGTCCCAGGGATGGGCGCGTGCTCTTCCGCCTCTCGCACCGGGGGCCCAGGATGGAGGGACCGGACTAGCGGAGGAGCACGACGTGGGCATCGCGGAACCGTTCGACCTCGAGGACCACCACCGCAGCGCGCACGGCGCCCTGCGCGAGCACTTCTCGGTGCGCGAGTTCGAGGAGGTGCCGCTGGACCGCGAGGCCATCGTCGCCACCGCGTACCTGCGGGCGATCGAGCACGCCACCGTGGCCCGGGTGCTCCCCCTCGCGCGCGCCCACCCCGACGAGCAGGTCCGCGCGTTCGCGTCGGTCTGGGCCGCCGAGCGGCACCGGATCGCCGACGCCCTGGGCGAGGTGCTCGCGGCCTCGCCGCAGATCCGCGGCATCGACATCCGCCCGCCGGAGCCGACGGTGAGGTCGCGCCCGCTCCTCGACCGCGCCGCAGCCTCCCTCGCCGGCCCCGTCGCGCTGGCCCTCGCGGTGGACGCCCGGGTCTCGGTGCACGGCTACCGCCGGCTCGCCCGGCTCTCGCTGCACCCCGAGATGGAGCGCCTCGCAGAGACGGTCACGGGCATCCTCGAGCGGCAGGCCGACTTCTTCACGGTGCACGCGGCGGGACGCCTCGGACGCCCGCTGCCGCGCCGGGTGCAGGCCGCCGGCCTGCTCGCCGTTCTGCGCCTCCCGATCGGCGAGGCCGACCTGCCGGAGGCTCTCGCGCGCGAGGGCCGGGAGCTCGTCTTCGGCCGGGACGACGGCGGACTCGACGGGATCGACGCGGGCGTCGTCGCCGCGTTCGCGCTGCCCTGCACGGCGGCCCGGCGGCTCGTGCACCCGTACCGGCCGGTGTCGATCCGTGCCGCGCACCGCCTCGGACGGCTCGCCGCCGACACCCGCGCCGCCGTCACGACCCTGCTGGAGCAGGTGCGCGAGTAGCGGCGGCGCTCAGCCCAGCAGCTCGCGCACGTCCTCGGCGGTGATCCCGCCGGTGGCCGCCGCGCCGTCGTCCGACATGACCGCGGCGAAGAGCGCGGCCTTCGCCTCCTTGAGGGCCATCACCTTCTCCTCGATCGTGTCCTTCGCGACCAGGCGGTAGACCATGACCGAGCGGGTCTGGCCGATGCGGTGCGCGCGGTCGACCGCCTGCGACTCGGTGGCGGGGTTCCACCACGGGTCGAGCAGGATGCAGTAGTCGGCCTCGGTGAGGTTGAGCCCGAAGCCGCCGGCCTTGAGCGAGATCAGGAACACGCCCGCCGCGCCCGAGCGGAACCGATCGATGACCTCGTCGCGCTTCTTCGTCGCTCCGTCGAGGTAGGCGTACTCGATGCCCGCCGCGTCCAGCCGCCCGCGGACCCGGCCGAGGAACCGCGTGAACTGGCTGAACACCAGCACGCGGTGCCCCTCGCCGAGGGCGTCGCCCAGCAGCTCGTCGAGCAGGTCGAGCTTGGTCGAGGGCACGCTCTCGTGCGCCTCGTCGACCAGTGCCGCGTCGAGCGCGACCTGGCGCAGCACGGTCAGCGCGCGGAAGATCGCGAAGCGGTTCTTCTCGAAGTCGCCGATCAGGCCCAGCACGCGCTGCCGCTCCCGCGCCAGGTAGGTGTCGTAGACCTTCCGCTGCTTCGGGCCGAGCTCGACCTCGAGGGTCTGCTCCTGCTTGGGCGGCAGCTCCTTGGCGACGAGCTCCTTGGTGCGCCGCAGCATCAGCGGGCGGATGCGCCGCCGCAGCTGCGAGAGCTTCTCGCTGTCGGCCTCGCGCTCGATCGGCTTCTGGTAGAACTCGACGAACCCGGCGGGCGAGGGGAACAGGCCCGGAGCGACGATCGACAGCAGCGACCACAGCTCCATCACGTTGTTCTCCATCGGCGTTCCCGTGATGGCGAGCTTGAAGGGCACGTCGAGCCGGCGCGCGAGCTGGTGCGTCGCCGACTGGCGGTTCTTGACGAACTGCGCCTCGTCGAGGAGGAGCCCCGACCACTGGATGCCCGAGTACGACTCGTAGTCGAGCCGGAACAGGGCGTAGGAGGTGACGACCAGCTCGGCCTCGCCGATGACGCTCGAGAGCGCCTTCCGCTTCTTCTTCGACGTCTCGTCGATCCCGACGACGCGGAGGTCCGGGGCGAAGCGCTTGGCCTCGCCGACCCAGTTGGGCACCACGCTGGTGGGCGCGACCACGAGGAACGGGCGCGGCGAGGTGCCCGCCTCCGCGGCCGCGGCGCGCTGCTCCTGCATCACCCGGGTGACCAGGGCGAGGGACTGCACGGTCTTGCCCAGGCCCATGTCGTCGGCGAGCACGCCGCCGAGCTGGTTGTCGTAGAGGAACGAGAGCCAGTCGTAGCCGAGCTGCTGGTAGGGCCGCAGCTCCACGGCGAAGCCCTCGGGCAGGACCCGCGACTCCAGCGCTCCGGTCGCGGTGAAGCCGGAGAGCCCCTCCACGGAGCGGCGCCACGCGGCGGCCTGGGCCTCGACGACGCCCAGCTCGACCAGCTCGTCCCAGAGGGAGGACTGGAACCGGCTGATCCGCAGGGTCTCGCCGGGGTCGTCCGAGAGCTCGCGGGCCTCGGCGATCAGCTCGCGGAGGCGGCCGAACCGCTCGTCGTCGAGGGCGAAGTAGACGCCGCTCGGCAGCACCATGTACTCGTCGCCGCGGGCGAGCGCGAGGAAGATCTCGGCCAGCGGGACCGCCTCGTCGTTGACGGTGACGGAGATCTCGAGGTTGAACCAGTCGCGGCTGTCGGGCTGGGCGACGGTCTGCACGGCGACCACGGGCGCGGTCTGCGCCTCGCGGTACTCGACGCGCTCGCCGATCTCCTCGATCTCGACGGTGCCGAGCTCGCGGAGCCGCTCGACCTCGCCGGTGAGAAAGCCGACGGTCTGCATGCCGCGCAGGTCGAAGGTGGGGCGCAGGCGCCTGCTCGACGGGGACACCAGGGCAGGCGTCGACTCCGGGTCGAGACCCGCTCCGACGAGGGAGTCGAGGATCCGCTGCTCGGCCTCGGGGTCGCGGTAGCCCGCGTCCTCGCCGACCCGCAGCGGGAGCCGCTCGGCGTCCACGCCGCCGCGGGCTCCCTCCACCCCGTAGCGCCACCACCACGAGCCGCGCAGGCCCGCGCCGTCGGTGTGCTCGAGGGTGAGGCCGAGGCGCGGCTCGGGCACCGCGGGCGCCTCGAAGGAGCCGTCGCGGGAGACGATGTCGAACAGCCGGTGCAGCCGCTGGTAGTGCTCGGTGAGGAACGCCGACTCCTCGGCCACCGGGATGCGGATGGCCTCGCGGCTCCAGAGGAACGTGCGCGCGGAGGACAGCAGCGGCGCGGCGAACGGGATGAGCGTGACCGGGCGGGCGCGCATCTCGTCGCCGCCCTCCCACGTGTAGAGGCCGACGGCCGGGTCGCCGATGAAGCCGAACTCCTCGGGCGCCGGGTGGTCGCCGATCGCGACGAGCGAGCGCAGCTCGAGGCCGGCGGCGGTGCGCGTGACGTCGATGGAGGCGGTGGCCGTCGTGTCGAGGATCTTCAGCGGCGTCTGGTCGCGGTCGCCCATCACCAGGCCGATGCCCGCGCGGACGGCTCCGTGCAGGGCCGCCCAGATCGCCTCGCTCCGGCACTGGTCGAGGTAGAGCCAGGTGTCGGGCGAGTAGTAGCTGGAGGCGCTGTGCCCGGAGAGCAGGCCCTGCATCTCGCGGATCACGTCGATCTGGCGCTCGTCGTAGTCGTGGCTGTAGTGCAGGTAGCCGAGGTCGCGCCAGCTGGTGCCGGTGCGGACCCAGCGGTCGCGGTCGCCCATCCGCACCGGGCGCACGCCCAGGCGCGGGCGCGGCTCGGGCGGCGGCCGGTAGGAGTTGTAGCGGCCGGGCGGGCGACGCACGGGCTCGCCGGGCAGCAGCTCGAACTGCAGGCCGAGCGGGATGCCGGTGTGCGAGCGCTCCGCGCCGGCGAGGAGCGGGGCGAGCGCGCTGCGCCACTCCGGGACGGCGTCGACAGCGGCCTCGCCCGGGAAGGGACCGGCCACTCCGCCCTCGCGCTCGCGGCGCAGGGCCTCGATCAGGACGGCGGCGACGTGCTTGCACTCGTGCTTGACCGGGCAGCTGCAGGCGCCGCCGAGGAGGGTCCAGTGCTCGCCCTCGTCGCGGAGCTGCACGCTCACGGCGTACGGCGAGCGCCCGGATCCGCGGACCTGGCCGAAGAGGCGGGTGCGGCCGCCGAACCACTGCAGCTCGCGCACGCGGCCCTCGTCCGCGTACGCGGTGCCCTTCTCGATGGCGGCGGTTCCGACGAGGGCGCGGATGTCCTGCTCGGAGAAGGGCTCGTGGCCGGCGGTCACCGGCCCGGGTGCGGCCGACGGCAGCACCTCACCGGGGGGACTCTGGCGGGCCATGGACCTCACGCTCTCCGCGCTCGAACGAGCGCATCCGTCTATTCAACCCGATTCCGGAGGCGCTGCGAGCCGCGGGCCGGGATCCGTGGAGGACGCACGGCCGTCCCTACGATGGAGGGATGCCCCGTCTGGCCGTCGTCTCGGCGCACACCTCCCCGCTCGAGCAGCCGTCGACGGGCGACGCGGGCGGGATGAACGTCTACCTCGCGGCGGTGCTCCCGGAGCTGGCGGCGCTCGGCTGGGAGATCGAGGTGCTGACCCGCGGCGAAGGCGTTCGCACTCTCGCGCCGGGTGTGCGGGTGGTGGGCGTGCCGGTGCCGGCGGGCGACAAGTACGCGCTGGCGTCCGCGGCGCCGGAGTTCGCGCGCGCCGCGGAGGGGGCCGACGTCGTGCACTCGCACTACTGGGTGTCGGGCCTCGCGGGGGCGCTCACCGGCAGGCCGCACGTGCACTCGATGCACTCGGGCTCGCTCGCGAAGAACGCCCGGCTCGCCCCGGGCGACGTCGCGGAGCCGCAGCAGCGGATCGACGCGGAGCGCTCCGTGCTCGCCTCCGCCGACGCGATCGTGGTGGCGGGCGCCTCGGAGCGGGAGGACGTCGTCAGCGGGTACGGCGCGGATCCGGACCGGGTCGTCGTGGTGCCGCCCGGAGTCGACGCGCGGTTCCGCCCGGGCGGCGAGCGCTCCGGAGTCGTCCTGGTCGGCCGGGTGCAGCCGCTCAAGGGCCAGCTGCTGGCGGTCGAGGCGCTCGCGAGAATCGCGCCGGCGGAGCGGCCGGTGCTGCGGCTGGTGGGCGGGGCGGCACCGGGCCGGGAGTCGTACCTCGACGCGGTGCGCGCCGCGGCGGCTCCGCTGGGAGACCGCGTGCTGATCGAGGGGGCCGCCGACCGCGACCGGGTGGCGGAGCGGCTCCGGAGCGCGCAGCTGGCGCTCGTGCCCTCGGCGGCCGAGACCTTCGGGCTGATCGCGCTCGAGGCGGCCGGCAGCGGCACTCCCGTGCTCGCGCGCAGGACGACCGGCCTGGTGGACGCGGTGCGCGACGGCGGGAGCGGCGTGCTGCTCGACTCCGACTCCCCCGCGGCGTGGGCCGAGGCGATCCTGACCCTGCTGGGCTCGCCCGGTGAGCTGGCGCGTCTCGGCCGCGGCGGCGTCGACTGGGCGGCCGCCCACTCCTGGCCGGCCGCCGCCGCCCGGCTGGACGCCGTCTACCGCGGCCTGTCGACCCGCTGAGGAAACCGCGGACCGTCGAGGGACCCGGCGCCTTCGGAATGCCACGACGGCTCGGCATTTCCCTCGATGCAGGGAGGGGGTCAGTCGGCGATGGCGGGGGCCCCGGGGTCGAGGCGGGCGCCGCGGGTGGAGCGGTACCAGGGCGCGAGGCGGTCGGGCGAGACGGCGACCATCGCGGCGCCCGTGAATCCGGCGTCGTTGCCGAAGCGGGCGGGGACGATCTCGGTGCCGATGTCGAGGAAGCGGGCGAACTCGTCGAAGACGTGCGCCGCCGCGCCGCCGATCACGAACAGCTGCGGCGAGAGCAGCATCTCGAGGTGCCGGTAGTAGACACTGAGGCGACCCGCCCACTCCTCGAGGGTGATGCCCTCGCGGCGGACGGCCGAGAAGCCGACCTGCGGCTCGAAGTCGGGACCGTCGATGTGCAGGTGCCCGAGCTCGGAGTTGGGGATCACCACGCCCTCGTGGACGAGCGCCGTCCCGATGCCGGTGCCGAGGGTGGTCAGCAGGAGGAGGCCCTCGCGTCCGCGCATCGCGCCGAACTCGCGCTCGGCGACCCCTGCCGCGTCCGCGTCGTTGACGACGACGACGTCGACCCCGGTCGCCTCCGAGAGGAGGGCCTGCGCGTCGAGCCCGACCCAGCGCTGCGAGACGTGGGTGGTCTGGCGGACGACGCCGCCGCGGACGATCCCGGGGAAGCCGACGCCGACGGGCGTGCCCGCGATCGGCGAGACGTCGCGGACGATGCCGGCGATCGCCTCGGCGAAGTCCTCGGGCTCCTTGCCCAGCGGGTTCGCGACCGCGAAGCGCCGAGCCGCCCGCTCACCGGTGGTGACGTCGACGAGGGACGCCTTGATCGACGTCCCCCCGATGTCGACGCCGACGGCGAAGCGCGGGAGGAGGCCGTCGTGGGGCTGGGTCACGGATGCTCCGTCTGCAGTGGTGGCGAGTGCGGGGACTCGGGAGAACGGTCGGCCCGTCGGATCCGGGATCGCGACGAGCCGAAGGCGATTCTACGAGCCGTCAGGTGCGCGCGGGCTCCGAGAGGGCGCGGAGGACGAAGTCGATCACCGGCTCGTAGAGGTGGACGGCCAGCCCGTCGTCGATCGGGACGACCACCTCGATCGAGCCCTGCGCCTCGGCGACGAACACCGCCGGGTCGTTGCAGTCGGCGATCGCGATGACCGGCAGCCCCCGCCGACCGGCGGCGCCCGCGAAGCCGTGGTCGGCGACGACCAGGTCGGGGCGGATGCCGAGCTCGTCGAGGCGGTCGAGCAGCGCGTCCATCGGCTCCGGCGAGTGCGTGTGCTGCAGCCCTCCCCCGCGGTAGACGCAGGTGACCCCGCCGGTGCACCACAGGGCCTGGTGCTCGTCCGCGAGAGGCACGCGGATGCCGTCGGGGGCGGCGAACGGGAGCGCGTTCACGTCGATCACGCGAGCGCCCCGCTCCGTCGCGGCAGCAGCGAAGCGGCGGTAGACGTCCATCAGGGTCGCCGGGTGCGCGGTGGCGAACAGGAGGAGCGCCCCCTCGCGGACAGCGGCGGCGAACCGGTCGCGGTAGCGGGCGAGACCCGCGACCGTCAGGCGGGCGTCGATCCGGTCCTGCCCGCTCTCGAAGGAGGGGTCGGTGCTGATCCCCACGCGCTCCCCCATCAGGGCGAGCAGGCTCTCGAGCGTCCAGTGCTCGGCCACGTCCACCCCGTAGAGGTGCGCGGGCTCGCGGGCGGCGAGCCGGCGGAGGTTGCCGAGGTTGCTCGCGCGGCCGGTGAGGACGTCCCCGGCGAGGAGGGAGGAGGCGAGGTACGCCTCGAGCTCGGAGTCGGGAAGCGGCATGCGGGACCTCTCGATCGACGGGGAGCTCCCAGGCTACGGGCAATTCAGGTCTTGACATCCGATCCGTCGCCGATATATCGTTACTGCATCGCCGACAGATCGGAAGCAGCCGCTCCCGACGGGCGACCGGATCCGATCGAAAGGGATCCCCTCACGACAGAGAGCAGCACACCCATGAACTCCAGGACCTTCTTCTCCGACGACCGCCGCGACTCCTGCGACGGCGACCACTCCTCCCGCCACGAGCACCCCGGCCGCGGACAGCGCCGCGGACCCGGCGGTCACGGCCGCGGCTTCGGGCCCGGCTTCGGCTTCGGCCCGGGCTTCGGCCCCGGCTTCGGCGGCCCCTTCGGCCGCGGCGGAGGACGCGCCCGACGCGGTGACGTCCGCGCGGCCCTCCTCTCCCTCCTCTCCGAGAAGTCCTCGAACGGCTACGGCCTGATCAAGGCCATCGCCGAGAAGACGAACGGATCGTGGCGTCCCAGCCCCGGCTCCGTCTACCCCACCCTCCAGCAGCTCGTCGACGAGGGCCTCATCACGGCCGTCGGCGAGGGCCGCGGCACCGAGTACCAGCTCACGGACGCGGGCGGCACCTACGTGCGCGAGCACGCCGACGAGCTCGACGCGGCCTGGGAGGCCACCCCCGGCGCGAGCGACGCCGATCGCGCCTTCATGGAGAACGTCGGCAAGCTGATGGGCGTCGTGCAGCAGTTCCGCGGAGCGACCGAGGCGCAGCGCGCCGCCGCCTCCGCCAAGCTCGACGAGACCCGTCGCGCGCTGTACCTCATCCTCGCCGACTGACCTCGGCTCCCCTCCCGCGATCCGTCGCGGGAGCCCCCGGACGGACGGGACCCCCTCGCCTCGGCGACGGGGTCCCGTCCGTTCTCCGTCTCCGGAGCCGGCGCCTCAGCGGGCGGCGGACAGACGGGCCAGGCCCTCGTCGAGGGTGACCGACGGGCTCCACTGCAGATCGGCGCGAGTGCGGCGCTGGTCGAACCAGTGCGCGGTCGAGAGCTGCTCGGCGAGGAAGCGGGTCATCGGCGGCTCATCGGCGCCGGGCCGCACGGCCCACACGCGCTCGACGAGCGAGCCCGCGGCGCGGGCGACGGAGGCGGGGACGGACCAGCGCGGCGGCTCGACGCCCGAGGCGCGGCAGATCCCGGCGAGCAGCTCGGCGACCGGGCGCGGCTCGCCGTTGGTGACGACGTAGGAGCGGCCGTGCACCTCCTCCGCCCGCCCGAGAGCGGCGACGATCGCCGAGGCGGCGTTGTCGATGTAAGTGGAGTCGATCAGCGCCTGGCCGTGCCCGAGGAGCGGCAGCCGGCCGGCGCGCGCCCGCTCGACGATGCGGGCGACGAGCTGGGTGTCGCCCGGACCCCAGACCAGGTGCGGGCGCACGGCGACCACCGCGAAGCCCGGGGCGTCGGCCGCCAGCGCCAGCAGCTCGGCGCGGGCCTTGGTGCGCGCGTAGTCGCCGCGGGCCCGGTCCGGATCGGCGGGCTCGGCGTCGTCGCCGGTGATCGAGGAGCCGGAGTGGGCGACGGAGGGCGACGAGATCTGGACGAAGCGGCTCACGCCGGCGCGGGCGGCGGCGGCGAGCAGACGCCGGGTGCCGTCGATGTTCACGCGGTCGAAGTCGCCAGGATCGCCGGCGAGCGAGACCTTCGCGGCGAGGTGCACGACGCCCTCGGCCGCGTCGACGGCCTCCTCGACCGCGCGCGGATCAGTCAGGGAGCCCCGCGCCTCCTCGACGCCCGCGACCCCGGAGGGCCGACGCTGGAAGGTGCGGACCTCGTGCCCCTGGGCGACGAGGCCCGCGGCCACCGCACCGCCGAGCAGGCCGCTCGCGCCGGTGACCAGGACCCTCACGGCGCCACCATCCGGCCGCCGGCGAGCACGCCCTCGGCCCAGCGCGAGAGCGCGGCCCGGTCGATCTTGGAGTTGTGGCGGATGTCGGTGGGCAGCGCCGGGACGACGAGAACCGCGGCGACGGGCCGGCCGACGGCCGCGCGCACCTCGGCGGCGAGGGCCTCCTCGGCCAGCACCACGCGGCGCGCGCCCGAGCGCAGCTCGACCACGGCGACCAGCTGCGCGACTCCGCGCGGGCCGGCTCCGACGATCGCGGCGCGGGCGACCGGGGCGACGCGCGCCTCGATCCGCTGCTCCGGTCCGACCGGCGTGACGACGCCGTCCGGCGTGACGACGACGTGCGGCATCCTGCCCTCGACCCAGAGGCGGCCGGCGGAGTCGATCCGCCCGACGTCCCCGGTGCGGTGCCAGCGCTCACCCGGGACGGCGCCGATGCGGGCGGCGCGGTCGGTGAGCCACAGGCGCTCGTAGTGGTCCTCGACGTGACCGGCAGAGACGACGATCTCGCCGGTCGTGCCGGTGATCTCCTCCGGCTCGTCCTCGGCGCGGCCGTCGGCGTCGAGCGGGGCGATCCGCAGCCGGACGCCCGCGGCGGGCACGCCGACGCAGACGCCTCCGCGCGGATCGTCGTCGGAGGCGGCCTCGCGGATGCCCTCCAGCGACGCGTCGGTGAGCAGCAGCCCCTCGGTCATGCCGTAGGGAGTGCGGGCGGAGGCGTTCGGCATGAGGGCCTGCGCCTCGCCGAGCAGTCCCGCCGAGACGGGGGCGCCGGCCGAGAGGAAGGTGCGCACGCCGGCGAGGGCGCGGTGGTCGTCAGTGTCGAGCGCGCCGGCGGTGGCCACGACGTTGGCCAGTGCGGCCGGCGAGAGGAACAGCACGGTCGCGTCGACCCGGGCGGCGGCCGCGGCGACGGCGGCCGCGGTGAGCGTCCGGGGCGCGGTGACGTCCATGTCCGGAGTGGCGGAGCGCGTGCCCAGCGCGGGACCGAGCAGGGCGAAGGGCGCGAAGCCCGCGACGAGCCCGGTGCCCGGTCCGATCCCGTACTGGCGGGCGAGCGCGTCGCGGACGCCGGCGAGCTGGCGGTGCGTGTAGACGACGCCCTTGGCGGGGCCGGTCGAGCCGGAGGTGAACAGGATCGCGGCCACGGCGTCGGCGGCGGGCGCCTCGCCCAGCGCCTCCGGGTCGGCGGCCAGCTCGGCGCGGCCGAGCTCGATCAGCTGCCCGAGCGAGGTGTCGACCCCGAGAGCCGAGGCGGAGGCGCGGGGCAGGGTCTGCGTCGAGACCCGGCCGCCGGGCCAGCGGAGGGCCCGCGCGACGGCGAGGCCGGGCAGGGCGCCGACCACCAGATCCGGCCAGGCGCCGCGGACCGCGCGGGTGAGACCGCGCAGGCCCAGGCCCGCGTCGGCGACGACCACGACGGCTCCGATGCGCAGGCACGCGTAGAGCAGCGCCGTCAGGTCGGCGCCGGGCGGCACGAGGAGCGAGACGCGGTCGCCCGGGGAGACGCCGGAGGCGCGGAGCCCGGCGGCGAGCTCGCGGACCCGCTGCGAGAGCAGGCGCCACGAGACCGAGCGGGGCCCGCCGCCTCCGGGAGGCGCCATCTCGACCAGGGCGAGCGAGTCGTCCTGCGCATTGCGGTCGAGATGCGCCCAGAGCGGCTCGACCGGCGCGGTCGGGCGGCGGACGTCGGGGGCGGGGTCGCCGCCGAACGGCTCCTCGCCGTCGGAGAGGTCGCCCAGCCAGGTGAGGACGGCGGACGCGTAGTCGACGTCCTCGGCCACCAGGTGGCCCGCTCCCTCGTAGCGGTGGACCTGCGCGTGCGGGAGGCGGTCGACGAGGTCGTCGAGGTAGCGGTCGGAGAAGATCGGGTCCAGCGGGCCCCAGAGCATCAGGGCCGGCGTCGTCAGGGCGCTGACGCCCTCGGCGATGCGCTGCAGCTCCGGGTCGCTCGGGTGGGCGGAGTCCACCGGGATGTCGGCGACGAAGCCGCCCACTCCGCCGCGGCGCGACGCGGACCGGTAGGGCGCGCGGTACCCCTCCTTCACCGCGGGGGGCAGCGCGGGGTGCCCCAGCGCGAGGGTCGTCTCGAGGAAGGCCGGCGTGCCGACCGTCGAGGCGCCGAGCACGCCCGAGGCGAGCGCGAGCCGGAGCGGGGCCGGGATCGGCTCGTCGGCGCTCTGGTGGATCGCGGTGTTCAGGAGCATCGTGGCGCGCAGCTGCGCCGGGTGGTCCACCGCCCAGCCCAGCGAGACGACTCCGCCCCAGTCGTGGCCGAGGGTGACCACGTCGTCGAGGCCGAGCACGTCGGTGAGGTCGGAGAGCTCGCGCACGCGGTCCGCGAGCGTGTGCAGGGCACCGGTCCGCTCGGAGAAGCCCATCTCGAGCTGGTCGACAGCGACCACCCGCCAGGCGGGGCCTCCGCGGCGGGCCGACTCGAGCGTGGCGGCCGCGAGGCGGCGCCAGAGGTAGGACCAGGTGGGGTTGCCGTGCACGCAGAGGACGGTGCCGACGGGCTCCGTGCCGAGGGCCTCGCCCGTGTCGAGCAGGTGCCAGCGGCGCGGCACGCCCTGGGCGTCCGGAGCGTCGACGAGGCGCGACCACGCGGGATCGAGCCCGTCGAGCCCGGCCGGGGGCAGCTGCGCCGCTGCCGTGGAGCCGAGCGCTCCGCGGATCCGCTCGGCCGGGTGGGGCGCGGTCACCAGGCGATCTCGAGCATCGCGGTGTTGATGCCCGAGCCCACTCCGATGAGCAGCACCCGGTTGCCGGGCTGCAGGGTCTCGGCCTCCTGGGCCAGGGTGATCGGGATCGACGCCGGGCCGACGTTGCCGAGGGTGGGGTAGGTCGTGGGGACGCGGCTGCGGTCGATGCCGACGGCCTTCACCAGGGCGTCGGTGTGCACGTCCGACACCTGGTGCGTGATGTAGCGGTCCATCCCGCTCCAGTTCCAGTCTCGGGTGGCCTCCTTCCACGCCGAGAGGACGAGCTCCATGCCGCCCTTGAGCAGCGCCTTCGCGTCCGTGAACATGCCGTCGACGCTGCCGACGCAGAGCTCGTTGAACTGCGTGGCCGCGCGGGTGATGCCGCCGAGGATGCGGTGGCCCTTGGGGTGCTCGTCGGCCGGGCCGAGGACGGCCGCGGCGGCGCCGGAGCCGAGGGTCAGGCTCGCGAACTCGCTCATGAAGTCCTTGCGCTTGACGCCCTCGCGGCTCAGGCGCTCGATGGTGTTGACCTGGATCTCGTCGGCGTCCTCGCCGTCGATGATGAGCGCGTAGCGGATCTGGCCGGAGTCGATCAGCTGCGCGGCGAGGGTCATGCCGTTGACGAAGCCGAGGCACGCGTTCGCGATGTCGAAGTTGATGGCCGACGAGGGCAGGCCGAGCCCGTGGTGCAGGCGCACGGCGACCGAGGGCTCGAGGTGCTTGCGGGTCACCGACGTGTTGATGATCAGGCCGATCTGGTCGGCGCGGACGCCGGCCTCGGCGAGAGCGCGCTTGCCCGCGTCGATCGCCGCTCCGTCGAAGCCCTGCTCGGTGCCCCAGTTGCGGCGCTCGTGCACTCCGGCGACGCGCTGGAGGAGCCCGGTGGGGAGCCGCAGTCGCTTGAGCGCCGGGGCGAGCCGCGCCTCGATCTCGGCCGAGGTGGTCACGCGCGGAGCCAGCGTGGTCGCGACGGACAGCAATGCGACGTTGCGGTGCGTGGTCGTTGCGTTTCCGTCCAACGGAACTCCCTGTCGAGTTGTCGATCCTGGCATGTGCCTCCGCGATTTTACGCTGTCGTTCACGCTGCGCTTCCTGGACGCCCGCTGGGCGGTCGCGGAACGCGTCCTCGGGGGCCCGGCGGAGGCTCCTCCCCCGGAACGACGGGCGAGGAGCCGCCGAGGCCACACGCGACGCGCGGTGTCAACCCACCCGCCTGGGCGTCAGGTCCCCATCGCCCACGGCTCGCGATCGCCGCGGAGGCGGGCGGCGAGCGCCATCGCCTGCTCGTCGGTCAGGGTCGCGACGTAGTCCACCACACCGCGCCCCCGGCCGAGCCGCTGCAGCGCCGCCGGGTCGGAGGTCGGCCGGCCGCGCTCGTCCGCCGGGAGCCAGTCGGGGTGGTCGGCGCGCAGGCGGAAGTAGCCGTCGGTCGCGAGCTCGATCAGGTCGAGCAGCTTCTGCGGGGCCCGCGAGCCGTCGCGCGGGTCCTCGAGCCAGGCGTCGAGGTGGGTCACCAGCGTCTCGAGCACCTGCGACTGGCCGCGCTGGTAGGTGGCGAAGTCCGGCCGGTCGATCACGAAGCGCGTGTGCACGAACTTCAGCACGGCCACGTCGTGCCAGGCGTCGGGGAGGAGGGAGAGGTGGCCCGAGCGGACGTTCGGCTCGGCGAGCACCACCACGGAGCGCTGCAGGCGGCCGATCCAGGAGGAGACGAAGGCCTCGATCGCGCGCTCGGTGCGCGTCGATCCGTCGAAGGGGAGCGCGAGGAGCCCCTCGACCAGCTCGGTCGACACCCGCTCCACGGAGGCGCGGAAGTGCTCGTCGCTCGCGATCCACGGGTCGCGGGCCACGAGCCTCCGGCGGAGCATCTCGAGCGAGTGCCCGGGTGCCCGCGCCCACAGCTCCTCGGCGTCGAGGGCGGCGAGCGCGTTCTGCTCGCGGAGGAAGGCGCGGAACTCCACGGCGACGGCCGCCTGCTGCAGCACTCCCGCGCGGTAGAAGTCGTCGAGGTCGTGCAGCGAGTAGGCGATGTCGTCGGCGACGTCCATCACCGAGCACTCGAGGGTCTGCTGCCAGGGGGCGATCGCGGTGAAGCCGGAGCGGGCGTCGAGCAGGTCGTCGAGGTCGAGCGTGTACGCCGAGAACTTCGGCGGAGCGGTCTCCCACCGGCTGGCGGTCGAGCCGCGGGGCAGCTCGGTCGGGTCGGCGGAGTCGATGCCGGGGCGGTGGACCGTCCGCCCCCACGGGTACTTGAGCACGGCGGCTCGGGAGGCGGCGGTGAGGTTCAGCCCCACCTCCACCGTCTCGCAGACGTCGAGCTCGGAGAGGATCCGGAACGACTGCGCGTTGCCCTCGAAGCCCTCCGCGAGCCCCAGCCGCTCGCGCGCGAGCCGGTCGAGCGCCTGCTCGCCGAGGTGGCCGAACGGAGGGTGGCCGAGGTCGTGCGCGCTGGCCGCGGCCTGCACGACCACCGGGTCGCAGCCGCCGAGCCGCTCGACCAGCTCGCGCTGGGCGGGATCGGTGGTGGTCAGCTGCATCGCGATCGCGCGGGCGACCGCGGTGACCTTGATCGAGTGCGTGAGCCGGTTGTGCACGACCTGGCCGACGCCCGAGGGCGAGATGACCTGGGTCACCGCGGAGAGGCGGGCGAAGTAGGGCGAGAAGCGGATCCGCTCCAGGTCGACGCGGTACTCGGGGTACTCCTCGCCGGTGGCGAACCGGTCGACCGGCTCGGGGATGCGCCGGTCGCGGCGGTGGTCGTGCGGGGCCGAGGCCCGCGGGGCCGTCGTCTCGGGGAGTACCGGCTCGCTCATGGCTTCACCCTAATCAGGGGCGCGGGGGCGGAGGGACCGCGCCGCTCCGGCGGCCGGCGTCGCTGCTCCGCCGAGACACCGCGTCCGCCGGCGAGGCACCGCGAGGACGGCGGCGCCTCGGGGAGCGCAGGGACACCTCGGCCGTGGCCCGGGGGCGGGGCCGGCGCCTCGGCGGACGCCGGGACGCCCCGCGGGAGCCCCGCTGACGAGGCGAGCGGGAGACGCCGGGCGCGGACTCCCGTCAGGCGGACTGCTCGCGCGGGGCGACGGCGAGGTGCACGGCCGCGGCGACGACCGCGCCGAGGACGTAGGCCGCGATGTCGAGCCAGGAGAAGGTGGTGCCGACGACGAGGCGGAGCGGCGCCCACAGCTCGACCAGGCGCCCCGCGACTCCGATCGCCTGCAGCTGCTCCATCGCGATCGACCAGGCCAGCGCGATCCCGGCAGCCGTCACGCCCGGGATGCGCGGCAGGAGCACCGCGATCAGCAGCGCCACCAGGACGACGTAGGCCACTCCGCCGGCGAGGTCCGCGAGCAGCCCCGTGAGCACGAACCGCAGCGCCAGGCCCAGGCCGAGCACGGCGACGGCCGCGAGGGCGAAGCGGAACCGCGCCTTCACCGGGCACGCTCCTCGAGGGCGCGCTGGAGGCGGTCGAGAGCGAGGAGGAACGTGCGGTCGTCGGCCACGCGCCAGCCGAGGGCGGCCGGGGCGGCGACGACCAGGGGCACGGGGACGGTGCGCGGGCGCCGCCTCGCCGCACGCAGGACGGCGGAGGCGGGCGGCGGCGCGAGGACCGCCAGGACCAGCGCGCGGACCCGGTGGGCACCCGAGGGCGAGGTGCCGACGCCCACCGAGACGATCCGATCCCACTCGGCGATGCGCAGGGCGTCCGCGAACTCGGCGGCGAGCTCGAGTCCGTCGCGGCCGACGGCCAGCACCGCGGCGGCGGCGGCCGGAGCGGCGGAGGCGGGTGCCGCGATCCGGCGCAGCGCCCGGGCGAGCTCGGGAGTGCGCAGGACGGCGAACCCCTCGGTGACCGCGGCGAGCGCCGCCAGCCGGCGCTGCCGCTCCGGGGCGGCCTGACGGACCCGGGCCCGGATGGCGGCCGGGGCGGGCAGGGGCGCGGCGAGCAGCGCCGTCGGCTCGAACCGCGTGCGCGGGGGCAGCGGGACCGCCGGCGGCGTGCGCGGCGGGGGCTCGCCCCAGTGCGGCGTCGATGCGGGATCCATGCGCCCCTCCCTCCTCGCGCGGCTCCGAGCCGCCCCTGAGATCATCCCCCCTCCGCCCTCCCGCCTTGCCGAGAGGGCTCGGCAGGCTTACCATGGAGTACCCCCCGGGGGTATGCCGTGACCGGCGTGCCAACCGGACGCCCACCGGGCCGATCGACCAAACCGGACCGGACGCACGACATAGGAGGACCCATGAGCACCAGGATCGACCTCGGCCTGACCGCGAGCGGATCGACGGGAGGCTGCGGCTGCGGCGGAGGCGGCGCCTGCGCGTGCGGCGGCCACGGCTCTGGCCGCTCCGATGGCGGCCACCCGGCGCAGGGCTCCCTGTCGGCCGCGTCCGTGCAGAGCTTCGGCGTCGCGGGCATGACCTGCGAGCACTGCGTCCGCAGCGTCACCGAGGAGCTCGCCGCCTACCCCGAGGTCTCGGCGGTCGACGTGTCCCTCGCCCCCGACGGGGTCTCGACCGTCACGGTCGGCTCCTCCCGGCCGCTCGGCCGCGAGGAGATCGCCGCCGCCGTCGCCGACGCGGGCTACCGCCTCGCTCCCCTGAGCTGACGTGACCGAGACCACCGGCACCCCGCTCGAGCTCGCCATCGGAGGGATGACCTGCGCCTCCTGCGTCGCGCGGGTCGAGAAGCGCCTCGACGCGCTCCCCGGCGTCCACGCGACCGTCAACCTCGCCCTCGAGCGCGCGACGCTGACCCTCCCGCCCGGCACGACTCCGGCCGACGCGATCGCCGCCGTCGAGGCCGCGGGCTACAGCGCGTCGGTCCCCTCCACCGGCGAGGCGGCTCCCACGGAGGAGCAGGAGGAGCAGAGCGACGACGACCGCGAGCGGCGCGCCCTGCGCACCCGGCTCCGCGTCTCCGCGCTGCTCGCCGTGCCGGTGGTCCTGCTCTCGATGATCCCGCCGCTGCAGTTCGCGAACTGGCAGTGGCTGTGCCTCGCCCTCGCCTCACCGGTCGCGGTCTGGGGCGCGCTCCCCTTCCACCGCAACGCCTGGCGGGCGCTGCGGCACGGCTCCACCACCATGGACACCCTGATCAGCCTCGGTGTCAGCGCCTCCTTCGCCTGGTCGGTCTGGGCTCTGTTCCTCGGCGACGCGGGGCGGCCCGGCATGAGCATGCCGTTCGAGCTGCTGGGCAGCCGCTCCGGCCACGACGAGATCTACCTCGAGGTCGCCGCCGCCGTCCCCGTCCTCGTGCTGGCCGGCCGCTACCTGGAGGCGCGGTCGAAGCGCGACGCCGGTGCGGCGCTCCGGGCGCTCCTCCGCCTCGGCGCGAAGGACGCCGTGCGCGTCGCCGCCGACGGACAGGAGGAGCGCGTGCCCGCGTCCTCGCTCGCTGTCGGCGACCTCCTCCGCGTGCGCCCCGGCGAGACCGTCGCCGCCGACGGCACCGTGCTCGAGGGCTCGAGCGCGATCGACGCGAGCATGCTCACCGGCGAGAGCGTGCCGGTCGAGGTCGGCCCCGGCTCGACCGTGACCGGCGGAGTGCTCAACGCCCACGGCCTGCTCACCGTCCGCGTCGACCGCGTCGGCTCCGAGACCACGCTCGCGCGGATGGGCCGCCTCGTCTCGGACGCGCAGGCCGGCAAGGCGCGCGTCCAGCGGCTCGCCGACCGCGTCTCCTCCGTCTTCGTGCCGGTCGTGGTGGTGCTCGCCCTGGCCACTCTCGCCGGCTGGCTGATCGCCGGCGCCGACCTCGCCGCCGCCGTCTCTCCCGCCGTCGCCGTCCTCGTCGTCGCGTGCCCGTGCGCGCTGGGCCTGGCCACCCCGACCGCCGTCCTCGTCGGCACCGGCCGCGGCTCCCAGCTCGGGATCCTCCTCCGCGGGCCGGAGGTGCTCGAGGCCGGGCGCCGCATCGACACGGTCGTGCTCGACAAGACCGGCACGCTGACCACCGGCGCGTTCCAGGTCGTCGAGTCCAGCGACGACGAGAGCCTGCGGATGCTCGCCGCCGTCGAGCGCGGGTCGGAGCATCCGCTCGCCGCGGCGATCGTGGCCGGGGCCGCGCACCTCGACGTCCCCGAGGCGACCGGATTCCGCTCCAGCACCGGGTTCGGCGTGCGTGCCCGGGTCGAGGGCCGCCTGGTCGTCGCCGGCCGGCTGCGCTGGCTGGAGGAGCAGTGGGACTTCGCGCCGGGCGGTCTCGCCGAGCGAGCCGAGCGAGCGACCGCCGAGGGCGGCACCGTCGTCGGCGTCGGCTGGGAGGGGGCGCTGCGCGGTTTCGCGGTCCTCCGCGACGAGCCGAGGCCGGAGGCGTCCCGCACCGTCCGCGCCCTGCGCGAGCGGGGCCTGCGGGTGATGGTGCTGACCGGCGACAACCCGCGGGCGGCGCAGGCCGTCGCCTCGGCCGTCGGCATCGACGAGGTCGTCGCCGAGGTGCTGCCGGAGGAGAAGCTCGCCGTGATCGAGCGCCTCCGTGCGGAGGGCCGCCACGTCGCCTTCGTCGGCGACGGTGTGAACGACGCCGCCGCGCTGGCCGCCGCGGACGTGGGGATCGCGATGGGCGCCGGATCGGACGCGGCGATCGAGGCGAGCGACATCACGCTCGTCGGCGACGACCTCGGCCGGGTGCCCGACGCCCTGCGCCTCGGGCGCCGCACCCTCGCGGTCATCCGGGGCAACCTCTTCTGGGCCTTCGCCTACAACGTGGCCGCGATCCCGCTCGCGATGGCCGGACTCCTGGGGCCGCTCGTGGCCGGCGCCGCGATGGCGTTCTCGAGCGTCTTCGTCGTGCTGAACAGCCTGCGGCTGCGGTCGTTCCGCTGAGTCCCGGCGGGCCGTCCGGAGTTCCCTCGCGGAGCTCTTGACGGCCCGCCCGCAGGTGGCGAGGGTGAGCGCATGAGCCTCTTCATCACCTGCCCGGTCGACGACGTCGAGCGCGCCACCGCCTTCTACACCGCGCTGGGCTGGACCCTGAACGCCGAGATGTCCCGCGAGGACGTCTCCTGCTTCGCGATCGGTCCCGGCACGTCCGTCATGCTCGCGAGCCGCGCGATGTACGAGAGCGTCGGCGCCACCGAGGAGCTGATCGGCGCCCCCGGCACCCCCTCGAAGGTGACCGTCTCGTTCGACCTCGACAGCCGCGCGGCCGTCGACGAGCTCGTCGAGCGGGCCGCCGCCGCGGGCGGCCGGATCGGCGACACCGACGACTACCCCTTCATGTACCAGCGCCAGTTCGACGACCTCGACGGCTACCACTACTCCCCGTTCTGGATGAAGCCGGGCGGCGACGCGGCGGAGTGACGGGGCCGCGCGGACTCACTCCGCGTGCCGCAGGCGGTGCCGCCGGACCGCGGCCCGGTTCGCGCAGCGGACGGAGCAGTACCGCTGCCGGCCGTTCCGCGTCACGTCGACGACGACGTTCCTGCAGTGGTCGCCCGGCGCCCGACCGGCCTCGCACCGCAGGAGGCGGCTCATCCCCCGGGTCGTCAGGTGCAGCGCCGTGCCGACCGCGATGACGGCGTGGAGGACGTGCGCCAGGGACTGGTCCTGGTCGCGGTAGTGCAGGTGCCAGCCCTCGTCGTCGTGGTCGGTCAGGCGCGGGTACGCGGCGATCGCGGCCATCTGGCGGTTCAGCGACGTCGCCCGGTCGCTCGGAGTCGGCGCGTCGACCACTTCCAGCCACTCGTCGATCACGTCGCGTGTCCTGGCGTGGTCGTCCGGGCCGGACTCGAAGGCCATCGTCATGCCGAACTCGCGCGTGCGCGCCTCGATGCCCGCGCGGTCGGACGGCCAGTCGTTCGCGAGGGAGGCGGCGAGCAGGACCGCGTACTCGCCGTAAGGGTTGAGCTGCATAAGACCATGACAGCACAGTGACTCCTATGCGCACCTCCACTCCCTCCCCGCACCCCTCCGAGCCGCTCGCCCCCGCCGTCGATCCGCACGAGCACGGCTGGACGACCGAGTCGGCCCACAGGACCAGCGAGGGCGTCGTCGTGTACGTCCGCTGCGTCGGCTGCGGGACGCGGCGCGTGGACGTGCGGACCGGGCACCAGGATCCCCCTGCCGCTCTCAGCCGCGTCCTGCCCGCCTCCGACGACCGCTCCCGCCGTGGAGCAGAGGGAGGATGAGGGCATGATCGCCGACCTGACCCTCCCCTGCGACGCCGGCCCCGGGGAGAGGAGCCTCCTCCTCCTCCGCCGCGCGGTGCTCGACGACCTCCCCTCGCTCGTCCGGCTCCTCTCCGACGACCCGATCAGCGCCGGGCGCGGAGACGTCGCCGCCGACGAGGACGAGGCCGCTTACGAGGCCGCCTTCCGGAGCATCGCGCAGGACCCGGGCAACGATCTCGTGGTCGCGGTGGACGGCGCCGGAGCCGTGGTCGGGACACTGCAGCTGACCGTGATCCCCGGGATGGCGCGCCGGGGCAGCTCCCGCCTGCTCGTCGAAGCGGTCCGGGTGGCGAGCGCCGAGCGGTCGGCGGGGATCGGCACGGCCCTGATGCGCTGGGTGCTGGACGTCGCTGCGATCGAGCTCCGCACGCCGCTCGTCCAGCTGACCTCGGACGCCGCCCGCACCGACGCCCACCGCTTCTACCTGCGCCTGGGCTTCGTCGACTCGCACGTGGGCTTCAAGCGCCGCGTCGAGCTGCCGGGCTCGTAGCGGCGGCGCGGGCAGCCCGTCCGGACGCCTGATCGGCGTGTCCCCGCAAGCACGACCGGCGCAGGAGGGGACGCCCCGAGCGGAGGCCCGGACGGCACCGCTCGCCTCTCCCCGGCCGACGTGATTGGCTGGCCCGATGAGAACCGAGACCCGCCAGGGCGTCCCCCTCCTGCTCGTCGACGACGACGGAGGCGCGCTCTCGACCCCGGACGACGCGATCGCGCTGATCGGCGAGACCTACGGCGGCGACGTCGAGACGATCGTGGTGCCCGTCGTGCGGCTGGACCCCGAATTCCTCCGCCTGCGCTCCGGGATCGCCGGGGAGTTCGTGCAGAAGTTCGTCTCGTACGGCAAGCGGCTGGTGATCCTCGGCGACGTCAGCGGGCCGGTCGCGGAGTCGAGCGCGCTGCAGGCCTTCGTCGTCGAGTCGAACCGCGGCGACCACCTCTGGTTCGCCGCCGACCTCGAGGCGCTCGACGCCCGCCTCCGCAGTTCCGGCACCGCGACCGAGCCCGGCGCCGACGGCGGAGTGGAGCCGACGCCCGGCCCCGCCCGCTGATGCCCCTGCTCCAGGCCGGGCGCGACGGCGCTCCGCCCGAGGTCGACGGTCCGGTCCGCCTCCTCCTGCTCGCCGACACGCACCTCCCGAAGCGGGCGAAGGCCCTCCCGGACGAGGTGTGGCGCGCGGTCGACGAGGCCGACCTGGTCGTGCACGCGGGCGACTGGGTCGACGATTCGACGCTGGACGCGCTGGAGGAGCGGGCGGCGCTCCTGCTGGCCGTGTGGGGCAACAACGATCCGGAGCCGCTGCGCGCCCGCCTGCCCGAGGTCGCGCGCGCCCGCGTCGCCGGCCTCGACGTCCGCGTGGTGCACGAGACCGGAGCGGCGACCGGCCGCGAGACCCGCGCCGACGCCGCCCATCCGGGTGCCGACGTGCTCGTCTTCGGGCACAGCCACATCCCCTGGGACACCGTCTCCCCGGCGGGTCTCCGCCTGCTCAATCCGGGCTCCCCGACGGATCGGAGGCGCCAGCCGGCCTGCACCTTCCTGACCGCCGTCGCCGACGACGGAGCGCTCCGCGACGTGCACCTGACCGCCCTGCCGCTCCGGGCACGAACCATTCCCGGCGGCGGCGCAAGGGGGTCACAGAGCATTTAGGTCGGCCTAAGCTCACCTGGATGAGCAGCTCACACGACCACCCCGACTCCGCGCACCTGCGCCCGGAGGGTCTCGACGACGCCACCGTGGCGGCGCTCGGGAAGCTCTCGGAGGCGCTCGAGACGGTCGAGCACGCCCGCGGTCTGCTCTACGGCTTCCACCGGCTCACCGGCGCAGCCGACCTCGCTCTGGGCGAGGCCGTCGACGCGCTGCGTGAGGCCGGCCACGCCGCGACCGCCGAGCGGATCGAGGCCGAGCTCGTCGGCCGCAACGTCATCGAGGGGCGCTGGACCTTCCAGATCGTCGAGGACTACGACGACACCTACTACGCCGCGTTCCGGGAGCAGGAACGCGCCGCGCGCGACGAGCTCGCCGGCGGACGCCGCCACCTGTTCGAGTCCGAGATGAAGGAGGACCGCCGCTCCGGCGGCCGCCGCCACCACGAGTCGCGCCCGGAGGCGGGCTCGTGAACGCCGTCATCCGGATGCACGCCTCGTCGCTGCGGGTCAAGGCGGTCACGCCCGGCCGCGGCGGACGCGGCACGCCTCCCGAGCCCGAGGCGACGATGCGGCGCACCACGCTCAGCATCGACGGCCGCCGCTTCCTCCTCGCCGTCTCCCTCGACACCGAGGAGCTCGAGAAGCGCCTGGTCGAGGCCGTGCGCAACCGCGGCGACATGGTGAGCTTCACGGTCGCCGGCGAGCGGGAGGTCTGCGTGCTGGTCTCCCCGGGCGTCGCGGTCATCCTCGAGCACGAGGACGTCCCGGTCGAGGATCCGGACGCCGAGGACGCGCCGATCCTGTACGACGACGTCGAGTACCTGACCTGATCCGTCGGCGACCGGTCCCGGCCGCCGGTCCGGGCGCGGACTCTCGACTCGGGTCGTCCGTCCGCTCAGACCGCTCCGGTGCTCGCCCACAGGTGGAACGCCGCGTGCGCCCGGTGCGGCCGCCACGCCTGCGACGCCGCCTCCGCCTCCGCCGTGCTCACCCGGCCGAGCGCCTTCCGCAGCACCAGGTCGCCGGCGGGGAAGGCGTCCGGATCGCCGAGGAACCGGAGCGCGAGGTAGTCGGCCGTCCACGGCCCGATGCCCGGGATCGCGAGGAGCGCGCGCCGCTGCTCCGGCAGGTCGCCCGCGCGGTCGAGCACGGGTCCGGCGACGAAGGCCTCGGCGACGGCTCGGACCGTCCGCGCCCGGGCGTTGGTGATCCCGATCGCTGAGCGCAGCGCCTCGAACTCCGGCGCGAGCAGGGCGGCGGGTGCGGGGAACGCCAGCAGACCGCGCTCCCCCGGGGCGCCGAAGGCCGCGGCGGTGCGTCCGCCGAAGGTCCGGGCCGCGGCGACGGACACCTGCTGGCCGAGGACCGCCATCACCGCCGCCTCGAACGCCTCCGGGTACTGCGTCGCGCGCAGCCCCGGCCGGGCCGCGACGGAGCGGGCGAGCAGCGGGTCCCGCGAGAGCTCGGCGCCGATCGCCACCACGTCGGAGTCGAGGTCGAACCAGGCTCGGACGACCGCGGCCGCCGGCGTCAGCACGTCCGGCTCCGCATCCACCCGCAGCCCGGTCTCCGTCACCTCGAGCGCGATCGGCCGCGGCGCCCCGTCGAGGGTGAGCAGGCGCTCCAGGCGCCGGCCGTCGGCCGAGACCCGCTCCACTCCGGGGAGTGCGTGGTTGCGGAGGAGGCTCGCGGCGCCGGCGGAGTCGAAGGGCCCGAGGGCCGGCAGGTCGAGGGAGGACGTCTCGTTCAGGGGAGCAGGACCGTCTTGCCGCGCGCGCGGCCCGACTCGACGAGGGCGAGCGCGGCGGCCGCCTCGGTCAGCGGGAAGGAGGGCGCGAGCACGACCTCGAGCTCCCCACGACCGGCGCGGTCGAGCAGGCCCGGCCGGGCGGCGTCGCGGAGCGCAGTGCCGGGATCGGCTCCCGGTCCGCCGCCGAGCAGCAGGATGCCGCCGAGGCGGGCGGCGTGCTCGAAGCCGGCGACGGTGGCGATGCGCGAGCGGTCGGCGACCAGAGCCACCGAGGCGTCCAGCGCCTCGTCGGTGCCCGCCGTGTCCAGCGCGACGTCGACGCCGCCGGGGGCCAGGACGCGCACGCGCTCCTCCAGCCCGGCGCCGTAGCGGACCGGCTCCGCGCCGAAGCGGCGGACGACCTCCTCGCCGCGCTCGCTCGTGGTGCCCAGCACCCGTGCTCCGCGGGCGACCGCGAGCTGCACAGCGAGCGAGCCGACGGCTCCGCTCGCCCCGTGCACCAGGACGGTGTCCCCGGAGGAGACGCGGGTGGCCTCGACGAGGTGCTCGGCGGTCGTCCCGGCCAGCAGCAGGCCCGCGGCCGCCGCCCAGCCGAGTCCGGCGGGCTTGGGCAGGACCGCGCTCGCGTGCGCGACCAGCTCGGCGGAGTAGCCGCCGGAGACCCGGAACGCCACGACCTCGTCGCCCACGCGGATCGGTCCGAGCGGCCCCTCGGCCCCCTCGCCGACCGCGGTCACGACTCCGGAGACCTCGCTGCCCGGCCGGACCGGCACCCGTCCGCGCCCGAACATCCCGCGCAGGAGCTTCGCGTCGGCCGGGTTCACGCCCGCTGCGCGCACCGCGATCCGCACCCTGCCGGGCGCCGGCTCCCCCGGATCGACCTCGACGACGCGCAGCGCCTCCGGCCCGTCGAATCCCTCGGCCTGCATCGCGACGACCATGCGTCCGCCTCCCGTCCCCGGGCGCCCGTGCACCCGAGCGCGACGCTAGCAGCAGCGTCCGGCCCCCGGACCCCCCTGCGGAGAGCGCGGCCGCCGACCGAGAACGCCCGTTCTGGTACCGCCTACCATGGAGGGATGTCCCCGATCCTCGACGAGCGCCCTCCCCGCGAGGCGATCCTCGCGGCCGCCGACCGGCTCTACTACGAGCGCGGCATCCAGTCCGTCGGGATGGACGAGCTCCGCACGGCCGCGGGCGTCTCGCTGAAGCGCCTCTACTCGGAGTTCCCGAGCAAGGAGTCGGTCGTGGTCGCCGTCCTGCACGGCCGGCACGAGCAGTGGACCCTCGGCGTGACCACCCGGGTCGCCGCGGCGGACGGACCTCGCGGCAAGCTGCTCGCGATCTACGACTTCCTCTTCGACTGGTTCTCCGAGGACTCGTTCCGCGGCTGCGGCTTCATCAACGCCTTCGGGGAGCTCGGCTCGTCGAACCCGATGGTCGCCGAGATGGCGCGCGACCACAAGGAGACGTTCCAGCGCTTCCTCGCGACCCTCGCTGAGGAGGCGGGAGGCGGCGCCGAGCTCGCCGCGCAGCTCGCGATCCTCGCCGAGGGCGCCCAGACCACCGCGGCCATCGCCGGAACCCCGGAGGCCGCCCTGCACGCGCGTCGCGCCGCCGAGATCCTCATCGACGCGGAGACGCGCCCCGTCTGAGGCGCGCCGCGCGCGGGATCAGGCCTCGCCGCCCCCGGGCGGGCCGACCACCAGCAGCGCCGCGAAGACCACGGCGACCAGAGCCAGGACCAGCGCCCCGGCGAGCACGGGCCGCGCGAGCGCCCAGCGGAGGAGCCGGCTCGTCACGCGCCGGTCGCGCGGGTCGTCCGTCGCATGCGTCCGCCAGGGCCCCTCCAGCAGGCCGCGGCGCTCGAAGCCGCGCTCCAGCGGGACCGTCGCGTAGGGCACGACCGCGCTGACGACGGCGAGCGCCGTCGCGCCCGCCGACCACCGCTGGTTCACCGCGAGCACCAGGGCCGCGGCTCCGTAGGCGAGGAACGCGAACCCGTGGATCGGTCCGGCGACGCTCACCGGCCAGTCGCCGGCACCGGCCGCGTACTTCAGCAGCATCCCGACGATCAGGAGAGTCCAGGTCACCGCCTCGACGATCGACAGCAGGCGGAAGAGGCGGCGCGGGCTCATGGGATCGGCTCCGTTCGGTCCGCGGCGACGCGGCTCGGGGTCGGTCGAGGGTCGCCCGGAGCCTACGGGAGCACGCTCGCGAGGAACCTGAGCGGACGGGGACCGCTCGGGGCGCTCAGCCCAGCCAGCCGGTGAGCGAGAGGGCCGTCACCGCGCCGACCAGGCCCGCGGCGACCAGGGCGACCGTGCCCGTGACTCCGCTGCGGGAGGGGGCTGCCGCGGGGCCGCCGGCCAGGCGCGCCCAGAGCCGACGTGCCACCTCCTCGGCGGAGGGGCGGTCGGCGGGGTCGAGAGCGGTCATCTCGGTCAGCAGCTCGCGCCACTCCGCCGGGACCGACTCCGGGACGACGGGCGCGTGGTGGAGGCGCTGGATCGAGATCTCGAGCGTCGTGCCGGTGTAGGCCCTGCGGCCCGAGACTGCCTCGAGGAGGACCAGCCCGAGCGAGTAGACGTCGGACGCCGGTCCGACCGGGCCGGAGCCGAGGCTCTCGGGGCTGAGGTACGCGGCGGTGCCCACCAGCACGTCGGAGCGGGTGAGCCGGGCGTCGTCGACCGAGCGGGCGATCCCGAAGTCGCTGAGCTTGGCCTCGTGCGCGGAGAAGCCGGATGCGGTGGCGCGCGAGCGGACGAGGACGTTCTCGGGCTTCACGTCGCGGTGGAGGACGCCCTGCGCGTGCAGGTGCGCGAGAGCATCGGCCACCTGGGCGCCGACCTCCGCGATGAGCCGCTCATCGCCGGAGACGAACCAGTCGGCCGCCGGATCGCTGCGGTCGAAGTACTCGAGGACGAGGAACGCGAGGTCGCCCTCCTCGCCGGGGATCTCGCCCTGGTCGAGGACGTCCACCACCGAGGCGTGACGCGAGTCGATCAGGAAGCGGATCTCGCGCTCGCGACGCGCCCGCTCGTTCGGGGTGTCCGGGACGTCGCGGTGGACCTTGACCGCGACCTGGCGGGCGAGGCGGAGGTCGCGGGCCCGGTAGACGACGGCGCTGCCGCCCTCCCCCACCCGCTCGAGCACGAGGTAGCGACCGGCCAGGGTGGAGCCGACCAGCGGATCCACGACGTCGGCGGGGAGCGGCTGCAGGCGGTCGAGTTCGTCCAGCACGGGCAGCTCCCTTCTCGAATGAGTCACTAGCTCGTCTAACTAGTAGTCCCTTCGTAGTGGTCGCCGCCCTTTCGAGCAAGCACCTCGGGGGAGGTTGGCTTGACTAGATCTTCTTGCTACAAGACTGTCTAGACTGTTCGGCATGGATGAGGTCACGCCGAAGCGACCCGGGGCCTTCTGGTTCTCGGGTGAGGCGACCGAGCCCGGAGCGGTGGAGGTCCTCGCCGCGATGCGCGCCTTCCGCACGGCGGAGGCCGCGATGCGCCGCCGGACCCGCGGATCGATGGGCATGGGCGAGAACGACCTGCTGGCCGTGCAGTTCCTCATGCGCCGCCAGCAGAAGGGCGTGCACGTCAGCCCGAAGGACCTGGCCTCCTACCTCGGCATCTCCTCCGCCTCCACGACCGTGCTCATCGACCGGCTGGTCAAGAGCGGGCACGTGGTCCGGGAGCCGCACCCGAGCGACCGCCGCGCCATCCGCATCGTCGCCACCCCCACCTCCCACCGCGAGGTGCGCGAGACGCTCGACGAGATGCACCGCCGCATGCTCGAGGCGGCCGAGACGCTCAACTCCTCCGAGGCCGGGACCGTCATCCGCTTCCTGCAGACGATGCGCGACATCGTCGAGCGCCCGGCCGACTACGAGGCCGTCGACGCGGCCCAGGAGCTCGCGGGCGAGCCGATCGGCGAGTACGCCGACGGCGTGCTGGAGCAGCGCCGCGCCTGACCGGCGTCCCCACCGCCGCGACCGCTCGTCCCCGGGAGTTCACTCCGAGGGCCTTCTGCCGCGCCCCGGATTCGTCGGAGAATCGAGTCGTCCGGCGGCGATGGACAGAAAACGCACTCCGTGACGTAAGTAGCTAGCTCAACTAGTAGGAAGTCTTTCTAGCGATATAGAGTGACGGACGTCAGCCACTCGCACGTCAGATCGGAGCACACCATGGGCAACATCCTGTACGGCACTCCCCCCGCCGCCATCGAGGTCGAGGACCGCGCCCTCGCCCACCTCCAGATCGTCATCATCAACAAGTTCCGCCGCGACGAGCGCTTCCTGCTCACCCTCGACGCGAGCCCCCAGGCCGGCACCGGCCGCCGCGGCGTGTGGATGCACCCGACCATCCCGATCCAGTTCGAGTTCAAGGGCAGCCGCCAGCCCACGATCAACCCGGAGTGGGTCGAGGCCCTCATGGAGCGCGCCAACAGCGGCGCCGGCCTCCGCATCGTGCCCGAGCCGACGAGCAACGCCGCCGTCCCGCTGCGCCGCGCCGAGCCCGCCGCCTGACCCTCCGCGCCGGAGCCGCTCCCGATCAGGCTCCACCGCCGCACACCGACACGACCCGCCTTCCCGCCCGGGAGGCGGGTTCCGTCGTCTGCGGGGCTGAGAACCCCGGGAGCGCGCTCGCAAGTGGTTGACATTCCGCGCCACGGTCAGGGTCGCAGTCCTACACTGCTCCTGCGGCACGGGGTCGTTCCGGCGGGCTCGTCCCTGCTGTCGCACGCATGACCGGCCGCCGGCCGCTCGGGCCCCCCTCTCGAGCGACCGGCGGACGGCTGCGCGGCGCACCCGAAGCGCCGTCCGCGAGGTCCGCCGGAACCAGGAGCGGCCAGATGACCCACGGAACGAACAGCCTCACCACCACCGTCGACGAGGTGCGCCCGGGCGACCTCTTCTGCGCCGTCGTCGCCCACGAGACCGAGCAGTGGCGCGTCGTCGCCGTCCTCGGCATCCGCGTCCTCGCCGAGCGGGTCTCCGGAGGAGACCGCCGCAGCTTCACGCTCCGCTTCGTGCGCCACCAGCTCTCGCCGGACGTGCTCATCGCGAGGGGCGCCGAAGCGACGGCCTCTCCCGACTCCCGCCGCTAGAGCGCCGCCGTCGCCACGGCGGGCCGCGCCAGGCGGGCGAAGAGGCGGTCGAACACGACCCGCCGATCGAACTGCAGGGCGTACTCCCGGGCGGCCGCCGCTCGGCGTGCGCGATCGTCGGCGCTGAGCTCGAGGACGGCGTGGTCGAGGAGCGCGGCGATCGTGTCCGGGCTGTCGACCGGGGTCACGAAGGCGTGCTCGCCGATCGCCTCGCCGATGCCGCCCGTCAGCGTGGTGATGATCGGGCCGCCCCCGGCGAGCATCTTCTCGGCCAGCGCGATGCCGAAGGTCTCGACGAACTCGGGCCGCGGCTTGCTCGGGAGCACGAACGCCGCGCAGCCCGCCATCAGGAAGGGCTTCTCCGCGTCGCCGACGTCGTCGAGGAAGCGGATGCGGTGCGCCAGCGGCGACGCCGCCGCGATCCGGCGCAGCTCCGCCTCCTGCGGACCGCGACCCGCGATGACGAGCTCGTGGCGCTCGTGGACGGCACTGCGCTCGTAACCCGTGATGAGGTCCTCCACGCCCTTCGCCTCGGTCAGGCGCGAGAGGAAGAGGACGTAGCCGTCGGTCCGGAGTCCGCGGGCCCGCACGACCTCCTCGACGATGCCGGGGTCGAGGTCGAGGTAGGCGTCCGCGTCGATCGCCGGGTAGGACACGGCGATGCGCTCCCGGCACTGCGGAGCGAAGCGCGTCCCGTGCGCGGCGTCGACGCGCTCCGCCTCCTCGATGATCAGGTCGCGCGTGTACTCCGACACCGCGACGCAGTGGTCCTGCGAGAGGTAGGAGGAGAGGATGTGGGCGGCGGCGCCCAGCCGGCCCTCCTCCACCGCCCGGCGGACCACGTTGGTGACGTCGGAGCCGACGGCCTCGGCGATCGTGGTGACCTCGACGGGGAGTCCGGTGCTCCAGGCGGCGCGGAGGGCGTCGGCCACGACGAGCGTGTGCGGGCTCAGGTAGAGCGAGAGGCACACGGTCGGGACGCCGTCGGTGAACAGCTCGATCAGGCGTCCGGTCATCCCGGCCAGCCAGCGGCCGTCCGGGACCTTGTAGTCGCCCACGGGTCCCGGCCGCTCCACGACGATGCCGTCGCTGTAGGGCAGCACGGCGTCGAGCGGCTTGAGCGGGAGGCCCGCGGCCTCGAGCCGGTCGATCGGCCAGGTGACGATCCGGACCTCGTCGAATCCGCGCTCCCGGGCGGTCTCGGCGAGATTGCGCGCTTCGACGGAGTGCCCGCAGATCACCGGATCGGCGCGGACGACGATGACGAGTCTGTTCTGCACGGTGTTCGCGTGCGTGCTCTGGTCCATGGGTCTCCTTCAGGGGTCGTCGGTCGGATGCGGCGGCGGAGGCCGGACGCGCGGGGTCGGTGGTGGCGGGGGTGACGGCGAGCGGGGCTCAGTGCCGGCGCGCCGGCCACGAGGGCGGCCGGTGCTCGGGCAGGGTCCCCCAGTCGGAGGGCTCCGGACCGAGGTGCAGGAGCAGCTCACCGCCGCGATGGAGGGCGGCCGCGGTCAGGACGCTCGTCAGGAGGGGCGCGCCGTCGAACTCGGCCGACTGCACGTACTGGACCGGCCCGCCCGGCTCGGGCTCGACGAAGCCGGTGGTCCGGATCTCGAAGTCGGCCCCTCCGATCGCCACCGACGCGCGCGCGAAGCTCGGCGCGTTGACCAGCACCAGGCCCTGCCCGGCGACGGGGAACAGCCCGAGGCTCGCCCACACGTACCAGGAGCTGAGGCCGCCGGAGTCGTCGTTCCCCGGCAGGCCGCCCCGGCCCGCTCCGAACCGCTGGTGCAGCACGCCGTGCACGATCTCGGCGGTCCGGTCGGGCCGTCCCGCGTAGTGGTACGCCCACGGCGAGTCCATGTCGGGCTCGTTGTTGAGCCCCTCGAAGCGTCCGAGCTCGGCTCCCGCGAGCATCTCGCTCCGCTCGGGGCGCAGCCCGAGCTGGACGACCGGCTCGGCTCCGTAGCCGAAGAACTCGTCCAGCTGGGCGACGAAGCCCTCGTCCCCTCCGCTGAGGGCGATGCGCCCGGCCATGTCGTGCAGCAGGCGGAACGAGTAGTTGTGGCGGGTGCCCTCGTAGTACGTCGAGTCCTTGAGCAGGCCGGAGCGGAGGTCGAACGCGTTCACCCACTGCGCGGCGCGCTCCTCGAGCTGCTCGGCGAGCTCGAGATCGCCGACGTGGCGGGCCACGACCGCTGTGCACCAGTAGCCGTGCGCCAGGTCGAGCGTGTGGCTGATCGGGTGAGCCTCCCCCGCGGCGAGGAACTCCTCGCCGTACATCCGCTTGAGGTCCTCGCTCATGTGCACGAGAGCGGCGTCCCAGTCGATGCCGGGCAGCCCCAGCCGGCAGAGGTCGGCGAGGAAGGTGTGCGCGAGGGCGCTGCCCTGGCGCGAGAACCGGTCGCTGCCCTTGGCCATCCGGTAGCCGATCGGGAAGTTGCCCTCCTCCTCGCAGATGGTCAGGAGCGCAGCCGCGATCTCGACCGCCCGCTCGGGCAGCAGCATCGTGAGCAGCGGGAGCTGAGTGCGGTAGATGTCCCACATCGTGCTGATGTCGAAGACGAAGGGTCCGTCCGCCGGCCAGAACGGGCTCTCGGAGGGAGCGAGGCACGGCTTGATCAGCGAGTGGTAGAGCGCGGTCGAGAAGACCGTCTCGCGCTCGGCGGACGGGGCGTCGACGGCGATCGTGCGCAGGCGCTTCCGCCACGTCTTGCGGGTGCGATCGCGGCGCTGGTCGAACCCGGTGCCCGCAGGAGGGACGTCGCGATGCAGGTTCTCGCGGGCGCGGTCGGTGCCCCGCAGCGAGAAGCCCATCCGGAGCTCGACGGTCTGCCCTGCCGTGCTGGGTCCCGCCCACATCAGCCCGAAGGGGCGCAGCGTGGTGGGACGGATGTGGTCGAAGTCGAGCCGGGTCCCGCCGGGCATCAGCCGGCGGTCGTACCAGAGCATCTGCCGCCACTGCAGGGCGTCGCACTCCAGGTGCACCGCGAGCGGCGCCCCCTCCATCACGACCTCGCCGGCCGCGACTCCGGGCGAGATCGAGTGCAGCTGCGCGCGCAGCGGCACCGTCGCTCCGCTCGGGATCGCCAGACCCCCGAGGGAGAGGTCTATCACCACGCGTGCGCTGCGGTGCTCGGGGAAGGTGTAGCGGTGCACTACGGAGGCGGGCCCGACGGTGAGCTCGGCCCGCACGCCGGAGGAGAGGGTGGCCGCGTAGTAGCCGGGCTCCGCCACCTCGTCCTCGAGGGCCCAACTGCGCCCGAGCTCGTCGAGCGGCTCGAGCATCGGCGTGACCCGCAGGTAGTTGTAGTACTTGCGGATCGCGCCGGTGCCCGACTGCTGGAAGTGGGTGAATCCGCTCGCCTCGAGGCCGTCGTGGAGCGTCGGCGGGACCCCCTCGAGCGCGAGGTCGTAGCGGCCGTAGCCCGTCGGATAGGCGCCGGAGTAGGAGCACGCGGACACCATGCCGAGGGGGTAGGTGGCTCCGGGGTGCGTGTTCCCGATCTGCGGCTTCGGCGACCACCACGTCGCTGCGAGCCCGGTCGGCTCCGGGAGCGCGGTCGCCTCCGTGCCCAGGAACGGGTCCACCCGCTCGATCATCCGCTCGCCGCCATGCCGTGACGCTAGGCACGGCGGGGAGACGAGGGGTGTCGACGGGGTGTCCGGCGGACGACGGAGCGGCGACGGATGAGGGCCGACGGGCTAGGGGATCAGGCGCTCCGAGCGGTAGCGGTCGAAGAGCGCCGTGAACGAGTCGACCGTCCGGTGGAACGCCGTGAAGCCGGCGAGGCGGGACTTGCCGATGTCGGTGACGACCTCGAGGTTCCGGCCGAGGTCGGCGTCGGTGTGCCACCAGGAGGCGACGCGGGAGAGGTCGGGCTCGATCAGCCCGTGCTCGTCGACGAGGCGCCGCCAGACGGGCTCGGCATCGGCCATCTGCTGCTCGAGCGGCTGCGGCTCCTCCCCCGGGCCGACCGGCTCGACGCCGAAGTGCTCAGCGATCCGGGTCCACATCCAGCGCCAGCGGAAGACGTCGCCGTTGACCACGTTGAAGGCCTGGTCGCGGCCCGCCTCCGACGTCGACGCCCAGAGCATCTGCTCGGCGAGGATCGTCGCGTCGGTCATGTCGGTGAGTCCGTTCCACTGCGTGAGCGAGCCGGGGAACACGAACGGGGTGCCCTCGGCACGGTGGATCGACGCCGCGACCGCGAGGGTCAGCCCCATGTTCATCGCGTTGCCGACGGCGTGCCCGATGACCGTGTGCGAACGGTGCACCGACCAGGTGAACCCGGCGCGCCCGGCCGCGGCGAAGAGCTCGTCCTCCTGCGCGTAGTAGAAGTTCGGGGCGTCGAGGCGCTCCTCCTCCTCGTGGAACGGGGTGTCGGGCATCGCGCCCTGCCCGTACGCCTCGAACGGGCCGAGGTAGTGCTTGAGGCCGGTCACCAGCGCGACGTGCTCGACGGGAGCGTGCGCGAGCGCGGCGAGGAGGTCGCGGACCATGCCGCCGTTGACCGCGATGTTCTCCTCCTCCGTCGCCTGGCGCGACCAGGCGGTGAAGAAGACGTGCGTGGGGCGCTGGTCGGCGAGCACGCGGGCCAGGTCCTCGGCGGAGCGCAGGTCGGCGGCGAGCGGAGTGACGCCGGGGCGCGCGTCGATCGGGCGGCGCGAGAGGGCGGTCACCGGCCAGCCCTGCTCGGTGAGCAGGTCGACGAGGGCGGAGCCGCCGATGCCGGTCGCGCCGACGACGAGGGCGCTGCGGGAGTCGGACGGGGGGACGGGAGTGGTGGAGGACATCCCCTGGGCCAACAGCCCCGGGGGCGAGGCATTCCCCGATCCGGGCGTCGCGGAGGGACACCGGAGGTCACGGAGGGACACCGGGCGTCACGGGCAGACCGCGGACCGGGCTCCTCCCCTACCGTCGAGCACGAGCCGCCCGGGGTGGGCGCAGCGGAACAGGAGCCGACGATGACCGCGACCGACGTGCGGGCCGTGCCCGAGGTGGACTACGAGGAGCTGGCGGGGCGGTTCCGGCCGCTGTTCGCCGAGATCGCGGCGGGGGCGGCGGCGCGGGAGAGCGCACGCGAGCTGCCGGTCGCGCAGATCCGAGCGCTGGTGGAGGCCGGGTTCGGCGCGGTGCGCGTGCCGCTGGAGTCCGGCGGGGCCGGCGCGAGCCTCCCTCAGCTGTTCCGCCTGCTGACGGAGCTGGCCGCCGCCGACTCCAACCTCCCCCAGGCGCTCCGCGGCCACTTCGCCCTGGTCGAGGACCGGCTGCTCGCGACCGACGGGACCCGCGAGCGCTGGCTCCGGCGCTTCGCCGACGGCGAGCTCGGCGGCAACGCCTGGACCGAGGTCGGCACGGTCGCGATCGGCGATGTGCAGACGAAGGTCGCTCCGGTCGAGGGCGACCCGACGCGGTTCACGGTGACCGGCACGAAGTACTACTCCACCGGCAGCGTCTTCGCGGACTGGATCGACACCTTCGCCCAGCGCACCGACACCGGGCAGAAGGTGATCGCGATCGTCGACGCTCGCCAGGCGGGCGTCGAGCACGCCGACGACTGGGACGGCTTCGGCCAGCGCACCACCGGCTCGGGAACGAGCACCTTCACGGAGGCGGTGGTCGCGGCCGAGGACGTGATCGACTTCGAGACCCGGTTCCGCTACCAGACCGCGTTCTACCAGGCGGTGCTGCTGGCCGTGCTGGCGGGCTCGATCGCGGGGGCCGAGCGCGAGATCGCAGCCGAGGTGCGGGCGCGGACGCGGATCTTCTCGCACGGGAACGCCGAGTCGTTCGCGGCGGATCCGCAGATCCTGCAGGTGGTGGGGCAGGTCTCGGCCGCCGCCTATGCGGGAGCGGCGATCGTGGAGCGCGCGGCGGTCGCGCTGCAGCGGGCGCACGACGCGGCCCTCGACGGCGACCCGCTCGAGGACGAGCGGCAGAACGACCTCGCCGAGCTCGAGACGGCGCAGGCCCAGATCGTCCTGACGCAACTGGCCACCCGGGCGACCTCCGACCTCTTCGACGCGCTGGGCGCCTCCGGGGTGAGCACCCGCAAGAACCTCGACCGGCACTGGCGCAACGCGCGCACGGCAGCGAGCCACAATCCGTGGGTGTTCAAGGCGCGGATCGTCGGCGACCACGCGGTCAACGGCACCGTGCCGCCGCGGGTCTGGGCGATCGGCGCGGGGCCGAAGCGGTAGTCGCCTCGGCGCCGGCCGGGGGCGGTGGACAGCCGACAAGGGCGGAGGAGAGGATCGAGGGGGCGGCGCTGCGGCCGCCGCGGACGAGGGGGCTCGCGATGATCCGGACGACGACCGCGAGGGGCGCCGGTGCGCTGCTCGCCTGCGGGGCGGGGCTGCTCGCGCTGAGCGGCTGCACGGGAAGCGCCGACGAGGGGACGGCCCCGACGACCGCTCCACCGCTGGCCTCGAGCGCTCCGACGCCGAGCAGTGCCGTGCCGACCGCGAGCGCCGGCAGCGCGACTCCGCTGCCCACCGCGACCCCGGCCACCGCCCTGCTCCCCTGCGAGGACCTGCTCACCGCCGAGGAGGAGGCGTCGCTCGCCGAGGACGGTCTCGCCCTCTCGCCCGAGACGACGGTCTACGACGTCGACTACCCCGTCGTGCAGGAGATCGCCGAGGACGGGGTGCTCTGCCGGTGGAGCGGCCAGGGCGACGTGTCGGTCGTGGTCGGGCAGCTGGCGGTCCCGGACGCGGAGTGGCCTGACCGGAGCGCCGCGCTCCTCGCGGACGGGTTCACCGCCGACGACACCGCGGCTCCGGGCTTCCTCGACGGGCCCGACGGACCGGACGAGAGCTACCCCGGCCGCGGCGTCCTCCACCGCGACGGCGTCCTCTACTACGTGAGCTACTCCGGGATCGTCGGCTCGATCGTGCCGCTCTCCGACTGAGGAGGCGGATCGACGACCCAGGGCGGGCGCCCGTGGTCGGCGCTGCTCCCCGTCGTCAGCTGCTCACCGTGGTGGTCGAACGACAGCGGGGCTCCCGCCTCGGCGCACTCACGGCCGATCAGGTCCATGGCGTTCCAGAAGTACTCGCTCGCTCGTCGATCCCCGGAGATCGCGGAGAGCAGATTGCTCGTGGCGAGACGAGCAGCGTCGGACGCGATCGAGTTCGAGGAGCTTCCGTCGAAGCCCTCGAGGGCTTCGCGAAACGGTGGACGCAGAACGGGATCGAGTTCCGGCGCGTAGTCGTTCCACGCGCGCTCGAGCGGGACGCAGGGAGCGGCCTGCTGATCGCCTCCCGGCTCGGTGCAGCCCACGAGGAGCAGCACGGATACGAGTACCGCCGATGAGGCGGTCGTGCGGTCCACCATCGTTCATCGCTCGATGTGCATCGTCCCCGTCGTGACCCGGACCGCGCAGGCCTTCTTGCGATATTCCGGGGCACTGGTCTCGAAGATGTGATCGCAGGTCGAGACGCCGGTGTACCACTTCACGCACCCCCCTTGAAACTCGTCCTCGCAGTTCTTGTTCGGCTGAATCGGAGCGGCCGAGGCCACCTGCGCCCCGAGAACCGACGTCAGCGCCAGCGCGACGACAGCGAGACCGGACCCGAACCACAGAGAACTCTTCATGACGTCTCCTCATTCGCCGGCAGATCCGCCGGGTCCTGGGACCGTATTCATCGCGGAGAGGATGTCGGACGGTCGGCGCGAACTCGACACATCGAGGCGCGGTCCGGGCCCTCGAGAAGGGGTAGCGTCGACAGGTGCGATTCCCGTGGCGTTCCCGAGACAGCGAGCGACTGCCGCGGGACGTGCTCGTGCTGGGGGTCGTCGCCTTCTTCGTGATGCTGGGGTTCGGCGTCGTCGTGCCGGTGCTGCCGACCTACGTGCGCAGCTTCGGCGTCGACTACACGGCGGTCGGCGCGGTCGTCTCGGCGTTCGCGCTGATGCGGCTGGTCGCGAATCCGTTCGTGGGGCCGCTGGTCGACCGGTTCGGCGAGCGGGTCGTGCTCGCCGTCGGCATCGGCATCGTCGCGCTCTCCTCGGCGCTGGTCGGCTTCGCCTCCGACTACCCGCACCTCCTCCTGCTGCGCGGAGTCGGCGGCATCGGCTCCGCGATGTTCTCCGTCGCCGCGATGACGCTCCTCCTGCGCACCGCGAGCCCGGAGCGGCGCGGCCGCTCGATCGGCTTCTACCAGGGCGGCTTCCTCCTCGGCGGCATGGCGGGCCCCGCGGTGGGCGGCGTGCTCACGGCGATCTCGCTCACGGCCCCCTTCTTCTTCTACGCCGGCACGCTCGCGATCGCGGGGCTCGTCGGGCTGATCCTGCTGCAGCGGCCGGAGCGCGACGCGGCACCGTCCGCCGCGGCTCGGACGAAGCCTCTGCGCGAGGTGGCCCGCGACCGCCGGTACCAGAGCGCGGTGCTGGCGAACTTCGCCCTCGGCTGGTCGGCGATGGGAGTCCGCGCGACGCTCGTCCCCGTGCTCGTCGTCGAGGGGCTCGGCGGGCAGCCCGCCTGGACCGGCATCGCCTTCGCGATCGCCGCGGTGGTGCAGACGATCGCGCTCGCGCCCGCCGGCCGCTTCGTCGACACGGTCGGCCGGCGCCCGGCGCTGATCGGCGGGTTCTCCGTCGCGGCGGTGGCGATGCTGGCGATGCCGTTCGTCTCGGAGCTGTGGCTGCTCGTCGTGCTGCTCTGCGTCTACGGAGCGGCGGCCGCCTTCATGGGCACGGCCCCGGGTGCGCTGGTCGGTGACGCCGCGGGCGAGCGCGGCGGCAAGCCGGTCTCGGTGTTCCAGGCCGCGTCCGACCTGGGCGGCGTGATCGGGCCGCTGCTCGCGGGCGCCCTCGCCGATGCCGCGTCGCCGACCGCGGCCTTCGCCTCCGCCTTCGTGCTGCTGGCGGCGAGCGCGCTGCTCGGCCTGCGGATCCCGCGCTCGCGGATCGCCTAGCTGTTCCGCCCGCGGGCGTCGACGGGCCAGACGGCGCCGCCGCCGTCGCGGAGGAGGACGCGGTACTCGTCGGCCAGGTTCACCGCGACGCAGACGTGGTTCGGCGCGATCCGCACGCGCGTCCCCACCGGGAGGTCGACTCCGGTGATCGTCGCATGGTGCTCCGAGAGCACTGGGATGCGCGCCTCCGGGTGCTCCGGGAGGCGGCCGAAGCCGCTCGAGGCCGCGCCGCGGTCGGAGGAGAGCACCTTGCTGCCCGCGTCGGCGATCAGGTGGTCGCCGCGGCGGGACACGATCGTGGCGAGGACGGTGACGGCGATGTCCTCGGGCGCCATCGTGCCGATCTCCCACTGCTGGGCGTCGCCGAGGGCCGAGACCCCGGGGCGCAGCTCCGTGAGCACCGAGGAGTCGGCGAACGCCGCCGAGGGGGTCGAGCCTCCGCTGACCACGCGGGCCTCGACTCCGGACGCCGCGAGCGACGCGACCGCCTCGGCGAGCCCGCGCGCCTCGTCGCGGGCGGCCGTCGCTCCGTTGCCGGCCGCGTAGCTGTGGCCGGGGAAGGTGAAGACGCCGGCGACGTCGAGCCCGGCTGAGACGGCGGCCGCGGCGATCGGGCCGGCCTCGGCGGGGAGCACGCCGCTGCGGTGGTGGCCGGAGTCGATCTCGACGACGACCTCGAGCCTCTCGCGCTCGGGCAGGGCCGCGGCCAGGCGCTCGGCCGACTCCGCCGAGTCGACGCCGACCCGCACGCGGGCGCTCGCGAGGACGTGGCGGAGCCGCCCGGCGCGCTCGGCGTCGAGCCAGAGCGGGTAGGCGATGAAGAGGTCGCGGATCCCTCCCGCGGCGAAGACCTCGGCCTCCGAGACGGTCGCGACGGTGAGCCCGACGGCCCCTGCGGCGAGCTGGCGGCGGGCGATCTCGAGCGACTTGTGCGTCTTCGCGTGGGGGCGGAGCGCCAGGCCCCGCTCGCGGGCCGCCGCGGCGACGGCGGCGATGTCGCGGTCGAGCACCGCCTCGTCGAGCACCAGCGCCGGAGTGGCGAGAGCGTCGAGCACGGCGGAGCGGGCGGAGGAGTCGGCGGCGGCGGCGGTATCGACGGTCACGCGCCGAGCCTAGGCCGCACCACCGGCCCTCGTCCCGCCGTGAGGGCGGCCTCGGGCCGGTCCGCCGCCGGTCGTCGAGCCCAGCGGAAGGCCCCGCGGATGGATCCCGTCGAGCAGGACACCTCGTCGACCTCGGAGGCGGCCGCGCCGCTCCGCTCCGACACCGTCCTCCGGATCGCCCACCTCTCCGCCGGGACGCTCGCGACGACGCTCCTAGGCTTCGGCGTGGTCGGGCTGAGCACTCTCGTCCACTGACCGTTCATCCTCCGCGGGATGCGGGGAGGACCCCGGCGCTGCCAGGCTGAGCGGATGACTCCGCAGTCCTCCCGCCTCCGGCCCTTCGGCCCGTCCGGCGCCACCGTCACCCGGCTGACCCTCGGCACCTCCTGGCGCCCCGAGCGCGTCGCCGACCTCGATCGGGTGCCGGCCCTCGAGCGCGTCCTCGACTCCGACGCCGCCACCCGCGCCGTCTCCGTCGTCGACACGTCCAACGAGTACGCCGGCGGCCACAGCGAGCGCCTGATCGGCGAGGCCCTGCAGGCCCGCGGCGGCGTCCCCGCGGGGATCACCGTGGTCACCAAGCTCGACCGCGACCCGAGCACGGGCAGCTACTCGGCCGAGCGGATGCGCCGCAGCCTCGACGAGAGCCGCGAGCGCCTCGGGATGGACGTCCTCCCCCTGCTCTACCTGCACGACCCGGAGCGCATCTCGTACGACGAGGCCTTCGCCGAGGACGGCCCGGTCCGCGCGCTCGTCGCGATGAAGGAGGCGGGCGTCGCCCTCTCGATCGGGATCTCCGGCGGACCCGCGCCGATGCTGCGCCACTACGTCGACACCGGCCTGTTCGACGCTGTGATCACCCACAACCGCTTCACGCTGGTCGACCGCTCCTCCGAGGAGCTGATCGACGCGTCCGTCGACCGCGGCGTGATCGTGGTCAACGCGGCGGTCTACGGCGGAGGCGCCCTCGCACGCTGGCCGGAGCCGGTCGCCTCCTACGCCTACCAGCCGGCGCCGCGCGAGATCGTCGACGCCGTCGCGGCGATGGGAGCGGCCTGCGACCGGGCGGGCGTGCCGCTCGCCGCCGCCGCGCTGCAGTTCTCGACGCGCGACCCCCGCGTGACGACGACGGTCGTCGGCGCCACTTCCGCCGAGCACTACGACTCCTTCGTGGCCGACGACGCGCTCGAGATCCCCGACGCGCTGTTCGAGGAGCTGGAGTCGCTCGCTCCGCCGAGCACCGTCTGGCAGGACGCGCCCGGGGCGACCTGGCCGCGCTGATCCGGGCATAGCCGGGCTCTCCTCCCGGTTGGAGCACGTGACCCCCTCCGCGAGAAGCCGTCGGCGTGCGCCCTCATCGGCGTATCGCGTACCGAAGCGGCGTTCCGCGGAGAAGCACGACAGGAGAGACATGACCGACACCGCCTTGTTCCAGCCGCTGACGCTCCGCTCGAGGACCGCGCGCAACCGCCTCTGGGCGGCGCCGATGTGCCAGTACTCGGTGGAGGCGCAGGACGGCGTGCCCACCTCGTGGCACCTCGTGCACCTCGGCGGGCTCGCGCGCGGCGGATCGGGCGTCATCATCGCGGAGGCCACCGCCGTCGTCCCCGAGGGGCGGATCAGCCCCTGGGACACGGGGCTGTGGAACGACGAGCAGCGCGACGCCTGGGCTCCGATCGTCGATTTCGTGCACGGGCAGGGCGCGCTCGCGGGCGTGCAGCTCGCCCACGCGGGCCGGAAGGCGTCGACCTACCGCGAGTGGAGCGGACGCGGATCCGTGCCGCTGGAGGACGGCGGCTGGCCGACCGTCGCTCCCTCGGCCGTCGCGTTCGAGGGCTACGCGGAGCCGCGCGAGCTGGCGGCGGAGGAGCTGCCCGGCCTCGTCGAGGCGTTCCGCGCCTCCGCCCGCCGCGCCGCGGACGCCGGCTTCGACGTGATCGAGCTGCACGCCGCGCACGGGTACCTGCTCCACCAGTTCCTGTCGCCGCTCTCGAACACCCGCGAGGACTCCTACGGCGGCTCGCTCGAGAACCGGGCGCGCCTGCTGCTCGAGGTCGTCCGCGCGGTCCGCGCCGAGATCGGGGAGCTCGTGCTGCTCGTCCGCTTCTCCGCGACCGACTGGGCCGAGGGCGGCTGGACACTGGAGGAGACGATCACCGTCTCGGAGTGGGCGCGCGCCGAGGGCGTGGACCTCTTCGACGTGTCGACCGGCGGACTCGTGCACGCCAGCATCCCGGTGGCGCCGCTCTACCAGGTGCCGTTCGCGCGCGACCTGCGGAAGGCGACCGGTGCGCTGGTCGGCGCCGTGGGACTCATCACCACGGCGGAGCAGGCGGAGGGCGTGGTCGCGAACGGCGACGCCGACGTCGTGCTGCTCGCCCGCGAGCTGTTGCGCGACCCGAATGCTCCGGTGCGGATGGCGCACGAGCTCGGCGCGGACCTGCCGGTGCCCCCGCAGTACACCCGGGCCTGGCGCTGAGCCTTCAACCGCGAGATGCCACCTGTGCGCACGCCTCGCGGCGTGTCGTGTGCACAAGTGGCATCTCGCGGAGGAGAGCGGTCGGGCTCCCCGGAGGAGAGCGTCAGCTCTCGGAGGGCTCCTCGGGAGCGTCCTCCTCGGGGTTGAAGTGCGAGTCTCCGGAGACCCCCACCGCCAGCCCGTCCTCGGAGTGCGGGATGGTCCCGTCGTCGCCGAGACCGTTCGCCTTCTTCTCGCCTTCGGACGAGGTGGCTGCGTCGGTCACGGCTCAGGCCTCGACGTCGCCGCGCCAGGCACCGTCGGGGGTGCCCTGCTTCTCGATGTACTCCTTGAAGTTGTTCAGGTCCTTCTTCACGGCGTGGCTGCCGGCGCCGACGAGCGAGCCGAGCGTCTCGAGGAAGCCCTTCGGCTCCCAGTCGAGCTGCACGGTGACGCGGGTCTCGGTGTCGGAGAGCTTGTGGAAGGTGACGACGCCGGCGTGGTCGGTCTCGCCGCCGGTGCTGTTCCAGGCGACGCGCTCGTCGGGGTGCTGCTCGGTGATGTTCGCCTCGAACTCGCGCTCGACGGGGCCGACCTTCACCTTCCAGACGGTGAGGGTGTCGGTGACCTGCTGGATCGACTCGACCTCGTCGAGGAAGCGCGGGAACTCCTCGAACTGGGTCCACTGGTTGTAGGCGACGGACACGGGGACGTTGACGTCGACGGTCTCGATGATCTGCGGCACGGTGGCGCTCCTTGCTGTCTCACTCGGTGTGCGGCGTTCCGCTGCTGCGGTCGTCACGCTCGACGTTAGGCGGGAGCCGCCTGGGAGCGCACCGGGTTGCGGACTCCCTCGAACGTGGTAAGCGGGCGCGTCGCTCCGGCGCGCAAGCAGAGACGGCTCCGGCCGGCGCCGAGCCGCCGCCGTGCGCGCTGGGACGGCCGCGGGCGGGCCGCGTCCGGACGGCACGGCGGCGTCTCGGGAGCGGCAGGACGGAGCTGGCCGCGGTCAGCGGTCCTGCGGGTCGCCGCCGAGCTGGCCGATGGCGGGGAGGGGGCCGCCGTCGTCGGCGCCGGTGCGGCGCCAGCGGGCGATGGCGTTGCCCAGGTGGTAGATCACGAGGGCGGCGCCGGCGCCGAGGACGATGCCGCCGAGCTCGAAGCCGCCGGAGGAGAACGAGAAGCCGGCGATCGCGATCACGAGGGAGACCGCGGCGGTGTACTGGTTGACCGGGCGCGAGAAGTCGACGCGGTTGTCGATCCAGATCTTGATGCCGATCACGCCGATCAGGCCGTAGAGCGCGGTGGTCGCGCCGCCCAGGACTCCGGCCGGGATCGAGTTGAAGACGGCGCCGACCTTGGGCGAGAGGCTGAGCAGGATCGCGGTGACGCCGGCGACCCAGTAGGCGGCCGTCGAGTACACGCGGGTGGCCGCCATCACTCCGATGTTCTCACCGTAGGTCGTGGTGCCGGAGCCGCCGAAGGCGCCGGAGAGGGTGGTCGCCACGCCGTCCGCGATCAGAGCCCGGCCGGTGCTGGCGTTGGCGGAGGCGTCGGTCATCGTCGCGACGCCGCGGACGTGTCCGACGTTCTCGGCGATGAGGACGAGCACGACCGGCAGGAACATCGCGATGCCCGACCACGTGGATCCGGAGGCGAAGTCGGGGAAGGTGAACGGCGGCAGCCCGAACCAGTCGGCCGCACCGACCGCGGAGTAGTCGATCTCGTTCCGCAGCAGGGCGACGACGTAGCCGATGACCACGCCGAGGAAGATCGAGACGCGGCCGAGGAAGCCGCGGAGGAACACGCTCGACAGGATGATCGCGGCGAGCGTGATCGTCCCGGTGATCGGCGCCTGCTTGAAGCTGAGGTACGCGGTCGGAGCCAGGTTGAACCCGATCAGGGCGACGATCGCGCCGGCGACGACCGGCGGCATCAGCCTGTCGATCCAGCCGAGGCCGACGACCTGCACGAGGACGCCGACGGCGGCCAGGAGGAGGCCCACGGCGACGACTCCGGCGAGCGCCGACCCCGTCCCTCCGACGGCGGTCGCGGCCGTGACGGGCGCGATGAACGCGAAGCTCGAGCCGAGGTAGCTGGGGAGCCGGTTGCGCGTGATCAGGAGGAACAGCAGCGTCCCGACTCCGGAGAAGAGCAAGGTCGTGGCGACCGGGAACCCGGTGAGCACGGGCACGAGGAACGTCGCTCCGAACATGGCGACGACGTGCTGGATTCCGATGGCGATCGTGGCCGGCCAGGCGAGCCGCTCGCCGGGGGCGACGACGGCGCCGGGCTCGACGGTGCGGCCGTCTCCGTGCAGGGTCCAGATGGGCATGGGGCTCCTCGGCGGGGAAGGGAGGCGGGGGTCGACGTTCACAGTAGCGAGGGGTCTGGCCGTGCCGCGGCACCCGACCTACGATCGGGCCATGGACGGAGCGCGGCGTCTCGGCGAGGAGGAGTTCTCCGCGCACCTCGCCGAGCGGGTCGCGCGGATCCGCGGGTCGTTCGGCGACCTCCCGCTCTGGGCGGTCTCGGGCTGGAGCGGTCCGCGGCTGCTGGCGGAGTGGACGCTGACGGGCGGCCCGCGGGGGCTCTCGTTCCTCGCCGACGACGCGGTCCCGGGCGGGCCGGGGCCCTCCGTCGAGATCCGCACGACCCTCGGCGATCCGCGTCACGACGTCGCGCTGCTCTGCTGCCGGGAGGAGGCGCCCGTCTCGTTCGTGCAGCCGGAGGCGCTGCCCGCTCCCACGCGGATCGCGGAGATCCCGGTCGACGGGGCTCCGGAGCCCTTCGAGGTCTGGGAGGGAGCCGGCGCGGTGCGCGCGGCCGCCTGGGTGCGGGGGCACGTCCTCACGCTCGAGTGCCGCGGAGTCGATCTGGACGCTCTCGCGTTGAACGAGGTGGACGACATCGAGCCGTTCGTGGCCGGCTGGCTGGAGTTCGTGGGCGCCTCGCGGCGTTGAGCGCCGACCCGCACTCCTTCGGTGCTGGGAGAGCGCGGAGTCCCGCTCGGCGCGCCGGTGAAAGATGTGCGCCGATCCCGGACAGGAGGGAGCATGAGGCACATGCCAGCTCCCCTCGCGGGTCCCGACCGGTTCGCCGCGGTCGCCGCCGCGGTCGCCGATCCCGTCCGCCGCTACCTCTGGCGGCGCACCGACTCCGCCACCGCCGACGACGTGCTCGCCGCGACCCTCTCGGTGCTCTGGCGCCGCAGCGCCGACGTGCCCGAGGACGACCCGGTGCCGTGGGCGATCGGCGTCGCCCGGCTCCAGCTGCAGAACGCCCGGCGGATGCAGCGCCGCCAGGTCATGCTCGCCCAGCGGATCGCGGTCGTCGATCCGCCCCAGGTGCAGATCGACGAAGGCGAGGCGTCGGGCGCGGAGGAGACCGTGCGCCTCGTGCTCGCCCGGATGCGCGAGCAGGACGCCGAGCTGCTGCGCCTCTGGGCGTGGGAGGAGCTCGACGTCCGCGGGATCGCCGCGGTCCTCGGAGTCACGGCGAACGCCGTCTCGATCCGCCTGCACCGCGCGCGGCGCCGCTTCGCCGAGCTCTACGACTCCACCGACCCGCACGCGCCCGAAGGGGGACTCCGATGACCGGAACCGACGACGAGGACGTCCGCCGCCTCCTCCGCACGGTCGACCCTGCGCGGAGCCTCCCCGCGCTCGACCGCGACGAGCTCGCCGAGCAGATCGCCGCCGCGACGGGCGAGGGCACGCGGACGGTCCACTCCCGCCGCCGCTCCCCCTGGCTGATCGTGGGAGTCGGCGCGCTGAGCGCCGGGGCCGCCGCCTCCCTCCTGCTGCCCTTCGCGCTCGGCGTGGGCGGGGGCAGCACCTCGACGCTGATCCTGCCGAGCACGGGCGGGCCGATGGCCGCGTGCTCGCCGGTGACGGCCGCCGCGCTGGCCCCCGCTCAGCTCGCGTTCCGGGCCGAGGTCCGCTCGATCGACGGGAGCACCGTCACCCTGCACGTGCTCGAGCGCTACGCGGGCGAGGTCGGCGACGGCGTCACGGTGACCCAGGGCAGGGAGACGGCGGTGGACGGTGCCCCGATCGTGTTCGAGACCGGGGTCGACTACCTGGTCGCGGCCGACGGCGACACGATCCTGACCTGCGGCCTCAGCGGTGAGAGCTCCCCCGAGCTGGCGGCGCTGTACCAGGAGGCGTTCTCGCGGCAGTAGGCGGAGGCGGGCAGCGTCCAGGGCGGGCGGTGGCAAGGGCCTCCCCGATCGGGGGGAGCGGCGCGCAGGCTGAGGCCTGGGCCTCTCGGTCCTCCACTCCGGTCGCCCGGCGGCGCCCGCGGGCCCTCGGCGACACCGCCCCGCCCGCCCCGCAGGAGGCCCGCATGCCGGTGTTCCGGCTCCTCGAACCGCTCCATGCCGCCGGTGTCGCGCTCGCCGACCTCGCGAGCGATCGGCTCCGCCTCCACGGCGACGGCTCCGACGTCCGCATCACCGCAGTGACCGTCGCGCACACCGAAGCGGGCCCCGGCGCCCTCTTCGCCGCGCTCCCCGGGAGGAGGAGCCACGGGGCCCGGTTCGCGGCCGACGCGGCGGCGGCAGGAGCGGTCGCCGTGCTCACCGACGCGGGCGGGCTCGACGAGGCGCGCGCCTCCGGACTGCCCGTCCTCCTCAGCGACGACCCCCGCACCGCGCTCGGCCCGGTCGCCGCGCAGGTGTACGGCACGAGGAGCGGACCGGTGCTCCTCGGCGTGACCGGCACCAACGGCAAGACCAGCACCGTGCACCTCCTCGACGCGATGCTCCGGCAGCTGGGCGTCGTCTCGGGGCTGAGCTCCACCGCCGAGCGCCGCAGCGCCGACCACGTCGTCGCCAGCCGCCTCACCACGCCCGAGGCCTCCGAGCTGCACGCGCTCCTGGCCCGGATGGCGGAGGACGGCGTCGAGGCGGCGGCCATCGAGGTCAGCGCCCAGGCGCTCGTGCGCTCCCGGATGGAGGGGATCGTGCTCGACGTCGCCGGGTTCACCAACCTCAGCCACGACCACCTCGACGACTTCGGCGACCTGGACGAGTACCTCCGCGCCAAGCAACGCCTGTTCACGCCCGAGCGGAGCCGGCGCGGCGTCGTGGTCGTCGACACCGAGGCGGGGTGCCGGGTCGCCCGCGAGGCCTCCGTCCCGGTCGTCACGCTCTCGGCCGGGGACGGAGCCGACTGGCGGATCGACGTGCTCGAGACCGCGGTCGACCGCACCCGCTTCCGACTCACCGCCCGCGACGGCTGGTCGACGATCACCTCCGTCCCGCTCCTCGGACGCCACATGGCCTCGAACGCGGCCCTCGCGCTGGTGATGCTGATCCAGGCGGGCCACGCGCGCGACCGGGTGGCCGATGCGGTCGTCTCCGGGATCGACGTCACCGGGCCCGGGCGGACGCTGCTCGTGTCCGGCGCCGACGGGCCGCGGGTGTTCCTCGACTTCTCGCACACGCCCGACTCGGTCGCGCGCACCGTCGACGCCCTCCGCGAGGTGACGCCCGGCCGTGTGCTCGTCCTCCTCGGCGCCGACGGCGACCGCGACCCGAGCAAGCACGCGCCCATGGGCCGGGCCGCTGCCGAGCGCGCCGACCTGGTGATCGTCATCGACCACCACCCGCGCTTCGAGGACCCCGCGCGGATCCGCCGCGCCCTGGTCGACGGCGCCCGCCGCGTCGAGCGCTGCGAGGTGCTCGAGATCGCGGAGCCGGCCGACGCCGTCCGCGCCGCGCTGCACCGGGCCGGCCCGTCCGACTCCGTCCTCTGGGTCGGCCCCGGCGACACCGACTACCGCGTGGTCGGCGCCGACGACCTCCCCTACTCGCCCCGCGCCGACACGGCCCGCGCGCTGGCCGAGGCCGGCTGGAGCGTCGACCTGCTTGACTGACCGGGTGTTCTCGACCCTCCCGGTGCGCCGCGTGCAGGCCCGACCCGAGCACCCCGCCGACCTCGCGCTGTGGCCCGCGACGCTCGCGCCGGTGCGGCAGGTGCTGGCCGAGGGCTGGGATCTCGGCCAGGTGACGGTGATCACCGGCGAGAACGGCTCGGGCAAGTCGACGCTGCTCGAGGCGGTCGCCCTCGCCTACGGGCTGAACGCGGAGGGCGGATCCACGGGTGCGATGCACTCCTCCCGCGCCTCGGAGTCGGACCTGGCCGAGCACCTCCAGCTGGTCCGCGGGGCCGGGGCGTCCAAGCGCGGCTTCTTCCTCCGCGCCGAGACGATGCACGGCTTCTTCAGCTACCTGGAGGAGGTGGGGATCGACGGCGGGTACCACGAGCGGAGCCACGGCGAGTCGTTCCTCGACATCGTGGCGAACCGCTCCCGGATCAGCGGGCTGTGGCTCCTCGACGAGCCGGAGTCGGCCCTCTCGGTGTCGGGCTGCCTCGCCCTGATCGGGCAGCTGCGCGATCTGGTCGCCGGCGGCTCGCAGGTCGTCCTCTCCACGCACTCGCCGATCCTCGCGGCCCTCCCCGGAGCCGACCTCTACGAGCTCGACGAGACGGGCCTGCGCCCCTGCCGCTACGACGACCTCGACCTGGTGCGGACCTGGCGCGGCTTCCTCGACCAGCCGGCCCGCTTCCTGCGCCGGCTGGAGTAGGTCGGCGGGCGCTCAGCCGCGCCGGAACGGGCCGTCCGTGTTCACCACGAAGGGAAGTACGTCGGCAGGCAGCCCCGTTCTCGCGCATCTCGAGCCGCCCGGGCGAAGCCCTCCTCCGGCACGAGCACTGTCAGGCCGCGGAGGCCGCCGTCGGCCGGGCGACCCGGGGCGCCCAGCCCACCGCGATCGCGGCGCCGGCGAGCGCGAGCTGTCCGAGCGGCGGCAGGATCGCCGAGACCAGGGAGCCGTCGCCGCCGGACGTGACGAAGGTGTCGGCGACCGACATCCCGAAGCCGAACCCGGCGAAGAAGCGGAAGACGACGGCGCCGGCGACCAGGGCGAGCATGAGCACCGCGATCCGCCGCGGAGTGAGCGGCGACCTCCGGCCGACGAGGGCGCCGGCCGTCACGACGATCGCGGCGGCCGTCCAGAACGCGGCCCACCCGGTGACCCAGATCGCGTGGGAGCCGAACTCGAAGCCGTCGCGCTCGGACATGGTCGCGTAGATCTCCGCCAGGGCCACGCCCGGGACCTTCGCCTGGGGATTCCAGACCAGCAGATCGACGGCGCCCACCACCGTGACGCTCGCCACGAGCGCGAGGCCCGCGAGGGCGACGGGGAGGCGCTGAGCGCGGGTCGCCGTCCGCGGTGCGAGGGCGATGGTCCGCGAGCCGCCGAGGACGATCGCCCCGCAGACGAGTCCGGCGAGGGAGACGGGCAGGCCGACGAGGGCGAGGGGTCCGGGGAGGAGGAGGCCGGCCGCGGTGAGCACCGGGCCGACGACGGCCGCGACCAGGGAGATCCGCGCGAGCACCGTGCGGGCCGACGCCGCGGCGCCGAGGAGGTGGATCGCGCCGAGGACCGCGACCGCGACGGCGGCGACGAGCACCGCGGTCTGCACGGCGCCGACGGCGGCCAGGGCGGTGTCGGAGGCGGCACCCGGCTCGGGGACGATCCCGCCGCCGGTCAGCGCGATGCCGCTCAGCATCAGCGCGGCCGCGGCGAAGAGCGCGAGTCCGCGGCGGGCGAGGCGGCGCGGGAGCGTGCCCCGCGCCTCGCCGGTGTGCGCGGGCAGGTCGCGGTCGACGCTCACCAGCAGGGCGAGCGCTCCGAGGACGACGCCGCGCCGGCGCAGTCCCAGCTCGGCGGCCCCGGCCAGGTCGGCCCGCCACTCCTCGAGGTAGCGCTCGCGGGCGAGCGGGGGCAGCAGCAGCGACAGGAGCCGCAGGAGCGCGCTCATGCGGTCGCCTCCGCCGCTCGCGGCGCCGTCCGCGCGGTCGACCGCATCCGCTCGACGGCGGCCAGGGCTGCCGGGGCGCCCTCCGCGGTCAGCTCGTAGAGCCGGCGACGCGGGCCGCTCCGCTCGCTCGCGGCCTCCCACTCCGAGACCACCCAGCCCGCTCCCTCGAGCCGCTCCAGGATCGGGTAGACGCTGCCCGCCGGTCGCCCGGTGGCCTTGATCACGACCATGCCCCAGGTCGGGCCGTCGGCATCGAGGAGGGTCCGGAGGACGTCCGCGGTGGCGGACGTGAGGCGAGGGAGTGGCTGCACAGAAGCGACGCTACCTATGTAGAGATAGCGGAGTCAATCGGATCGCCTCCGTGCGTACGGGCGATACCACTCCACTCCCCGGCCGCGGTCGGGCCCTCAGCCGTGCGACGACTTCGCCGCCCCCGTCCGAGGAGGACCGGAGTCGGTTCCGGCCCCGCCGCCCTGATCGGCGAGATCGGCGCCCTGATCCTCCGATGACCAGGGCGGGATCAGCTGACGCATCACCCTTCACGGCGGGACGTCGCCGAGCAGACGAGCACAGGCGCGTCCGCCTCCGCCATCCGGTCGTCGACCCCACAGCAGCCGCGGACACGGCCGCCGGACCCCGCACGCAGAACGTCGGCCGAGAGCAGCCGCCCCCACCCTCGGGGGACGGCGGGCACTCTCGGCCGACGTTCTGCGCGCGAGCGCGGGGACTACTTGCGGAACATCCGTGCCGTGGTCTCGAAGAGGCCCTTCACGGGGCGCTGCTGCTCGCCCTGCTGGGCGCCGAGGACGATGATGACGGCGGTCAGCACGGGGATCGCCCACTGGGTGACCTTCTGCACGCGGAGGGCCGTGGTCAGCTCCTGCGAGTTCTGCTCCGACGCCTCGGTCACCCCGGGGGCGCCCTCGTCGGCGTGCTTGGCCTGCGTCGCTCCGGCGACCGCGGCGATCACCGAGGCGGCGCCGGCGAGCCCGGTCACGACGGTCTTGACGACCGTGTTCGTGCGGCTCTCCTGCTGGTTGGCCAGGCGGGTCTTGTTGGCGAGGACGAGTCCGATGCCGCCGACGCCGTGGGCGGCGATCGCGGCGAGCTGCACGGGGGTCCAGCGGGCCCAGCCGTTCGACGAGAGGCGGAGGCGCTCCGCCGGGTCGGACGAGGTGGACGCGGCGCCGTTCAGGCCGACGGCGCCCATGAGCGAGCCGCCGAACCAGGCGGCGGCTCCGAGGTCGTGGAGACTGCGGACGAGGGTGTTGCGGGAGGGCATGTGGGCCTCTTCTCTGCCGGCGGCGGACGCCGGCGGCGGTCGGCTGGTGCGGACTCCTCCGACGCTACGCGCGCCCTGGAACCGCGCACGGGGCTTGACCTCTCCCCCTCCGACACGCTCCGCTGGAGGTCACCGACCGACCCGAGGAGCCCCGCGATGCCCACCGACGACGAGAAGCGGACGACCCGCGACGAGTTCCACGACGCCGTGAACATGACCGCGAAGGAGCTCGAGGAGTGGCTCGGCACCGACGAGTCGAAGGAGGTCGGCCAGAAGCCGGAGGGCGGAGGCGAGTCCGTCGGCCACGAGAGCGGGCGCCGCATCGTCGAGCTGCTCGGCACGAAGCAGGCCGACCTGAGCGACGACGACTACGCCCACATGACGAAGGTCGTCGGCTACGTGCACCGGCACGCGAAGCAGCGTCCCTCGGGCGATGTCACCGAGACGAAGTGGCGCTACTCCCTGATGAACTGGGGCAACGACCCGCTGAAGGGCTGACCCGGTCCGAGAGCTGCGCTCAGCACATCCCGAAGAGGTTGCAGAGGGCGCCGCGGTCCTGGATCGACTCCATGCCGCCCGGCTTCTGCACCTTCGGCAGCTCGTAGGAGGCGGCGACCGTCTGCACGCCGGCGGACGAGGCGGTCTGCACGGGAGCGGCGGCAGGAGCAGCGGCGGGAGCGAGGACGGCTCCGAGGGCGAGTGCGGCGGCGGCGAGGATCGGGGCCATGGTCGTTCTCCTGTGATCGAGGGGTGCGATCGGCTCGACCGCTCCACCAGCATGGCGACGCCCCGTCGCACCGCTCCTGTACGAAAGACCAGTCCGCCCTTGTACGGAAGGCCGACGGGGCTCGGAGAAGGCTTCGGTACCCTGGTCCCGTGGTGGGGACGACGCGGTGGACGAACGACGTGCGGACGCTGCCCGGCGGCTGGATCACCCGGTCCCTCCTCCTCGGCTCCTTCACGCTCCTCGTCGTCATCGACCTGATGGGCGGCAGCGTCGACCTCACGTCGGTCCGCGGCTGGATCGAGCTGGCGCTCCCCTACCTGCCGCTCCTGGCGCTGCTCGCCGGCGCGATCCCCGCGGCGGTCTCGCTCTACCTCGTCTACGCCGTCGTCCTGATGCTCGGCGCCCCGCCGCTGCTGCTCGCGGCGCTGATCTTCCCGACCATCGTGGTGGTCGGCTTCGTCACCTTCCTCCTCCCCTGGCGCGCGGGGCTCGTCTTCGTGCTCGGCACCCTCGTCCTCCTGCCCGCGGTGCTGCTCGTCGACCGCGCCATGGGCACGGCCGTCTACGTCCTGGGCGCGTTCGTCCTCTTCGGCGGCACCGCCGGGCTGGGCCTGAACGCCTTCCGGGGCCGCAGCGAGCGGAGCGAGCGCCGGGCCGACCGCATCCAGGAGGAGCAGGCGCGGATCCGCAACGAGGAGCGGACCCGGCTCGCGCACGAGCTGCACGACATCGTCGCGCACGAGGTCACCATCATCGCCATGCAGGCCCGCCGCGCGACCTCGGTCGAGGACCCGGCCAAGACCGAGCGCATCCTCGAGAGCATCGGCGACGCGGCGCAGCAGGCGCTGCAGGATCTGCGGAGCCTCGTGACGCTCCTCCAGGACGAGGACGAGGCAGGCGCTCCCGCCCGCGGCGACTCCGACCTGCTCGGGACCCCGGAGGTCTCGGGCGCCACGACCACCGCCGTCGGCTTCGTCCACGACGTGCGGAACGTCGCCGACGCGATCGAGCGCGCGGGCTTCCGGGTCCGCCTCGACGTGGCGGGCTCCGTGGCGCAGGTGCCCGCGAGCCTCCGCCAGGTGCTGCGGCGCACGGTCCGGGAGCTGGGCACGAACGTGCTCAAGCACGGCGACACCGCCGGTGAGGTGCAGCTCCGGCTCGAGGTGTCGGGGGGCGAGGTGCAGCTGAGCTCCTCCAACGCGATCGCCTCCGCGGCTCCGATCGTCTCCTCGCACCTCGGGATCGAGGCGATGTCGGCCCGCTGCGCCGTCTTCGGCGGGCGGCTGGATGCGGGAGCCCGCGGCGGCCGCTGGACCACGACCATGACCATCCCCCTCGAGGGCCGGGCGTCCGGTGCGCTCGTCGCGGGGGCGACCGACGAAGGACGAGAGCGATGACCCGCGTGCTGCTGGTGGACGACGAATCGATGACCCGCGAGATCCTCCGCGACTACCTCTCGCAGGACCCGGCGATCGAGGTGGTGGGCGAGGCCTCCGACGGGAGGATCGCGGTGCAGCAGGCGGCGACGCTCCAGCCCGACCTGATCCTGATGGACATGCAGATGCCGGTCATGAACGGCGTCGCCGCGACCGAGCGGATCCACGCCGAGCACCCGGGCATCGCGATCCTCGGGCTCAGCACGTTCACCACGGACCGCTACGTCGTCGACCTGCTCCGCGCGGGCGCCTCCGGCTACCTGGTCAAGGACACGAAGCCGCGGGAGATCATCGCGGCGGTGCACGCGGTGCTCGCGGGCGAGTCCGTGCTCTCCGCCGAGGTCACGCGCCACGTGGTGAAGGGGCTCGAGGAGTCGGTGCCGGCGGAGACGGTGCCGGACCCCGATCTGCTCGAGGCGCTCACCGAGAAGGAGCTCGAGGTGATCCGCCTGCTCGCCCGCGGGATGAGCAACCGCGAGATGGCGCAGGAGCTGTTCGTCACCGAGTCGACCGTGAAGGCGCGGTTCGTGAAGGTGATGGAGAAGCTGGGCGTGCGCGATCGGGTGCAGATCCTGGTCTCGGCGATCGAGCACGGGCTCGTCGACCTGGGGACGCGTCCCGGCCGGAGCTGATCGAGCCCGCCGGATTCAGCCCCAGCCGACCACGTCGGCGACGGGCCGCACGAGCCCCGCGACCGCCCGCTCGAGCGCACTCTCGTCGACCGCGGCGAGCGCCGGCTCCGGATCGAGCACCAGGGCGCCGCCCCAGCCCATCACCTCGTACTCCACCAGGGTGCGCGCGAGCGTCTCGGGCGACCGCCAGGCGCGGAGGAGGTTCGCCCGCGCGAACGCGTGCGCGGCGCGTGCTCCCTCCCCGTGCGCGGCGCGGCCGTCGAGGACGGTGCGCAGCACGGTCTCGAGGGTCGGGATGCCCTGGCCGGCCGGGGAGACGACCTGCCAGGTGAGGGAGGGGCGGCTCGAGCGCAGGCCCCGCGCGACCTGGGCGACCGCATCGCCGCCGGCGGAGCGCAGTGCGGCGGGGACGAGCGGCTCGGCCCCCGCGGTGAGGCGGCACAGCGCGAGGAATGTCGCGGCGTGGCCGACCTCGCCGGACGGGTCCGCGCCGGTGACGATCGTGCTCTCGTAGCCCTGCTCGCGGGACTGGTGCAGAGCGCTCGGCAGCGGAGCCGCGGCGGGCACGGAGACGGGCCGGGACGTCTCGCAGACGGCGCGTTCGGGCCCGACCACGGCGAGCACCGGATCCCCGGCTCCCTGGGCGCGCTCGAGCGTCAGGGCGGTCCAGGCCGCGGCGCCCTCCGGAGGGAGCACCGCGGTGAGGCTCTGCGCCCCGGCCGTCGCCGTCCACGCGAGCGAGACCGCTCCGGGGGGAACGGCCGAGCGGAGGCGGGCAGCGCGGTCGGGCCCGTCGTCTCCGGCCGGGTCGCGCCAGCCGAGGGCGACGACGGCGAAGCGGGAGCGCTCGTCGACGACGGCGAGCGGGGGTGCGGCGGTCATGGGCTCCTCCTTCCTGGAGGGGTGGAGGCGGCGGGAACGCCCAGTGCGGCGAAGGGCTGCTCGGCCAGGCGGGCCGCGGCGTCCGCGAGCAGCGGGCGCGGCGGCCGCGCGGCGAGGGAGTCGACGAGCTCGCCCGCGAAGCCGGGCGCACCGCGCAGCAGGGCATCCCGGGCGACGGTGCGGGCCAGACGCTCGTCGTCGTGCACCAGCCGCTCCGCACGCAGCACCGCGCGATGCCGGGCGTGCTCGAGGGCGGAGTCGTCGCTCACCGCGAGGGCGCGGAGGCGGTGCCACGGATCGACGGGCACGGCGGTGTCGTCGACCAGCACGAAGAGGTCGTCGGCGACAGTGTCGCCCGGGCCGAAGAGTCCGGCGCTCGCGTCGAGTCCGGCCTGCGCAGCGAGCGCCTCGGCGGCGATCAGGTCGCCGAGCAGCTCGTCGGAGACGCGGGTCGACGGCGCGGCGGCGGTCGCGGCGAGCCGGCGGGCGGCGGGCTCGGCGCGGTACTCGGGGCGGGCCGTCCCAGGTGGGACGGCGACCGGTCCTGCCGCGCGATCGGGCGCCTCCGCGAGGGCCGCGACCAGGCGGTCCAGGAGCCGGGCGGGGTCGTCGGCCGTGACGCCGACCAGCACGGAGCCGGCCGGGCGGTAGTGGCGCCGGTGCAGCGCGCGCAGGACGGGCTCGGTCGCGCGGCCCTCGAGGTCGAGGTCGCCGCTGCCGTCGTGCGCGTTCGGGGCGTCGGCCCAGTAGCGGGCGGTCAGGTGCGGCCACGGCAGCACGCCGCCCGGAGCGGGGGCGAGGCGCGCGGCCCGCTCAGAGGCGACCGCGCGGATCTGCTCCGCGATCTGCTCCGGCCGGAAGGCGGGGCGGAAGACCTGCTCGACGAGCCGCTCCGCGATCACGGTGGCCGACCCGGGAGAACCCGTCTCGAAGAACTCGGAGTAGTCGAGGTGCGTGTGACCGCCGAGGACGCCGCCGCTCTCGGCGACGCGGGTCTGCCGGACGAGACCGGCGACCCCCTCGCTGTCCTGGTAGACGAGGTGCTCGATCAGGTGCAGCATCCCCTCCTCGCCGTCACGCTCGTGGCGCATGCCGGCGGGCACGGCGAGGGCGACCGAGTCGTTGCGGACCTCCGGCCGGTGCACGACGAGCGCGCGGGCGCCGGAGGGCAGGGCGGCGGACAGGGTCGGGACGTCGCGGGCGCTCATTCCGCCCGCTCCCCCAGGTGTGCGGCGGACAGGCGCAGCAGCAGCCGCGCCTGATCGCTGCTGGCGCCCCCGGAGCGGTGCCAGTCGACGGCGTGCTGGGCCAGCCGGAACGCGGTGCCGACCCGCAGCAGCTCGGCGTCGTGGTCCTCCTCGAGCGAGAGTCCCCGGCGGAGCGCGTCGAGGGCCGGGCGGAGCGCGGGGTGGAAGGCGTGCAGCTCTGCGAGCTCCCCGAGCACCCAGGCGGCGTCCCAGACCGGGTCGGCGAGCCCGACGTCCTCGCCCGTGAGCAGAGCGACGCGGGTCCCGTCGACGACGAGGTGGGCGAGGCCGGGGTGGCCGTGAACCACGACCGCGGCCGGCGAGGCGACGACCGTCTCCGCCCAGTCGGCGAGCTCGAGGAGACCGCCGGCGCCGAGCTCCTCGGCGGCGGGCGCCCAGCCACCGGCGAGCCAGCCGCGGGCGCGCTGCAGCGGACGCGGAGGGAGCGGCTCCCCGGCGGGCCGGGCGCCGTGGAGCGCGTCCAGCGCGCCCTTCCACTCGCGGCCGACGGAGACGAGCGCCTCCTCCGACAGCTCGTGGAGGAGCGCGGGCAGCAGGGCGCGGGCGGTGGTGCGGTAGCGGCGGATCGACGGGTCGGCGCCTCCCGGCACGATCCGGGGATCGGGCGCTGCGAGGTGGACGGGCACCGGCGAGAACGGCAGCGGCGCCTGCTCTCCGAGGCGGCGGGTCCAGACGGTGGTCCCGTCGGGTCCTTCCGAGAGCTCGGTGACGAGCAGCCCGGTGACGAGGGCCCGCGGAGGGGCGGTGGTGCTCACGCCGACCTCGCCTCCTCCGCGGCCGCCGGTGCCGTGCGCAGCGACTCCAGGTGGCGCAGCACCGCGGGGAACGCGGGCGGCACCCAGGCGAGCGCCGTGTCGCTGGACTCGCTCGGCCCGGGCACGGGGTCGATGACGGTGAAGTTGGCCGGCTCGCGCAGCAGCGCGAGGGTGGACTCGACGACCGGGTTGCCGAGCGCCCGCGGCGGCAGCGACGGAGCGATGCACACCGGCGCCTCCGTCGTGAGGGCCGCGAGCAGCGACGGGGAGTCGGTGATGCCGTGCGCGAGGCGCGAGGCGTAGTCGAGGGTGGCCGGGTAGATCAGGATGAGGTCGGCCCACTCGGCGAGGTCGACATGGGCGACGACGATCTCGTCGTCCCAGCGGTCGTCCTGGATCCGGCCGCGCAGTCGCGACTCCAGGTTGTGCCGGGTGGTGAAGCGGTAGGCCGAGTCGCGGACGAGCACGCGGAACTCGGTCGCCGGAGCGGCGGCGCGCGCCCACTGGATCCAGTAGGGCATGACCTGGGTCATGGCGGAGCCGGTCAGGACGAGGGCCACCCGGGAGTAGCCGAAGCGGCCGAGCGAGAGGTCGGAGAGTGCGGCGCTCTGCGCACCGGGCGGGGTGGTCATGGCGGTCTCCTCAGAGGGCGGCGGGCGGGAGGGCGGATCGGGTCGCGGCCGGCGGTGAGGACGGCGGCGGACGGGCGGACCGTGCCCGCGGAAAGGGCGGACGGGGATGGGCGGACGGCGCGAGCGGACGGCGCGAGCGGACGGCGCGAGCGGACGGCACGCGCCCGGGAGGGGCCGGGGCGACGCGGTCGAGGACCGGTCGCCCCGTGCCCGTCAGCACCCTGCGGTGAGGGTGACGCCGATGATGACGCCGGCGCAGAACGGGGTGGTGGCGGGCGCCTCGGAGGCGGCGTCGGTGCCGATCTCGTCGGCGGCGGTGAAGGTGTCGTGGGCGGTGGCGAGGTCGGCGAGGTCGGCGGGCTGGACGGTCTGGGCGGTGATGGTCGACATGGTGTTCTCCTTGGATGAGTGGTGGCGGCGGATCCGCCGGGTCGTGCGGGGAGTGGTGCGGGTGGTCCGGCCGGAGGGCCGGGGAGCGGGTGCTGCGGGAGCACCCGGGCGGGAGGAGGGCCGGGTCAGCAGCCCGCGCCGAGGGTGGCGCCGACGATGATGCCGACGCACAGGGGCGTGGTGGCGGGCGCCTCGGTCGCGGCGTCCGAGCCGAGCTCGTCGACGGTGGCGAAGGTGTCGTGCGCTCCCGCGAGGGCGGTGAGGTCGGCGGACTGGGCGTCGGTGGAGATGGTGGTCATGATGTGTCCCTTTCGTGGAGTACCTCGGGCTGAGGTGGTGGTCCCCTCGGGATCGAGGGGAGGTTCGTGGGGCCCTAGCGGGCGGTGAGTCCCGGGCGGTCCGGGTCGATGCGCGCGGCGCGGGCGGCGTCGGCCCAGGCGTCGGCGGCGGGGATCGTCTCGGCCGAGGAGCGCAGGAGCGCTTCGGCGAGGACGCGGGAGCGGTGCTGGCCGAAGCTCAGTCCGCGGTAGGAGGAGCGCTCGTCGGCCGGGTCCTCGGCGTAGGCGAGGCCGTCGGCGAGCCTCTCGGCGAAGGCCGAGACGGCGGTGCGGGGCGAGGGCCGGGCATCGAGCAGCGGAGTGATCCTCCGGGCGACGTCGTCGGCGGAGTCGGCGGGCAGGTAGACGACGAGGGCGTCGGAGCGGGGGAAGGCCCGCGGGTCCGAGAGCGCCTTGGCCTGGTGGCGGGCTCCGGAGGCGGCGAGCGCCTCCAGGAGCGGGCCCCACAGGGCGAGCGCGTCCTCCGCCGAGTCGGCGACGAGCGAGAGGCGCACGACCCGGTCGGCGGGATCGAGTCCCATCGGGCCGAGGGCGAGGAGGTAGCCGGGAGTGGTGCGGGTGCGCCAGCTCGGCAGCCGGACGCCGGCGACGGCCCCGTCGGCGGAGCGGACGAGATCGACCTCGGGCACGAGGACCCGGACGCGGCCCAGCTCGACGACCCGGCGCTCCTCCCCCTGCACGGTGGCGGAGCCGAGCACCCCGGAGGGAGCGGGCTGCAGGACCGTGCGGTGCGGGATCGCGTCGATCAGCCGGGGGGCGAGGTCCTGGCCGTCGCCTCCGGCGGTCTCGCCGAGCAGCGGGTTCCGGAGGTGCAGGTGGGTGTAGAGGGTGGCGGCGAGTCGGGCCCGCAGCTCGATCGGCCCGGTGGCCTCGATCACGGTCCCGTCGACCTCGGCCCGCAGCCGGGCGGCGTCGACGCTGATCACGGCCTCGTCGAGGACGGAGCGGGTGGTGAGGGCGGTCATCGCGGGCTCCTGTCGAATCCGAGGGCGGTGGAGTAGGCGGAGGGGGCGAGCAGGACGCGGCGGCCGATGCCGGCGGCGGCCCGCTCGATCCCGGGGAGGCGGGAGACCATCGAGGCCCGGGCGAGGGTGCGGTCGACGAGGTGCCAGCCCAGGTGGGCGGTGGCGCGGACGGCGAGGGCGTCGTCCGAGCCGGCGGTCTCGGCGGCGTAGGCGAGCCACATCCGCCGGATCCTCGGGACCAGTGCCGCCATCCGCTCCGCGATGCGGGCGTCCGCGGCCGCGGTGTCGAAGGCGAGGGGAGGAGCGGAGGCGCCCTCCCGGGTGGTCACGGTGTCGAGCACCGCGCGGTGGATCCACTCCCCCGCCAGCGTGCCGAGGTCGCGGGCCGGATCCCCGATCCCGAACTCCTCCCAGTCGAGCAGCTGGAGGCGCCCGTCGCGGAGGTGGAACTGGTCGAGGCGGAGGTCGCCGTGGATCGGGGCCGTGCGGTTGCCGCTCTCCCACTCGCGGAGATCCTCCGTGGCCGAGACGAGCTGCTCGTCGTGCTGCAGGTCGCCCCAGAAGGCGAGCTCGGCGAGGGTGAGGTCGACGTAGCGGGTGTGCGGGATGCCGACGCGCAGCATCTCGACGGGAGGGCTGGGGTGCGAGGTCGCGGTGAGGCCCGCCACCGGGCCGGCGTGCAGCCGGGCCAGGAGCCGGCCGGCCTGTTCGGGGAAGTCCGCGGGGACGCGCTCCGCCACGAGCAGGAGGGCCAGGCTGGTGCCGGGGCAGTGCTCGAACACCAGCAGGGAGTCGTCCTCGTCGGCCGCCAGCAGGCGGGGTCCGGCCGGGGCGTGCTCGGGGCTCCGGGCGGCGAAGCCGGCGAAGTCCCTGGAGCGGCGGAAGGCCGCGGGGCCCGCCGTCCGGGGCGAGACGTGCTTGACGAAGACGCGGGCGCCGTCGTCGAGGGTCATCGTCCACGACGCGTTCCGGCCGGCGAAGGCGGGGCGGTCGATCGCGGCGACGCGGTGGCGTCCGCCGCCGAGCAGCCGCTCGGTCGAGGCCGCCGCCCGGAGGGCCGCCGGATCCGCGGGGCGGTGCCCAGGGGTCGCGGGGCGGAGCCCGGGAGTCGCGAGGAGAGTCACGATCGTGTCCTTCGGTCGGTCGAGCGGATCAGAAGAGGTAGGTGACGACGAGGTAGGCGCCGCCCGCTCCCCCGACGAGGAGGGCGGTGTTGACGAGCAGCTTCTTGAGGGGCGAGGGGCGGGTCGAGGCGGTGCGTGAGGTGGTCATGGTGGTGTCCTTCCGAGGGGTGGTGGTGGTGGATGGAGGAGCCGGGCCTAGGAGGCGTCGGTGGCCTTGAGGGAGGCGCGGAGCGAGACGCGGGAGCCGGTGCGGAGCGCGTTGTTGCGGTAGACGCGGACGACCAGGCGGAACAGCAGCGGCACCGTGATCGCGGCGACGACGGCGGCGATCACCATCTCGGGGGTGCCGACCGAGTCGAGGCCGAAGCGCATCGGCATCAGGTAGGAGGAGAAGAGGGGGACGAAGGAGAGCGCGTGCACCCAGGCCTCGTCGAGGTTCGCCGGCACCACGTAGAGCGCGATGATCAGCAGCGCCATCTGCACGACGGAGAGCGGCATGGCGGCGGTGCCCAGGTCCTCCTGCCTCGACACGGTCGAGGCGAGCAGGGTGCTGAGGAGCGCGAAGAGCACGTAGCCCTGCAGGAACCAGACGAGGAACCAGACCAGGCTCGGGCCGAGCTCGATCTCGAGGACCGACCACCCGCCGACCACGCTGAACCCGCCGACGACGGCGCCGCCGATCACGAGCAGCTGGGCCAGGGTCACCAGGCCGACGCCGATCATCTTCCCGGCGAGCAGCGGGGCGACGCCGATCTTCGTCAGCAGGATCTCGACGATCCGGGACGACTTCTCCTCGACCACCCCCGAGGCCAGACTCGACGAGGAGTAGACCATCGCGGCGAGCAGGGCGCTGATCATCGCGGTCGCGAACAGGATCCGGGTGTCGAGGACCACGGTCCCCGCCTCCCTCGTCGCGTCGACCAGGAACCAGCCGCCGATCCCGGCGCCGAGGCCGGCGATCGCGGCCAGCGCGAGGGTCGCGGTGAGGATCGTGCGGTTCCCGGTGCGGGTCAGGATCTCGCGGCGGACGATCGTCGCGGCTCCCCGGGCCGGCGTCGGAGGAGCGGAGCTCTCGGCGGTCCGGGGGTGGGCGGCGCGGGGGTGCGTGGTGGTCATCGTCCTGCTCCTTGGATCTCGAGGCGGCGCTCGGCCGCAGGGGTGGAGGCGGCGGTGAGCCGCTCGGACAGCAGCTCGGTCAGCGAGCGCTGCGCGGTGCGGATGCTCCGGAGGCCGCCGTGGCGGGTGAGGGTCGCGAGCACCTGCTCGGGGACGTCCCGGCCGCTGCCCTCGATCGAGACGAGCAGCGACTCCGGCTCACCGGGGACCGGCTCGGCCGACAGTCCCGGTGTGACGCCGAGCTCGGCGACGAGCAGGTCGTCCAGAGGGCGGGAGAACTGCAGCTGCCAGCGGCTGCGGCCGTCGTCCTGCAGCTCGGCCACCGCTCCGCTCGCGGTCACGCGGCCGGAGTCGAGCACGCAGACGGTGTCGCAGAGGCGCTCGACCAGGTCGAGCTGGTGGGAGGAGAAGAGCACGCCGACGCCGCGGGCGGACTGCTGCCGGATCAGGCCGGCCATCGTCTCCACGGCGACCGGGTCGAGCCCCGAGAAGGGCTCGTCCAGCACCAGGAGCGACGGATCGCCCACCAGGGACACGGCCAGCTGCACGCGCTGCTGGTTGCCGAGCGAGAGGTCCTGCACCAGGGTGTCGGCCCGCTCGGCCAGGCCCAGCGCGTCGATCACCTCCTCGGCGGTCTCACGGGCTCCACGGGCGTCGTGCCCCTCGAGCAGAGCGAAGTGGATCACCTGCTCGCGGACCCGCATCTGCGGGTAGAGGCCGCGCTCCTCCGGCATGTAGCCGATCGAGCGGCGGTCCTCGGCGGTGATCGGCGCGCCGTCCCAGGTGATGGTCCCCGTGTCGGGGGTCAGCAGGCCCAGGATCAGCCGCATCGTCGTGGTCTTGCCGGCGCCGTTGCCGCCGATGAAGCCGACGATCTCGCCGCGGCCCACGGACAGGTCCACGTCGTGCAGGACCCGGTGGCCGCCGAATGCACGGCTCACGCCGCTGAGCTGAAGCCCTCGCATGTCATCTCCTCGAAGTCGTTTCTCTTGACTCCTCAGACGCTACGGACGCTCTCGCGACGGGCTCCTGTACTTCGGTACAGCGCCGAGGTGGCCGAAAGTGCAGGTCCCGGATCACCGGACGTGCAGGTCCCGAGGCGGCCGCGCGTGCAGGTCCGGGGGCGGCCCGGGTGCGGGCCGCCGGCGTCCCGAGCACGACGGACGCCCCCGTGCTCGTCCGGTCGGCGACCGGAGCGCACAGGGGCGTCCGTGGAGGAGGAGGAGCGGGGTCAGGCCGTCGCGCAGCTCCCGTCGACCTCGCCGATGACGCCGTCCGTCACCGACACGACCGCGCAGTTCGGGTAGCCCCGCTGCGGCCGGTGCGCGGGGTCGAGCGCGCGGAGGATGCTCCCCAGCACCGCTCCATGGGTCACGACCAGCACGTCCCCGTGCTCCGCCGCCGGCACGAACCGCGCGATCGCGGCCTCCACGCGGGCGCGCACGGTGGCACCGCTGTCGGCCCGGCCGGAGGGGTCGTGGCGGTGGATCGCGTCGAGCACCGAGTCGAGCCCGGCGTCGGTCATCCGCGGCCAGTCGGCGGAGGAGGGCACGAAGGAGTAGCCGTGGTCGGCGAACACCGGCTCCCAGAGCGAGGCGTTCGGCTGCCCCTCGAAGGCGCCGAAGTGCCACTCGCGGAGCTCGACCATCGGCTCGGCCTCGAGCGACGGGTGCCCGGCGAGCGCCGCCGCCGCCGTGGTGCGGGTGCGGGTGAGGTCGCTCGTGAACGCCGCGACGAGCGGCACGTCGCGCATCCGCTCGCCGAGGGCCGCCGCCTGGCGCTCGCCGCGCTCGGTCAGCGGCGAGTCGCACCAGCCCTGCAGCTGGCCGGCGACGTTGAAGAGGGTCTCGGCGTGGCGGACGAGGTGGATCGTGCCGCTCACGGGCGCGCGCTCGCGGGCGTCGTCGGGCGGGCGGGGGTGGTGCGGTGCATGCGGTTCTCCGGGGTCAGCGCGCTACTCCGGAGCGGCGCGCGCGATGTGGAGGGCCAGGAAGGCGACCTCCTCGTTGGGCAGGGCGGCCTGGTACTCGGCCGCCACGAAAGAGCGCACGCGCTCGGCGGAGGCGATCGCGCGCGGGTAGCGGGCGCTGAGGCTGGTGAAGAGGAAGTCGTCCTCGCTCTCGAGCAGGCCGCCCGAGAAGAAGCGCTCGGCGAAGTACTGCAGGTGCGCCACGAAGCGGGCGGAGCGGAGGTCGTCGCGGTCGAGCGCGGCTCCGCTGGAGTGCTGGATGATCGCGGTCACCGAGCGGATGAGCTGCACGATCCTGAGCGAGTCGATCCCGACCTTGCCGAGCTCCGCGTTGGCGAGGTGGAAGGCGACGTTCGCGGCCTCGTCGGCGGGCAGCTCCACGTCCAGGCGCTCGCGCATCCGCTCGACCGCCCGCTCCCCCACCGCGTACTGCACGGGGTAGACCGTCCGCATCTCCCAGGCCAGCCGGTTGGCGACCGAGAGCCCGCGCCGCTGCCGCTCCACCGCGAAGTGCAGGTGGTCGGTGAGCGCGAGGTACACGTGCGGGTCGAGCCTCAGCCCCTGCTCCTCCGCATCGGCGACGACCGCGCGGGTGAGCTCGACGAACTCCGGCGGGATCTGCGCCAGGAGCTCGACGAGGTTGCGCTGATCCGAGTCGTCCAGCGCCACGAACACCTGGTCGACGCTCGAGGGCTCGATCGCCTCGCCGGCCTTCGCTCCGAAGCCGATCCCCCTGCCCAGGAGCACGCGCTCGACGCCGCGCTCGTCGACGACGAGGACGACGCTCGAGTTGAGCACCTTCTTGATGGTCTGCATGCGTGTCTCCGTCGACGGCCGCGTCAGGGCTGGGGTGGGGGTGGCGGGGCCTCTGCCCGGAGAGCCGGACGGCTCCTCCGGGCAGAGGAGGATCATCCCAGATCCGCGCCGTTGGAGGCGATGACCTTCTGGTACCAGAAGAACGAGTCCTTGCGGTAGCGCTCGGTGCTGCCGTGGCCGAGGTCGTCCATGTCGACGTAGACGAACCCGTAGCGCTTCGAGATCTGCGAGCTGGAGGCGCTGATCAGGTCGATCGGCGCCCAGCTCACGTAGCCGAGCAGCTCCACGCCCTCGTCCACCGCCTGGATCATCTGCTCGAAGTGCGCGCGGAAGTAGTCGATCCGGTACGGGTCGTGGACCCGGCCGTCCTCGGTCATCTCGTCGCGCATCCCGAGGCCGTTCTCGACGATGAACAGCGGCTTGCCGTAGCGGTCGTAGAGGTCGATCAGCGAGATCCGCAGGCCGACGGGGTCGATCTGCCAGCCCCACTCGCTCGACTCGAGGAACGGGTTCTTGACGCCGAGGACCGTGTTGCCGGGGGTGCGCTCGGCGTCGGGGCGCACGGACTCGGTCATCGACATGTAGTAGCTGAACGAGATGAAGTCGACCGGGTGCTCGCGCAGCAGCTCGACGTCGCCCGCCTCGAACGGGATCTCGACCCCGCGGCTCTCGAGCGCCCGCAGCGCCAGGCGCGGGTAGGCGCCGCCCGCCTGGACGTCGGTGCAGAGGTAGAGCATCCGCTCCTTCGCCTGCGTCGCCGCGACATCGTCGGGGTGGCAGGTGTTGGGGTAGGTGGTCAGCATCGTGAGCATGCAGCCCATCCGCGACTCGGGCCACAGCTCCTTCAGCGTCCTCGTGACCGAGGCGGAGGCGACGAACTGGTGGTGCAGGGCCGTGTAGCAGGCCTGCTCCACGCTGCCCTCGACGGTCTCCTCGATGATCCCGCCCGAGGTGAACGGGTGGCGGATGATGCCGTCGATCTCGTTGAACGTCAGCCACATGTCGACGAGGTGGCCGAAGCGCTCGAAGCAGGTGCGGGCGAAGCGCTCGAACAGCCCGATCGTGCGGCGGTCGACCCAGCCGTTGTGCTTCAGCGCGAGCGCGAGCGGCGGGTCGTAGTGCGAGAGCGTGACCAGCGGCTCGATCCCGAGGCGCCGCATCTCGGTGAAGAGAGCGAGGTAGTAGGCGATGCCCTCCTCGAGCGGCTCCGCCTCCTCCCCCGTCGGGTAGAGGCGGGTCCAGGCGATCGAGACGCGGAGGGTGGTGAAGCCCATCTCGGCGAACAGCGCGAGGTCGCCGGGGTAGCGGTGGTAGAAGTCGATGCCGCGGCGCTTGGGGTAGTACTCGGTGTCGTCGTCGGACATCGCCGCCGTGATGCTCTCCACCGTGTTGCGGTGGTGGATCGCGTACTCCTTCGGGTCCGCCTTCGGCTTGTAGGAGGCGACGTCGCTGACCGCCGGGCCGCGCCCGCCCTCGCGCCACGCGCCCTCGACCTGGTTGGCGGCGAGGGCGCCGCCCCATCGGAATCCGTCAGGAAGCGCCATCGGCGAGCTCCTTCTCTCTCTGCGTCACGGTCATGATCCGGTCGCCGGCGGTGATCCGCTCGGCGGCCTCGACGAGCACGGTGTACTCGGCGGAGTTGGTCACGAGCACCGGGGTCGTGGTGTCGTAGCCGGCCGCGGTGATCGCGGCCAGGTCGGCGGTGAGGAGCAGCTGCCCGGCCTCGACCCGGTCGCCGACCGCGACGTGCGCCTCGAACGGCGCGCCGTCCAGCTGCACCGTGTCGATGCCGACGTGGATGAGCACCTCGACGCCGTCCGCGCGGCGGAGCCCCACGGCGTGACGAGAGGAGAGCAGCGCGATGACCTCGCCCGCGAACGGCGCCCGGACGGCTCCGTCGGTGGGGCGGATCGCCAGCCCCTCGCCGAGCACGCCGGCCGAGAACACGGGGTCCGGCACCTCCGAGAGGGGGATGACGGAGCCGGTGAGCGGCGCCTGCAGCGCGAGCGGGCTCCCGGCGGCGGCCGCCACGTCCCCGAGCGCCTGGACGCTGGCGGAGGCGTCGTCGCGCCAGATGACGAAGGAGACGACGAACGAGACGGCGACCGAGATCAGCAGGCCGATCACGGCGTTGAGCAGGTTCCAGGGGTTCAGCCCGTCGATGAACATCGAGATGCTCGCGACGCCGGGGCTGACCAGCGCGAACGCGGCGACCTGCGTGGCGCCGATGTAGGCGCCTCCGACGACGCTGCCCGTGATGACGGAGACCAGGGCGCGCTTGTTCTGCAGCGTGACGCCGTAGAGCGCCGGCTCGGTGATCCCGAAGAGAGCCGAGAGGCCGCCCGAGAAGGCGGTGGCGCGGAGGGTCGCGCTCTTGGTGCGCAGGGCGATCGCGAGGCTGGAGCCGGCCTCCGCCGCGTTGTGGGCGAGCGAGGAGGCGAGGTAGAAGGTGTCCTTGCCCGCGCTGGCCATCGTCGCGATGGTCGGCGGGATGAACGCCTTGTGCATGCCGACCGAGATGATCAGCGGGAGCACGCCGGCCAGCAGCGCGACGGCCACCCAGCCGAGCGCCCCGTAGAGGCCGATCATCGCGCCCGTGAGCATGGAGCCGAGCCAGTAGCCGAGGGGGCCGAGCAGGAAGATCGTGGCCGGAGCGACGATCACGAGGCACATCAGCGGCACGTAGAACGTGCGGATCGGGCCCCACGAGTGCTTCGTGAAGAAGCGCTCGACGACCGAGAGCAGCAGCACGGCCAGGATCGCCGGGAACACCTGGGCGTTGTAGGCGATGACCGGCACCGGGATGCCGAAGAGCGCGACGCCGCCCTCCTGGTTGAGCAGCGTCGTGAACGCCGGGAAGACCAGGACGCCGACGAGCCCGAGCGCGAGCGGCCGGTTCACGTCGAGCTTCTTCGCGCTCGTGTACGCGACGAGCAGCGGCAGGAAGCCGAACACCGCGTCCGGGATGGCGGACAGCAGCTTGAAGTTGTCGGAGGCCGGGTCGAGCCAGCCCAGCGCCGAGGCGAGAACGAGGAACGACTTGAAGATGCCGGCGCCCGCGATGGCCGGGATGATCGGCGTGAAGACGCTGACCACGAAGTCCATGATCGTCGCGCCGAGGCGCTTGAGGGACCGCGGCTGCTTCGCCTGCTCCGCGGATGCGGTGGTGCCGCCGCGCAGCTTCTCGACCGCCGCGTACATCTCGCTGACGCCGCTGCCAACGATGACCTGCGTCTGCGGGCCGGTGACGACGCCGATCACGCCGGGCACCGCCTTCAGCGCCTCGACGTCGGCCTTCGCGTCGTCCGCCAACGCGAACCGCAGACGGGTCGAGCAGTGCTGCAGCTTCGCCACGTTGGCGGCGCCGCCGACGTGCTCGAGGATCGCCTTCGCGCTCTCCTGGGTACTCATCGGTACTCCTCCGGGTGTGTGGGGACGCGCGCTTCCCTGCGCTGTGCTGCCCGGCCGTCCGTCGCCGTCCCCGCCCCCTCCGGCACCGTCATCGGTGCTCCGGCGGAGCGTCAGGAGGCATCCGGGCACAAAAAAAGGACCCGACGACGCTCAATACGCGTTTCGTCGGATCCTGCCTGCACGACCAGTCACATGTCCGAGAGCGACGCTAACACGGGGGTGGGTGGGGCGTCAAAGAGGGGGTCTGTGCGCACGGCCATCGCGTACAGGGCGGTTGTTGCACCGGTGTCGGCATGATGGACACGTGGACACTCTCGACGTCGTTGCGGCGGTCATCAGCGATCGCGGCCGTATTCTTGCCTGCCGTCGGCGGGCGGACAAGGCGGCGGGCGGGCTCTGGGAATTTCCCGGCGGCAAGCGAGAACCTGGCGAAACGGCTGAAGGCGCCCTCGCGAGGGAGATCCGCGAGGAGCTGAGCGTGGAGATCGAGGTCGGCCCCAAGCTGACGTCAGACGAAACGGAGGTCGGCGCTCTCACCATTCGGTTGCACTGCTTCCGAGCCGTGGTTCGTGGCCCACGCCCCACGGAGAGCACCGACCACGACCAACTCCTCTGGCTCCTTCCGAGCGAACTCCCCGGACTGGAGTGGGCCCACCCCGATCTGCCGGCCGTTCGGCTTCTTTCCTCTACGGATCAATGAGGTCGAAGCCCTCGTCAGACCTGAACGCTGTGATGATCGAGAGGCTGCGGATGAGATCCACCATGTCCTCTTCCGGGCGACCGGGAAGCAGGATGACGGGGACTGCCGCGTAGCCCTCGCGCTGCGCAAGATGGGCATAGTCGAGCACCTGCCCGATGGCCATGCGGACGAAGGACCGGGCGGTCGACTTCTTGGCTTCGACGATCCAGCCGCTCGATCGGACGTAGAGGTCCGGCTCGACCCGTGAGCTGCCAACCGGGAGGGTCAGACGACTGGGCGGCGTGCCGTTCTCGGTCAGCCAGAGCCCAAAGTCGGACTGCAGCTCGAACTCAATTCGGGAGACGACCCGGTCATCGAGAGGGCTGACATCCGCACCCGCGATGACGATGTCGGAGTGCTCGGGAGGCGTCCAGTCGCCGAGCGAGGCAGCGGACTCCTGCGTGCCACCATAGGTCGGCAGCCGAGTGATGTCCGCTGCGAGCGGCAGGAGAGTGAAGATGATGCCGCGTCGCTGCGTCCCTTCGGTGTCCGGGATGATCTCCCACCGGTAGGTCGGAGTCCCTGTCGTGAAGGCACCGATGTAGGTCACGCTCGTTCCCTGCACCGTGAAGAGCCGAAGCACCCGCCCATCCTGCGCCGCGTCCCGGAGAGCCCTGTTGCCGCGAAGAAAAACCTGGTCACCGACCTGCCCTTCTCCCGTGTATGAGTAGGACCCGTCCTCGCGAAGTCCCTCGAACCGGTCGTAGCCGTATCGAGCTCCCTTCGCCGGATCGGTGAAGATGAAGATTTCACGGAGCGCTCGCGGCGTCACGATTCCCTGCTGCTGCTGCCCTCCGTAGGCGCGGTGAATATCACGCCGGAGGACCTGGTCGCCCACTTCCAAGGTGAACCGACGCTCGGTGGTGTCTCGTCGAAGCAGACGGGAGCGGACAGCCTCCGCCTGCGCTTCGGTCAGATCCCACCGAGATTCCTCAGCCGGAAGAGTTCCGTAGGAGGAGCGGAGGAGGCTTCGGATTCGACGCTGAGAAACGCCCAGTTCAAGTGAGAGTGTGGCGGGAGTAACGGGAGGCATCTCGCGAGACTAGGAATGCTCGGAACACGTTCTGTCGAGATGCACTCGTGTTAGCGACAGAGTTACTCATATTGCCAAAGTGCTGAACTCTGTGCCGCATGTGTCCCAGAAGAGAGGTCAGAGAAGAGACCATTACTCACTATCGCAGAGTTGAAGGACGCTAATGCGGGCACGCCCGCCGCTGTTGCGGCGTCGGGACGACCCTCCATCAGAGGAAAGAGGTTCTCCCCCTCAATACCGGCACTCCGCCAGCACCGCCTCCGACGCCGCCCGGTCTCGAGCGTCGATCCCGAGCCCGTACTCGCTGAGCACGGCAACGAACTGCTCCACGTACCCGCAGCGCAGCTCCGCGGCCGGTGGCAGCCACTCCCCCGGGCCGGCGTCGCTCTTCGCGCGGTTGGTCTGCTCGGAGGCGGCGACGAGGTTCGCGGGATCGTTCGCGAAGGCCAGGCGCTGGTCGTCCGTCCACGACCAGGCGCCGTGGTGCCAGGCCCAGCCGAGGGCGACGACGTGGTCGATCTGCACGAGGCGGGAGGTGTCGGTCCCGGAGACGAAGGCGACCGAGGTGCCGTCGTAGGGGTCGATCAGGGTGCCGGTGAGGACCTTGCAGTCGCGGGTGCCGGGCTTGAACACGGGGGCGAGCAGGTCGCGGCCGAGGACGTCGTTGCGGGTGTCGCAGCCGTTGCGGTCGACGTCCGACCACGCCTGCCCGAAGAGGTCGCGGTCGTAGGGGACGGCGGCGGGGCCCTCGACCGAGGGGAGAGCGGCCAGCGTTGCGAGGGACGGAGCGGACGGCTCCGTTTCCGGAGCGGACGGCTCCGTTTCCGGAGCGGACGGCTCGACGTCCGCCGAGGGTCTGCTCGGCGCGGGAGCAGCGGGACTGCTCGACGCCGCAGACGCACCGGCCGAGGAGGACACCGCCTCCGGTCCACCTCCTCCCGCCGTGTCCGACAGCGCGACGGCGGCGACGGCGAGCGCCGCGGCCCCCAGCAGAGCGAGGATCGCGCCGGCCCGTCGACGAGGGCGCCGGCGCACGGGGGCCGCCGACCAGTGGCGCATGATCGACCCCTCCTGCGATGAGACCCGCGATGCGGTCGACGCGACGCGCCTCTTCAGTATGCGGAGTGACCCGCTCCGGGCTCGACGGTCGGGTGGAGCGTCGGGAACGGGGCGGCCGCGCGGAGCGGCGGCGTCGACGGCCGGGATCGAGCCTCCCGGAGGCCACCTCGTCGCGCCCGCGTCGGCGACCCGCGCCTGCTTGACTGCTCCCATGGAGATCTTCATCGGAGTGGTCGGCCTGCTCGGCGGGCTGGTCATCGCCGGGCTCGCGGTCGTCGCGGTGGTCATCGGACGGCGGCGGGCGGTGCCTGCGTCGCTGGTCGACGTCGAGGTGCGGCTGACGCACGCCGGGGACGACTGGTGGCGGGTGGGCGCGCGGGTGCGCAACTCCGGCCGCTCGCTCGTGCCGGTGACGAGCTACAGCGACGGGCGGCCGATCTCGGTCGATCTCGGCGGGGCCGTGTCGGCGGAGTGGTACGGGTCGGCTCCCCGATCGGACGCGTGGCGGATCGATCCGGCGGTCGGGCTCCTCCTCGGACCCGTCGCGCTGGAGCGCGGGGCCGACCTGGGGGCGACGATCGTCGTGCGCGGGCGGCCGCAGGTGCGGATCGACGCGCCGCTGCGCTACGTGCCGGTGCGCGAGAACGTGATCGAGTCGCAGACGCCGGACGCCGCTCCGGTCTGGGGCGTGTCCGAGGCCGCCGCTGCAGCCGGCCCGCCGGCACCTCCCGCGCCGATCCGGCCGCGTCAGCAGCGCCCGATGGACGCCGACCCGGCACGTCCCGAGCGCGAGAGCATCCTCCGCGGCGGCTTCGGAGTGTGGGCGGCCATGATCGCGGGCGGTGCCGGAGCCGTCGGCGTCGCGATCGGGATCGCCCTCGAGCTGGCCGGCGTCGAGGCGTCGGGGCTGGGCGGCGCGGGCATCATCCTGATCGCGGCCGGCTTCCTCGGCCTGGTCGGCACCCTCGTGATCCGGCTGCTGCGCCGCTGGCTCGAGCCGCCCGCCCTCTGGCGGACGCCCGCGCAGCGCCTCCGCCGCCCCGGGACGATCACCGTCCTCATCCTGAGCTACGCCGGACTGGCGCTGTTCTGCACCGAGTTCGCAGCGCAGTCGGTGACGGGCGACACGACCTGGGTGGCCGGTGTCGCCGTGCTGATGCTGATCGCCGCGCTGATCGGCATGGGACTCGTCGGGTTCCTCCGCCTGGTCGTCCTGCTCGGCGTGCGCCGCGCCTCCCGGGAGACTCCGTGACCCGTGAGGTCGTCGTCGTCGGGGCCGGCCTGGTCGGAGCGGCGACAGCCCGCGCCCTCACCGAGCGCGGCGATCGCGTGGTGCTCGTCGAGCAGTTCGAGCGGGGTCATGACCGCGGCTCGTCCCACGGCGCGACGCGCATCTTCCGCCGCGGCTACCTCGAGGAGGACTACCGCGCCCTCACCGGACGGGCCGGGCGCGCCTGGGCACGGCTGGAGGCCGAGACCGGCCGCCGCCTGCTGCACCCGGTCGGCGCGATCGACCACGGCGACCCCGCCGTCCTGGCCGCCGTCGAGGCTGTCCTCCTGCGCGACGGGATCCCCGTGGTGCGGATCGAGGCGGACGAGGCGCAGCGGCGCTGGCCGGGACTCCGCTTCGAGACCGACGTCCTGCTGCACCCCGAGGGCGGACGCCTCGACGCGGCGGCCGCGATCGACGCGATGCTCGACTCCGCCCTCGGACGCGGCGCCGTCCTCCGGACGCGGACGCGAGTGCTGGGCATCGAGGAGCGCGCCGACGACGTGCGCGTGCTGACCACCGACGGCGCCCTCGAAGCCGACGCGGTCGTCGTGGCCGGCGGATCCTGGACGCCTCCGCTCGTGGACGGCCTCGTCCGCGCGGCCGGCCGACGCCTCCCTCCGCTGCGCGTCACGCAGGAGCAGCCCGCGCACTTCGCGACGGACCTGCCCCTCGACTCGTGGCCGAGCTTCGCCCACCACCGCGCCGGCCTGCCCGTCGTCTACGGGCTCGCGACGCCCGGAGTCGGGGTGAAGGTGGGCGAGCACAGCACCGGAGTCGTCGTCGATCCGGACGAGCGCACCTTCGAGCCCGAGCCCGGAGCGCTCGCCCGCCTCGTCGGCTACGTCGCGGAGTGGATTCCGGGCGTGGACGCGGCGAGCGCCACTCCGATCAGCTGCCTCTACGACAGCACGCCCGACGAGGACTTCGTGCTCGACCGCGTGGGCCGCGTGACTCTGGCGACCGGGTTCTCGGGGCACGGCTTCAAGTTCGGTCCGGTCCTGGGCGAGCTGCTCGCGGACCTCGTCGCCGGCGGAGCGGCGCGGGAGCGGTTCCAGCTGCTGCCGGCGTGAGGGGCGGGTGCGTCTGGAGGAGCGGCTTCCGACCGGGGAGCAGCGGATGGCTTCCGACGCAGCAGCGTCTGCTCAGCGGCCTGCGGGGCCCGTCCCGTGCTGCTCGCGGCCGTCCGGGTCGAGGAGCACGGCGTCGTCCCAGCCGCTCGCCGCCTCCGTCGTGCGGGCCTTCGCCGGCGGGCGCCGCGCGACCGCGACGACGATCAGCGCCCCCAGCATCACCAGGGCGGCGGTCTGGAGCGGCGGCGCGACCATCGCGAGCGCCTGCCGCACGTAGAGCTCCGGCGGGACCGTGATCGAGTCGCCCTGGTACTGGTTCGGCAGCAGGAGGACCACGACCGGGAGCGCGAGCACGGCGGCCCAGAGGACGACGGTGACCGCGATGGCGGCGGCCCAGAGAAGGCGGACCCGCGTCATCAGCGGGGAGCCCTCAGCAGCGGGACCACGACCGCCAGGCCGAGCGCGATCAGGCCGACGGTGAGGAACGGTCCGATCGCGTTGTCGCTGAGCACGCGGAGGTACTGCTCGGGCCCGAAGGCGCTCTGCGACGGCGAGTAGTCGTACCAGCTGTGGGAGCTGTTCCAGAGGGCGAGGAGTCCGACGAGGACGCTCACGGCGCCGACGACCGCCAGGGCTCCGGCGATGCGGCGAGTGGAGACAGCAGGGCGGTGGTCGGCGTCGGGCGCGTCGTGACGGTCACCGGAGTCGGGTGCCGCGTCGCCGGGAGCGGAGTCGGGTTCGGTGGGGAGCGGGACGGTCGGCTCGGTCGGGAGTGGGGCTGTCGGCTCCGCGGGTCGGGGCGCGGTCGGCTCCGCGGGTGTCGGGACGGCCCGCACCGCCGCTCTCGCGCGCTCAGGAGCGGTCCGTCGGCCGGAGACTCGGGAGCCGGTCGGGCCGCCGACCGATCGCACGTCCTCCTGATCAGAAGCGGACCCGCCACCTCGCCGGCCGGCCGAGCGCCCGATGCCCGAGGTCCCGCCCGACAGGAACGGGGAGCGGAGGCGCTCCTCTCCGCTGCCGCGCCGCTCGGCCTCGCGTCCGTCGTAGCCGCGCTGGAAGCCCGCGTGGTAGCGCGGGTCGGTGCCGCCCTCATCCGTTCCGCCGCTCTCGCGTGGGGAGCCGTCCGCTCCGGTGCTCCGCGCCATGCCGTCCCCCGCTCCGTGCAGTCGGGCCATCATGTCGCACCTCGCCCGCTGCGGGGAGGTGCCGGCGGAGCTCGGGGTGCGGTCGGCGGAGGCGGGGGTTCAGCGCCCGGCCGCGGTGGTGCGGGACGGGAGGCTGACGATCCCCGCTCCGACCAGCAGCAGGCCGATCGTCACCGCCGTCAGGGCCGGCCAGCCACCGGCTCCGACGGCCAGGCCGAGGAGCCAGCCGCCGGCGGCCGAGCCCGCGTAGAAGGCGATCGTGTAGACCGCGCCGGCGTGCCCGCGGAGTGCCGGAGCCGCCCGCGCTCCCGTCCAGGCGGCGCCGGTCGCGTGCAGGGCGAAGAAGCCGGCCGTGAAGACGAGGAGTCCCGCGATCACCACGGCGACGTTCTCGGCGAGCATCACCAGCAGTCCGACGATCATCAGGGCGACGCCGATCCGCATGACGAGGCGGGGACCGATCCGCGGTCCCCATCTCCCCGCGAGCCGGGAGGAGACGGTTCCCGCGAGGTAGGCGGCGAAGAGGAGGGAGACGAGCGCGGGCGCGAGTGCGAACGGCGGCGCCTCGAGCCGGAACGCCAGGTAGTTGTAGACCGCGACGAACACGCCGACCGCGAGGAACGTCTGCAGCGCGATCGCGACGAGCATCGGATCGCGGAGCACCTGCGCCGTCTTCCCTCGCCAGCCGCCGGGGGCCGCCTCGCGCGCGCCGCCGCCCCGGGGCGCGAGCACCGCGAAGACGATCGCCGCCGCCGCGCAGACGGCCGTCACGACGAGCAGGGCTCCGCGCCATCCGAGCGCCGCCGCGAGCGGTCCGGCGAGCAGGCGTCCGGCCGCACCGCCGATCGTGGTCCCGGAGACGTACGCCGTCGCGGCGGCCGTCGCTCCGGCGCCTCCGACCCGGTCGTGGATCGCCGCGACGGCGAGGGCCGGGACGGCACCCAGTGCCGCTCCGCCCAGGAAGCGCAGGACGAGCAGGAGCTCGAAGGTCGGGGCGACGCAGGCGAGCAGCGCCAGGACCACGGACGTGAGGACCGCGATCCGCATGGATTCGAGCCGTCCGATGCGCTCGGCCACCGAGGCCCACGGCAGCACCGAGAGCGCCAGCCCGAGGGTCGCGGCCGAGACCGTGAGCGCGGCGTCGGACGGGGCGAGGGCCCACTCCCGCGCGAGCTGCGGGAGGACGCTCTGCACGGCGTAGAGCTCGGCGAAGGTCGCGACTCCGGCGGCGAGGAGGGCGATGGTCAGCCGCCGCTGCGAGAAGGGCGCCGCTGCGCACATCGGTCGGGTGCCTGCGGCGGTGCTCATGATTCCGACGGTAGACCGCCTCTGGGTGCATGACTAATGTCCCTTCTCGTACTGTTCATGCGTTCTGGTCATGTCCGGATCTAGGGTGGTGGCGTGTCCGACGACTGGCCCGCGACCCTCCGCCTCCTGCCCCTGCTCGTCGCGGTCGCCCAGACCGGGAGCGTCACGGCGGCGGCCGCCGAGCTCGGGATCCCGCAGCCGACCGCGAGCCGGTCGCTCGCCCGGCTGTCCGCCCTGGTCGGCACTCCCCTGGTCCGCCGGGAGGGCCGCGGGGTGGTGCTGACAGAGGCGGGGACCCGTCTCGCCGAGGCCGCTCAGGACGGCATGTCGGTGATCCGCGCCGGGCTCGCGGAGGTGCGGCAGGCGGGCGACGTGGAGCACGGCCGGATCGACCTCGCCTTCCAGACGCTCCTCGGGGAGAGCTTCGTGCCGGATGTGATCCGCCGGTTCCGCCGCCGCTGGCCGCAGGTCGGCTTCGGGCTCCGGCACGGCTCCCGAGCGCTCTGCCTGCGGGCCGTGGCGGAGGGCGAGTCCGAGCTGGCGATCGTCGCGGATCCGCCCGATCTGCCCGGCACCACAACGACGACCCTCTACTCGGAGCCTCTCCTCGCGGTCGTGGACCCTCGTCATCCGCTGGCCTCGCGGCGCTCGGTCACGGTCGAGGACCTCCGCGGCCTCGACCTGATCATGCTGGCGCCCGGCTACGGCCTCCACGAGTCGGCCCGGCGCCTGCTCGCCGTGGACGGCCGCGACCCGGTGCCGGCGTTCGAGGTCGGCGACTACCGCGCCGCCCGAGGACTCGCGGCAGCCGGCCTCGGACTCACGATCCTGCCGCCGAGCCCGTCCTCGGTCGACGACGACGTCCGCGAGATCCCGATCGACGATCCGGGCGCGAGCCGTGAGATCGGTGTGCTCGCCCGCGACACCGGGAACCCGGTCGTCCCCGAGTTCCTGCGGGCCCTGCACGCCGCGGCGGCCGCCCGGCGCCGGTGACCGCTGCTCGGCTCTGCTGTCAAGCACAGGAAGCGGAGGCCCTTCGTGCAGCAAGCTTCGAGAGGATCCCCGCACCGCCAGCGACACCCCCCTCCCCCGCTCCTGCACCACGTCACCGAGGACGGCCCCGGTCATGATCCTTCTCCGCACCCACGCCAACCGCTGGACCGCGCGCGCCCGCCGCAGCGGCGTCGTCCTCGGCATCATCACCCTGGTCTCCGACCTCCCCCGCCCGGCCTACCGGACGGTCCGCCTCGATCCGACAAGCGGCGAACGCGTCCTGCTCCGCGACACCGCCGAGCTCGAGGAGGCCTTCGCCGTGCTCCTCGCCGGGCTCGAGCGCTCGCGCATCGCGGCCTCGGCGCCCCCGGCCGAGTCGGCTCCCCCGTGCGCCCCGGTCGACGCGCCCGTCGCAGTCGAGGACGACCTCGAGGAAGCCGCCTGACCCGACGGCGTCCTTGCGGGGAGACCCTCACCGCGCATCAGGTGCCGAGCTCTCCGCCCGCCTCCTTCACACTCGACGTGTCGGATCGACGTGCCGTGACACCTCGACCGGCGGATCCGTCCTCGGCAGGTCCCGCGGGCCGATGACCCGTCGGAGCCGGGCCGACCTGCGCGACCGCAGGAGAGCCCGGCGCCAGCGCGGATCGGTGCGGGCTCGGAGGTGGGGGTCGAGCGGGCGGAAGCCTCCCGCGGTCCGCTCCTCGATCAGCACGATCGTCGCGGTCGCGAGGTGCAGTCTCCGGACCGGCTCCCTCTCGGGATGCGGATGCCCGGAGCGCGTGCGGAGCTGCTGCTCCAGCTGCTCCGGGTCGGCGGACCACCAGGTGCTGACGCCGACGCGTCCATCGGGGAGAGGGAAGCGCTCGGTGATGCGGTACGGGAGGCCGTGCTCGGTCATGCAGTAGTGCCTTTCGAGGAGAGGGTCCGGGAGCCCGGGCCGCGTTGCAGCGGCCCGGGCTCCGGTTCACGAGATGCGGGTCGAGCGACGGCGCAGCGCCGTCAGGGCGCCGCCGGCCAGGAGCAGAGCGCCGGCTCCGGCCGCGAGGGGCCCGGCCGCCGCTCCCGTCGAGGCGAGGACCGTCGGCACGAGTCCGACCGGAGGCACCGCCACCTGGGCGCAGCTGGCTCCGCCGTCGTCCGCGCACGGGTGCAGGACGGTCGTCGGATCGAAGCCCTCCGGGACCTCGGTCAGGCGCGCCCGGTTGGGGATGGTCCACGCGTCCACGCCGTCGGCGACCCGTCCGGTCACCGTGAACGTCGTCGACGCTCCCGGGGCCAGAGACAGGTTCTCGACAGTCAGGTCGGACGACGCCGGGCCGCCGTCCCGGGAGATCGTGACGTCGCTCAGGTGCGCGAGCTCGGGGATGTCGGTGAGGGTCACCCCGTCCGCCGGCCGAGCCCCCTCGTTGGCGACCACGATCCGGAACACGGCACGCCCGCCGTGGTCGACCTGATTCCCGATCGCCGTCTTCTCGATGGAGAGCCTTCCCTCGACGGGCGGCACCGAGATCTCGGCGCAGGACGACGTCGCATCGTCAGCGCAGGCGTTCTCGACCGTCGGCGGGTCGAAGCCCTCGGGCTGGTGGGTGATCGAGACGCGGTTGGGCAGGGTCGCGGAGTCGTACCCGTCGGCGACCCGGCCGCTGACGTGCAGCGACACCTGGCCGCCGGCGGGGATGTCGAGACCCGTGACGGGCTCCGTGGCCGGCTGCGTTCCTCCGGCGCCGTTCTCGATGGTCGCCTCGAGCAGGTGGTCGAGCGTCGGGACGTCGGTCACGGTCACGTCCGTCGCGTCGACCGTTCCGGTGTTCGCCACGACGATGTCGAAGCCCGCCGTGCCGCCGTGCTCGGCGCTCGCCTGGGACGCGGTCTTCCGGATCAGGAGCGACCCCTCGCCGATGTCGTGCGGGACGGTGGCGCAGGGGTTCGCGTCGGTCCCCGTGCCGGACGAGGCGGGAGCGAAGGGCGCATCGGCGAGGCAGGCCGTGTTCGTCAGCGCGCGGTCCCCCTCGCCGGTCACGATCACGTCGAAGGTCAGCTCGGCCGTCGCCCCGACCGGCAGGCTGCCGGCCGCCCAGGAGATGCGGCCCGTCTCCGCATCGATCGTGGTCGTGCCCTGCGAGGCGCGGAGGGAGCCGGAGTCGAGCTCGGCGTCGTCGAGCACGCCCTTGTCGAGGTAGTCGATGACGGCGGCGTCGGTGTAGTCCCCGGTCCCGTCCGAGGTCAGCGTCACCCGGTAGGGCACGCGGGCGCCGCGGAGCAGCGGAGTGGCGGAGTCGACCGACGAGGTCTTCGCGATGGTCACGTGCGGCGCGAGCGGATCGAGGCGTGCGACCGCGACCGCACCGTCCGAGCCGTAGGCCCAGTCGTCGATCGCCCGCAGGTCGCCGTAGGAGCCGTGCACCGAGTCGTTGGCGTTGGGGATGCGGCCCCGCCCGGAGTCGTCGCCCTCCCAGCGGTGCACCCCGCCGGACGAGTCGGTGCCGCCGTCGCCGGACGTCACCGCGGAGGTGCCGGAGTACCGCTCCGAGTTCGATCCGGCGAGGAGCGAGTCGTCCCAGTGGACCATCGACGGGTCGTCGCCGCCGCCGGTCGACCTCACGACGGACACGCCGCCGGCGGACGTCTCGGCGTCGACCCGCGTGAAGTGGAACTCGTTCGTGCGGCCGATGGAGGCGCGGAAGGTGACGTCGGGGTCGGTCACGTCGACCGTCCCGCCCTTCGCGTCCCGTCCGTCCCAGTCGACCGAGAAGGGACCGGTCGTCCCCGCGATCCGGGTGAGGTGCACGTCGCGCTCGCCGTCGTAGGAGCCGTCCCCGTCCGCATCGACGTCCACGACGACGGTGCCCGGCTGCGTCCCCAGGACGCCGGTCAGCGTGCCCGCGTCGGAGCCCGCGGTCGACCGACGGAAGGCGAGGCCCTCGATCGTCGGCGCGCGGTAGGCCGGAGCGATCGACTCCGGCAGGTCGGACGACGGCGGGTCCAGGAAGAGCTTGTAGGTCTGCAGGCCGTCGATCCCGGAGCGTCCGGACGCCTGCACGTACTGAGCCCCGATCCCGCCCGCCTCGCTCGACTGCGGCATGGGGACCGAGAGGTAGGACGGATCGGACGACCCGGCCTTCACGTTGCCCTTGTTCGTGGCCTGGACCGTCGAGGCGACCCCGTCGTAGCCGCGCAGCCCCAGCTCGTAGCGGGCGCCCGTCTCCGTGACGGCGTGGAGCGTGAAAGACGAGCGCCGCTCCTCGGGCGAGGAGTAGGACTCCTTCGCCCCGGACTGGATCGCATAGGAGTCGGACCACACCCGGCCCGCGACCGCCGCGCCCCGCGCGTCCTGGACGCCGATGCTCCAGACGAGGTTCACCGGCGCCGTCACGTCGTCGTCGGACACCCGGATCTGGAAGACGCCGGTCTCGTCCGCCACGAACGAGCCGCCGGCGGAGACCGAGGGCGCCGCTCCGGGCGCGAAGTCCTGCTCGTCGAGGACGGCTCCGCCCGGAGCCGTCACCCGGGCGGTACCGCCGCCGGTCTCGCCCTCGCCGGCGCCCGAGCCCGCCTGGAGCGGGTGGAGGTCCACCCGGAGCGTCTCGCCCTTCTGGACCCAGGCCGAGACGGTCGTCACGCCGGCGTTCGTCGCGCCTCCCTGCAGGAGGGTGTTCTCGATCGTCGTGTGAGGACCGTCGGCGGCGAGGGCAGGCGGCGGCGCGAGGCCTCCGCCCAGCAGCCCGCTCACGAGCACGCAACCCGCCGTCGTGCCGACCAGCGCTCGCGCCGTCCGCGCTCGGGGTCGTCCGCGCTCGTCCTGCCCCGACTGTTCCGTTCGACTCATCCGATGTCCTCTCCTCTGCCGACCGAGCGCACTGCGTCGGCGGCGACCGTTCAGCCCCACGGAAGGAGAGTATTGCTCGGTTCGACGTCACCGCGGCCGGTACGGCTGCATCCGTGGAGAACGGCGCGAGATGGGCGCTGTGGAGGAGGAAACGGCGCGCGAGAAGAGCCGAGCGGCGTGCTCGCGACGGGTGATCGCGGAGCCTGCGCGGAGTGACCGCGAGCGCGGGCGAGGACTGATCGCGGATGCGGGCGGAAGACGGTCGGCGCCATCGACGGCGCGAAGAGGCGTCCTGCGAGACGGAGGACCGGCCGTTCCGTCGCCCCGCGCTCTTCGGGAGACCGACGCCGACAGCCACCGGAACGAGCGACTGTTAAAACGAGAACGGCCCGCCGAAGCGGGCCGTTCTGCTCTGTCTCAACCAGAGTGCGCCCGGAGGGATTCGAACCCCCAACCTTCTGATCCGTAGTCAGATGCTCTATCCGTTGAGCTACGGGCGCAGTCCATCGCGTGGGCCAGAGGCGCACGCAACGAGGTACGACTATACATGCCGGGAGCCCCCTCCGCGAATCGGCGGCGGCGGCGCAGACGACTCCGTCTCGCGACGCCGCCGCAGCCACGAGAACCCAGGCTCCGTCGCGGTGTCCCGGAGCGCCTCGCAGAGCCTCCGACGGGCGGACGCCGCTGCTCCCCCTCACGGCGTACCGTGGGCTCATGGAGGCCGCCGCGATCGAGCTCGTGGGCTTCGTCGTCTCTCCGCTGCACCGCTACGAGGGCCGCCCCGCCGATGGCCCGGTGCCGTCCGAGGGCAACGAGCAGCCCGAGCGGATCGAGATCCGCGCAGGCCTCGGCATCGTCGGCGACCGCTTCTTCGCCCAGCGCGCGCACCGCCCCGCGGCGATCACGCTCTTCGCGGTCGAGACCCTCGAGCACATCGCCGCCGAGCTCGGCGCAGGGCCCTTCGACCCCGCCGACACCCGCCGCAACATCATCGTCCGCGGCGCCGACGTCGATGCGCTCGCCGGCCGTACGTTCGCGATCGAGCAGGGCGGGGAGCGGATCGAGTTCCAGGGCGGACGACCGGCGAACCCCTGCGCCTGGATGGACGTCGTGCTCGCCCCCGGAGCGTTCCGGGCGATGCGGAGGCGCGGCGGCGTCCGGACCGCCCCCCTGACCAACGGCGTCCTCCACACCGGGCCGGCCCGTCTGATCCTCCACAGGTCGGACGACATGCTGATCTGAGCCCGGCGGCGAGCGCCTAGGCTCGCAGCGACCGACTCCCCCGATCGAAGGAGGCCCCGTGCTCCGCCCGAGCGACCTCCTCCCCACCCTCGCCACGACCCTGCGGCGCGGAGTCCGCGACGTCTTCGCGACCACGCGCTCCCGGGGGCGGGATCCGCACCGCCGCACCCGCAGCACCGACGTCTCGGTCCAGCGCGTGCACCACCGCGACGTCTGGGCGCGGGTGAGCACAGTGGGGCGCGACGGCGAGCGCACGTTCGTCCTCGTGCCGGGGATCGGAGTCGCGGCCACCTACTTCGAGCGCCTCGCGCCCGCGCTCAACGAGTTCGGCCCGGTGCACGCTCTCGACCTGCCGGGCTTCGGCGGCGTGCCGCACCCGATCGACGCGCGGCGCATGGACATCGGGGACTACGCCGAGCTGGTCGGCGCCGTCATCGACGAGCTCGGCCTCGACGATCCCGTCGTCCTCGGCCACTCGATGGGGACGCAGGTGGTGGCCGAGCTCGCCGCCCGCCGTCCGGAGCTGACCACCATCGTCCTGCTCGGACCCGTGATGAACCGGCACGAGCGCCGCCTCCCGACCGCCGCGCTCCGCTTCGCCCAGTCGAGCGTCCGCGAGCCGCTCAAGGTCGCGATCCTCGCCGCGGGCGCCTACCTCCTCTGCGGACCGCGCTGGTTCTCCCGTGTGCTGCCCGAGATGATGCACTACCGGATCGAGGAGACCGTCCCCCGGATCCGCGCGTCCGCCCTCGTCATCCGCGGCGAGTTCGACCGGCTCGTGCCGCGCGAGTGGGCGGAGGAGATCGCCCGGTCGATGCCGCATGCGCGGGCCTGGGAGATCCCCGACGCCTCCCACTCCGTGATGCACGCGCACGCGGAGGAGGTCGCCCGCCTCTGCGTCGAGCACGCGCGGGCGCCGCAGCCCGACCGGGACGAGGCCGCCCTCCGCCGCTACCCCGACTCGGAGGTCGACCATTCCGAGGAGGACGCGCCCACCGAGGACCCGATCGGCGCTCTCCGGGGGCGCATCACCGAGCTGGCCGGGATCCTCGTGGACGACGACTCCCTCATCGCCGAGGGCAAGACCCTCCACGCCGAGGCGAGCGATCCCGAGGCACTGCACCAGGTCGCTCCCGACCCGGGCGACGGCGAGCTCGTCGAGGGCGGCGGATCGAGGGAGGACGGCGAGCAGGACGGCTGACCACCGCAGGCCACCACGAGCCGCATGTCGCGCGGCGCGAGACGCCGAGCGCCCGCGAGAGCAGCCCTCCCGCCGACGCCACTCGGCGCCCGCCGGTCAGGACTCCGCGCCGACGATCTCCTCGCGGATGCGCCGCAGGTCCTCGGCGAGCGCCCCCAGCAGGATCCAGTGCTGCGGGTGCGGAGTCGCGATCACGAGCGGCGCGGTGAGAGCGGGCAGCTCGTCGGTGATCGCCTCCGGCTCGGGAACGTCGACCGAGGACTGCACGAGGAGCCGCAGATCGTGGGCGGCCCGGTGCAGCTGGACGGCGATGTCGGCGATCGTCGGCTCCCCGACGAGCTCGTCGTCGTAGAGGTCGTGCACGGTCCGCGTCATGCCGCGGACCCGGGTCACGATGCGCCCCAGCCGCGGGACGACGGAGTCGAGGGCCAGTAGCCGGTCGCGGTGGGCGGAGCGGCGCGGGTTGAGGCGGAGGGACTCCTCGCCGGTCGCGATCGCCTCCTCCGCCTTGCTCTGCATGGTCTGCAGCAGCCGGGCGTTGATGAGCAGCTCGTCGAGCCGGCGTCGCGGGACGGGGGCCTGGAGGGCGTCGCCGAGGTCGTCGAGGGCGGCGGCGAGCTGAGCGGTGAGGTCTCCGATCGCCCGCTCGGCCGGCGCCAGCACGACCGGAGGGACGATGAGCACGTTGATGACGACTCCCACCGCCGCGCCGAGGAGGGTCTCGAGGATGCGGTCGAGCGCGTAGTTCGGCGTGACCGCGCCCACCGAGAGCACGAGCATCGCGCTGATCGGGATCTGCACCGCGGAGGCGGGGGTCAGGCGCACGGCCCACCCGACGGCGATCGCGGCCACGATCGCGAGGAGAACGATGATGCTCTCGCCGCCGAGCACCGTGCCGATCACGGATCCGACGATCACGCCGATGATGACGCCGACCGAGCGCTCGAGGGCCTTGGAGAACGACTGGTTGATGCTCGGCGCGACGACGAGGAGCGCGGCGATCGCGCCGAAGACGGGCAGCGTCCCCGGGAAGACGACGCCGGCGAGGAGCCAGGTGACGACCGTGGCCGCCGCCGTCTTGACCAGCTGCAGCACCGGCGGCCGCGTCGGCACGGTGAAGCTCGAGGTCAGGCGCATGGGACCACGGTAGCGAGCGCCCGCCGCCTCGCGGTCCCCGCGCGCATCACCGGCTCGCGGCCGCCTCGACGCTCGCGAGCACCGCGCGGAGCGAGCGCGACGCCTCCGCCCGCAGATGGGCGGGCACCCCCGAGAGCAGCGCCCGCTCGGCGTCGAGCACCTCGGGGAAGGCCCGGCCGACCAGCTCCTCCCCCTCGCGAGTCAGCGTGATGAGCGAGCCGCGCCCGTCCGCCGGGTTCGCGGCGCGCCGCACCAGGCCCCGCCGCTCCAGCGAGTGCACGCGCTTGGTGATCGCGGGAGCGGAGGCGAGGGCGATCGTCCGGAGGGTCGTCGGCGACTGCGGAGCGCCGGCGCGACGCAGCGTGGAGAGCACGTCGAACTCGCCGCGGGTCAGCCCGTGGGCGGCGAGCAGCTCCTCCGTCGCCCGGACGATCAGCGCGGAGGCGCGGATCACCCGCCCGACGACGTCGACGGCGGAGGTGTCGAGCTCGGGCCGCAGCACCGCCCAGCCCGCCCTGATCTCGTCGACCGCGTCATCCGGCTGGCTTTCAGAGTCATTCACGCGTAAAGTATATCTGCTTCACCCGTGAAACACTCCTCCGGCCGCCGCCGCTCGGACCCCGATCAGAGGACCCGATGGCCGCCACCCCCGTTCTGCCCCACCCCCGCGAGCTCCTCGCCTTCGGCCCGCACGCCGGCGCCCATCGCGTCGCCCTGCGCGCCGGCGTCTCGATCGCCGTCCCGCTGCTCGTCCTCTGGGCGCTCGGCCGCACCGATCTCGCCCTCTACGCGACCTTCGGCGCCTTCACGGCCCTCTACGGTCGCCAGCACACGCACCGGCCGCGCCTGCTGATGCAGCTGTCGGCAGCCGCGTTCCTCGTCACCACCGTGACACTCGGCACCGTTGTCTCCCTCTCTCCTCACCGCGACTGGCTGATCATCCCCGTCGTGGTCGCCGTGACCGTCGCGGCCGCCTACCTGAGCGACGCCCTGCACTGGCACCCGCCCGGCCCGCTGTTCCCGGTGTTCGCCGTCACGGCGTGCGCGTCCGTCCCGTCCGAGCCCTCGCGGATCCCGCTCGCCGTCGCTCTCGCCGCGGGCTCCGCCGCCTTCTCGCTCGTCGTCGGCCTGAGCGGTCTCGCGCTCCCCCGCGCACGCCGCCTCGCCCCGACGCCGTGGCGCACCTCGTTCCGCGCGGCGGCGGCCCGTCCGGCGACGCGCGCCGCCCTGCTCCGCTTCGGGGCCGTCGTCCTGGTGGCAGGCACCATCCCGACCGCGACCGGCCTGGGCCACCCCTACTGGGCGATGATCTCCGCCGTCGCAGCCGTCTCGGGAGCTGACGCCGGCGCCCGGCTCGTGCGCGCGGGCCACCGGATGCTCGGCACGATCGTCGGAGTGCTGATCGCGGCCGCGCTCCTGGCCCTGCCGCTCTCCCCGCTCGCCGTGATCGTGGTGGTGGTGCTCCTCCAGATGACCGCCGAGCTCGTCGTCGGCCGCAACTACGGCCTGACCCTCGCCTTCGTCACTCCGCTCGCGATCCTCATGGTCGAGCTCGCGCATCCCGTCGACGAGCTCGTGCTGCTGCGCGACCGGGCGCTCGAGACCGCGCTGGGCGTGCTCGTCGGAGTCGTGGCGACGCTCCTGACCCACGCCGCCTCGCAGCGCTCCCGCTCCTAGGCTCAGGAGGATGGACCGCACGATCCCCGCTGTGCTCGCCGAGATCGCGGCGGCCGTCGCCGAGGTGCGCGAGGTCGCACGGTCACAGCAGGACGGCGAGCGGGCCCGCGCCGCGGACCGGCTCGACGAGCTGTTCGCCGGAGCGACGACCCGCGGAGAGGTGCGGGCGGCGGCCGCCGACGCGCTCGGGCTCTGGGGCGGGGCGGGCTCCTTCTCGGACGTCGGCTCGGCCGAGGCCGACCACGCGGTCAGGCGCCTGTACCGGGCCCTGCGCGTCGGCCGGTCCCGGCTGCTCCGCGCCGGCTGACCCGCTCGTCACGCCCGCCGGACGCCGCCGGAAACGACGAAGGCCCCCTGCTTCCGTGGAAGCGGGGGGCCTTCTCGTTGGCGGTACCGGTGGGATTTGAACCCACGGTGGACGCAAGCCCACACATGTTTTCGAGACATGCTCCTTCGGCCGCTCGGACACGGTACCGGGGTCGAGTGTACGCGACGGCCGGAAGTCGCGCCAATCGAGCGGACCGGCCGCCGTCAGGCGGGGAGGAGGAAGCCGAGCACGCGGTCCCACTCCGGGATCGCGAGCAGGTGGCCGCGGCCGGGCACGACCTCGAGGCGGGAGTCGGGCAGCCGTGCGGCGTACCACTCGGCGTGGCGGCGGCCGGCGACCGCGTCCTCGGCGCCGTAGAGGAGGAGCGCGGGCGGCTCGGCGGACTCGACGGCGAAGCCCCAGTCCTGCACCCCGTAGCCGATGAGGTCGGCGGCCATGCCGAGGGCGCCCTGGGCGACGGCGCGCTCGAGCATGCGCGAGAGGCGCTCGCGGACGCCGGGGGTCTCGAGCACCGCGGTGTCGGCGTCGCCGGAGCCGAGCATCCCGAGCAGGGCGTCCGGGGCGGGGGTCGGGCCGAAGGCGCCCTCGAGCGTGCGGGTGAGCGAGCGGACGGCCTCGTCGAGCGGAAGCTCGGCCAGGCGGGCGAGCTCGGCGCGGTTCTCGTCGCCGACCCACGGCACGGCGTCGTCGGGAGCGGGCGTGCCGATCACGGCGACTCGCTCCACGAGGCCGGGGTAGTTCGCGGCGAGCGCGAGGGCCACGCGGCCTCCCGCCGACCAGCCGGCGGCGCTGACGGAGGCGATGCCGACGGTCGCGAGGTACTCGGCGATGTCGGCGGCGGCCTGCTCGGGGCTGGCGCCGACGCTCGCTCCGGCGGGGTCGAGGTCGGTCAGGAGGGAGGAGGCGCCGTAGCCCGGGCGGTCGAACGAGAGCAGGCGCACCCCGTGGCGCGCGGTCGCCTCCGGGTCGGGGTCGAAGTCCGAGGAGCCGGGAGCGGGATGCGCCAGGACGACGACCCGCTCGGCGCCCTCGGGGCCGGACCAGCTGACTCCGAGCGGGCGGCCGGACTTGAGGACGTGCACTGTCGAGGGCATGTCCCCCAGTCTCCCGCAGACGTCCGACGCCGACGGGGCGGCGCTCGGGGCGGAGTCGTTCTCCGAGGCGCGATCCTCCGCCTCCGCTCCTCCGCGACGACGCTCCTCCACAGACGGCTTCCACGAGACCTCTCCCCCGGCCTGGCGCGCCCCGCTCGCGGCGTCAGTGGTCGACGGTACTGTCGAAGACACGTTCGAACGAGCGGCGGTGTCGGGGGTCCCCCGTAGCGTCGCGCTCGTCCCCCTCCTCGCCCCGAAAGGACCTCATGGCCTCCTCGAAGACGCGCACCGCCCCGTACCGCTGCTCGGAGTGCGGATGGACGACCGCGAAGTGGGTCGGCCGCTGCGGCGAGTGCCAGCAGTGGGGCTCCGTGATCGAGAGCACCGAGCGAACCGGCCTCGTCCGCGCGGTCGCCGCTGTGGCTCCGGCCGCCGGCCGCATCGCGCGGCCCATCACCGAGATCGAGACCACGTCGGCGGCGCACCGCCCCACCGGCGTGGGCGAGCTCGACCGCGTGCTCGGCGGCGGGATCGTCTCCGGTGCGGTCGTGCTGCTCTCGGGAGAGCCCGGCGTGGGCAAGTCGACCCTCCTGCTCGAGGTCGCGAGCCGCGCCGCGGCCGAGGGCCAGCGGGTCCTCTACGTCAGCGCGGAGGAGTCGGCCGCGCAGGTGCGCATGCGAGCCGAGCGCACCGGCGCGATGCACGACAGCCTCTTCCTCGCGGCCGAGACCGACCTCGCCACCGTGCTCGGCCAGATCGACGAGGTCCGACCGGACCTGCTCATCGTCGACTCGGTGCAGACGGTCGCGAGCGACACCGTCGACGGCCTGCCCGGCGGTCCCAGCCAGGTCCGCGAGGTCGCCGCGACCCTCATCCGCGTCTGCAAGGAGCGGGCGCTCCCCCTCGTGCTCGTCGGACACGTCACGAAGGACGGCTCCATCGCGGGGCCGCGCCTGCTCGAGCACCTGGTCGACGTGGTCTGCCACTTCGAGGGCGATCGGCAGACGGCGCTGCGCTTCGTCCGCTCGCTCAAGAACCGCTTCGGCCCGACGGACGAGGTCGGCTGCTTCGAGATGACCGCCGAGGGCATCGCCGAGATCCCCGACCCGAGCGGTCTGTTCCTCAGCCGCACCCGCTTCCCCACCCCGGGCATCTGCGTCACGGTCGCGATGGAGGGACGCCGCGCGCTCCCCGTCGAGATCCAGGCGCTCGTGATCGCGAACGACGGCGAGCACCCCCGCCGCGTCACGAACGGAGTCGACGCGTCCCGGGTCGCGATGATCCTCGCGGTCCTCGAGCGGCAGGCGGGCATCCCCCTGCGGCGCTGCGACGTCTACGTGTCGACCGTCGGCGGCGTGAAGCTCATGGAGCCGGCGGCGGACCTGGCGATCGCGGTCGCCATCGCCTCCGCGCACGCCTACACGCCGCTGCGGCCCGGGATCGCCGCGTTCGGCGAGATCAGCCTCTCGGGAGACATCCGGCCCGCCTCCGGAGCGAAGCAGCGCGCCTCCGAAGCGACACGACTCGGGCACTCCTCGCACCTCGACTCCAGCGCCTTCACCCTCTCGAGCGCGATCACCCACGCGCTCGTCCCCGTTCCCGAGCGCATCCGTCCGGAGCGGGTCCCCGCGCACTGACGGTCCCGTCCCCGGCACGCTGCACACGCACCCGTCCACCGCTCGGAGCCGCGGGCGCCCCCGTCCACCGCATCGTCGATGCATCGACACCGGAGGCGAACACCGGCTCCATGGGCACTGCTCAGCAGCTCCCCGCGCCCACCGCACGCGTCCGCTCCGCCCACCGCGACCGGCTACTGGCCCTCGACTCCGTCGTCCCGCGGCTGGGGCGCATCGTGACCCGGG
>NZ_PSVE01000015.1:0-91786 GCF_002931775.1 Rathayibacter sp. AY1F4
CCCCTCCCGAACCGAAGGAAGACCCGCCCCCGTGAGCATCGAGATCAACAACGAGTCGAGCGTCCCCGTCGACGAGGCCGCCCTGCTGCGCCTCGCCGGCTACGCGCTCGACTCGCTCCACGTGCACCCCGACGCCGAGCTCGCGATCGTGCTGGTCGACGAGGGCGCGATGGAGCAGCTGCACGTGCAGTGGATGGACGAGCCGGGGCCGACCGACGTGCTCAGCTTCCCGATGGACGAGCTGCGTCCCGGGACCGAGGACGAGCAGACCCCCGCGGGGCTCCTCGGCGACATCGTGCTCTGCCCGCAGGTCGCGCAGTCCCAGGCCGAGTCGGCCGGCCACTCCGTGCTCGACGAGCTGCAGCTGCTGACCGCCCACGGGCTCCTGCACCTGCTCGGCTTCGATCACGCCGAGCCGGAGGAGGAGCGCGAGATGTTCGGCATCCAGCGCGACATCCTGGTCGGCTTCCACATCAGCGAGCGACGCCGCTAGAGCGCGCCGTGCCCACTCTCCAGCTCCTCATCGCCGCCCTCGCGCTCGTCGCCGTCGGCGGCTGGTTCGCCGCGACCGACGCCGCACTCGGCGTCCTCTCGCGCAGCGACCTGCTCGACATGGCCCAGCACTCCCGCAGCGCCCGCGCTCTCCGCGCGATCGCGGGCGACATGAGCGCCCACGTCAACGTCGTCAACTTCTCGCGGATCGCGGCCGAGACGACGGCCGCGGTGTTCGTCACCACGGTGCTGGTCGTCGAGGTCCCGCAGCTCTGGCTCGCGCTCCTGCTGGCGGTCCTGATCATGGCGGCGGTCTCGTTCGTCCTGGTCGGCTCCAGCCCCCGCAGCGTCGGGCGCGCGAACGCCCGCGCGGTCCTGTCCACCAGCGCCTCGCTCGTGCACGTGCTCCGGCTCGCGCTGGGCCCGGTCGCGCACGGGCTCGTGGCCCTCGGCAACCGGGTGACCCCGGGAACCGGGCGCTCGGCGGGGTTCTCCTCCGAGGAGCAGCTGCTCAGCATGGTCGACGAGGCGACCGAGCAGGACGTGCTCGAGCAGGACGACCGCGAGCTGATCCACTCGATCTTCGAGTTCAACGACACCTTCGTCCGCGAGGTGATGGTGCCCCGCACCGACATGGTGACGATCGAGGCGACCTCCTCCGTCGGCGCCGGCATGGGGCTCCTGCTGAGCCGCGGCATCTCCCGGCTCCCCGTCATCGGCGACGGCGTCGACGACGTCCTCGGCGTGCTCTACCTGCGCGACGTGGCCCGGCACACCTACGAGCGGCCGGACGACGACGACACGGTCGCCGATCTCGCGCGCCCCGCGCTGTTCGTGCCCGAGTCGAAGAAGGCCGACGAGCTGCTCCGCCAGATGCAGCTCGAGTCCAACCACCTCGCGATGGTGGTCGACGAGTACGGCGGCATCGCGGGCCTGGTGACGCTGGAGGACCTCATCGAGGAGCTCGTCGGCGACATCTCCGACGAGTACGACCGCGAGGTCGACCTCTTCGAGGAGACGGCGCCCGGGGTCTACCGCGTCTCGGCGCGCCTGCCGGTGGACGAGCTCGGCGAGCTGTTCGAGCTCGACCTCGAGGACGACGACGTCGACTCGGTCGGCGGACTGCTGACCAAGGCCTACGGGCGCCTCCCCGAGCGCGGCGCGACGGCGCGGATCGGCGGAGTGCTGCTCGAGGCCGAGCAGGCGGACCCGCGCCGTGGGACCATCTCCACGGTGATCGTCCGCCGCGATCCCGATCTGGACACCGCCGGCGAGCCCGGCACCGGCCCCGTCGCGATCATCGCGGACGGCGGCACCACCACCCCCAGCCCGAGCACGGCTCCCACCCGCGGAGCCACGGGCGATCAGCACGAGGACGCACGATGACCGACACCACTCCCGCCGCCGCTCCCTACCGGGCGGGCTTCGTGTCCTTCGTCGGCCGCCCGAACGTGGGCAAGTCGACGCTCACGAACGCCCTCGTCGGCGAGAAGATCGCCATCACGAGCTCGAAGCCCCAGACCACGCGGCGCGCGATCCGCGGCGTGGTGCACCGCACCGACGGCCAGCTGATCGTCGTCGACACCCCGGGCATCCACCGGCCGCGCACGCTTCTCGGCGAGCGGCTGAACTCGCTCGTCACCTCGACCCTCGGCGACGTCGACGTCATCGGGATGCTGTTCCCGGCGGACGAGCCGATCGGCCCCGGAGACCGCTTCATCAACGAGCAGCTCGACTCCTTCCCGCGCGCCCGGAAGGTCGCGATCGTCTCGAAGGTGGACCTCTCCTCGAAGAAGTCCGTGGCGAAGCAGCTGCTCGCCGTCTCGGAGCTGCGCGAGTGGGACACGATCGTGCCGATCTCGGCCGTGACCGAGGAGCAGCTGGACGTCCTGGCCGTCGAGCTCCTGCGCCTGATGCCGGTCTCGCCCGCCCTCTACCCGGAGGAGGCGGTGACCGACGAGGACCTGTCCTCGCGGATCGCCGAGTTCATCCGCGAGGCCGCCCTCGAGGGCGTCTCGGACGAGCTGCCGCACTCCCTCGCCGTGACGCTCGACGACATGGTCGAGCGCGAGGACGGCTCGCTGATCGACATCTACGCCAACGTCTTCGTGGAGCGCGACAGCCAGAAGGGCATCATCATCGGCAAGGGCGGCCAGCGCCTGCGCGAGGTGGGAGCCGTCTCCCGCGAGCAGATCGAGCGCCTGCTGGGCCGCCGCGTGTTCCTCTCCATCCGGGTGAAGGTCGCCAAGGAGTGGCAGCGCGACCCGAAGCTGCTGGGGCGCCTGGGCTTCTGACGCCGGAGGACGACCGCGGTCACCCTCCAGGACGACGCCCCCGGGCGCGCGGACCCGTAGCGTGGTCCTCATGCGCGCCCTCCTCGACCGACCGGCGGCCCTGCCGATCGCCGGGGCGCTGCTCGCCGCCCTCCATCTGTTGCTCGGGCTCACCGGGGTCACTCCGACCGAGCGGATCGCCGGCGGCCTCGTGCTCGCGCTGGCCCTCGCCGTCGCGGGATTCCTGCCCGCGCTCGCCCCCTCGCTCGTCGCGGTCGGCGCGCTCGCCGACGGAGGCGTCCTGCTCGGCGGCGTCCCCGTCGACGGGGTGCTCGTCGGCCTGGTCGTCCTCTGGCAGACGACCCGCCGGGTGGGCCCCTGGACCCGTGCCTTGGCGCTCGCGGGCGGCCTGATCCTCGCCGGGATCGGCGGCGTCACCGTCGCGCTCGGCCTCTCCGGTCCGCTCGATCCGTCCGGGCTCCCGGCGCGCGTGGAGTTCGCCGTCCTCGCCCTGGTCGCCCTCGCGGTCGCCTCCGTGCTCGGTGCGGCGAAGGTCCTCGTGTACCTCAAGGCGCTGCGGGCGCCGGTGCTCGCGGGCGATCGGATCGACGCGCTGCTGACCCGGGTCGTCGGGCCGCAGGACCCGTTCGCGGTGGGGGTCGCCGGTGGTCAGGCGCTGGTGCTCCTCCTCGTCGCCGGCCTCCCGTTCGCCGGGGTGGACGGCGCGATGCAGCTGCTGGTCGCGGGCGTGCTCGCGGTCGCGCTGGTGCTGCACCGGCGGTCCCCGGTCCTCGCCCTCTCGATCGCCTGGGCCGGCGCCGCCCTGCAGATGAGCGCGAGCCTCGCTCCCGGACCCGCGGATCTGGCCATCCTGGCCGTCCTCTTCGGCGCCGGCGCGTCGGAGTCGCGGCGGGTGCGGATCGCGGGCGCGGTGTCGGCCGTCCTCGGCGCTGTGGTCGCCGTCGTCTACCTCGTCCTCGTCTTCGACCTCGTCGCGAGCGCCTACGACGGCCTGCTGTCGGCCGGAGCCACCTTCGGCGGGATCCTCGCGACGCTCGGCCTCTCCTGGACCATCGGACTGCTCTCGCGCTCGGTCCGCCGGGCGCGGGAGGGCCAGACCCTGCGCGCGCAGGCCGAGCAGGAGCGCGCCCGGGCGCAGCGCGAGCTCGACACCGTCGAGGAGCGCAACCGGATCGCCCGCGACATGCACGACGTCGTCGCCCACTCCCTCGCCGTCGTGATCGCCCAGGCCGACGGCGCGCGCTACCTCGGCGCCACCAGCCCCGAGCAGACCGACGCCGCGCTGCTGACCATCTCCTCCGTCGCCCGGGACGCCCTCGGCGACGTGCGCGTGCTCCTCGCCCAGCTGCGGCACTCGCAGAGCGACGGCCCGCAGCCCGGCGCCCGCGACCTGCCGGCCCTCCTCGACAGCGTGGGCGGAGCCGGAGCCCCCGTCCGCGCCGAGCTCGCCGTCGACCTGGAGGCGGTGCCGCGCGCCGTCGGTCTGGCCCTGTACCGGATCGCCCAGGAGGCGACCACGAACGCTCTCCGCCACGGCCGCCCGGGCTCGCCGCTCGACATCGCCCTGCGCCAGGACGGCGGCGAGCTCGCCCTGACCGTGCGCAACGCCCGGTGCGCCGACGTCGAGCGCGACTCCCTGCCGGGCGAGGGCCACGGGCTGGTCGGCATGCGTGAGCGCGCCGCGCTCGTCGGGGGAGTGCTCGCCGCCGGCCCGGTCGGGGACGACTTCGTCGTCGACGCGCGCCTGCCCTCCTCCCCGTCCCTCGCCCGCACCGCCCCACCCCTCGCCTCCGGAGGCAGCCCCGCATGACCGACACCATCCGCCTCGTCCTCGTCGACGACCAGGCCCTCTTCCGCGCCGGCATCCGCATGCTGCTCGGCTCGCAGCCCGACCTCGAGGTGGTCGGCGAGGCGTCGGACGGAGCGGAGGGCGCGGAGCTGGTCGCGCGGCTGGCCCCCGACGTCGTGCTGATGGACATCCGGATGCCGGGCGTCGACGGGATCGAGTCGACCCGGCGGATCCTCGCGGACGCGCAGGAGCGGCGGGTCGAGCCTCCGCGCATCCTCGTGCTGACCACCTTCGACCTCGACGAGGCCGCCGCGCGCGCCATCCGGGCGGGCGCGAGCGGCTTCCTCCTGAAGGACACGGAGCCCGGCTTCCTCCTCGCCTCCGTCCGCACCGTGCACGCGGGGACCGCCGTGGTCGCCGCCTCCGCGACCCGCGAGCTCTTCGAGCACTTCGGAGCGGCGGGCAGCGGACGCGAGACCCCGCCCGCCTTCGCGACCCTCACCGACCGCGAGCGCGAGATCTTCCACCTGGCCGCGCGGGGGATGAGCAACACCGAGATCGCGCGCGCCGAGTTCCTGAGCGAGGCGACGGTGAAGACGCACATCAGCCGCACCCTCGGCAAGCTCGGCCTGCGCGACCGCGTGCAGCTGGTGGTCTACGCCTACGAGAACGGCCTGGTCTCCTAGAGCGGGACGCCGGGGTGACGCGCCGCGGGGGCGGTGCTACCCTGACCGGGTGCGCTTCGGACAGCTCCTCCTTCTCCGCCGCGACGAGATCTGATCCTCAGGCCATCCTCGTCGCGGAGTCCGTCGTCGGCTGAACCATCCCTCGCCCGCGAGGTCGATCCGCATCCGGATCCCCGCGAGACCGCCCGACCGGCACCGCCCACCAGCGGAGCCGCACGCGAGCGGGATCGGTCACGAGCGAGAACAGACACGTGCGCACCACTGCGCCGGGAGAGCACCTCATGCTGAACAACCAGAAGCCGTCGCCCATGCCGATCGGCAAGTACCGTCCCTTCCACGAGCTGATCGCCGTGGACCTGCCCGACCGCACCTGGCCGTCGAAGCGCATCACGACCGCGCCCCGCTGGTGCGCCGTGGACCTCCGCGACGGCAACCAGGCGCTCATCGACCCGATGAGCCCCGAGCGCAAGCGCATCATGTTCGATCTGCTGGTCCGGATGGGCTACAAGGAGATCGAGGTCGGATTCCCGAGCGCGAGCCAGACCGACTTCGACTTCGTGCGCAGCCTCATCGAGGAGGGCGCGATCCCCGAGGACGTCACCATCCAGGTGCTGACCCAGGCCCGCGACCACCTGATCGAGCGCACCTACGAGTCGATCCGCGGTGCGCGCCAGGCGATCGTGCACCTCTACAACTCCACGAGCGTGCTGCAGCGCGAGGTCGTGTTCCGCAAGGACCGTCAGGGCATCATCGACATCGCGCTGGCCGGCGCCCGCAAGTGCCGCGAGATGGAGTCGACCGTCCCCGGCACGGCCGTCTACTACGAGTACTCGCCCGAGAGCTACACCGGCACCGAGCTCGACTTCGCCCGCGAGATCTGCGACCGGGTCGTCGAGGTCTTCGAGCCGACTCCCGAGCGCAAGGTCATCCTGAACCTGCCCGCCACCGTCGAGATGGCCACCCCGAACGTCTACGCCGACTCGATCGAGTGGATGAGCCGCAACCTCGCGCAGCGCGAGAACATCGTGCTGTCGCTGCACCCCCACAACGACCGCGGCACGGCCGTGGCGGCCGCCGAGCTGGGCTACCTGGCCGGTGCCGACCGGATCGAGGGCTGCCTCTTCGGCAACGGCGAGCGCACCGGCAACGTCGATCTGGTCGCGCTGGGCGTGAACCTGTTCACCCAGGGGATCGACCCGCAGATCGACTTCAGCGACATGGACGGCATCAAGCGGACCGCCGAGTACTGCAACCAGCTGCCCGTGCCCGAGCGCAGCCCCTGGGCGGGCGACCTGGTCTTCACCGCCTTCAGCGGCTCGCACCAGGACGCCATCAAGAAGGGCTTCGAGGCGATGCAGGCCGAGGCCGAGCGGACCGGCCGCAGCGTCGACGAGCTCACCTGGGCCGTGCCCTACCTGCCGGTGGACCCGAAGGACCTGGGCCGCTCCTACGAGGCGGTCATCCGCGTCAACTCGCAGTCCGGCAAGGGCGGAGTCGCGTACCTGCTGAAGACGGACCACGCGCTCGACCTGCCGCGCCGACTGCAGATCGAGTTCTCGGGCGTCGTGCAGGCCAAGACCGACGCCGAGGGCGGCGAGGTCACGAGCGAGCAGATCTGGACGGTGTTCCAGGACGAGTACCTGCCGGCGCCCGCCGAGCGCGCCGACGAGAAGTGGGGCCGCTTCGAGCTGCTGCGCACGAACACGTCGAGCGATCTGGGCGGCAGCATCGCGCTGGACGCGGTCCTCCGGGTGGGCGACGAGCGCGTCTCGGCCAGCTCGCGGGGCAACGGCCCGATCAACGCCTTCGAGGCCGTGCTGGAGCAGCAGGGCGTCGAGGTCCGGGTCCTCGACTACGTCGAGCACGCGCTCAGCGCCGGCGGCGACGCGCTGGCCGCCTCGTACGTCGAGTGCACGGTGAACGGCCGCACCCTGTGGGGCGTGGGCGTGGACGCCGACATCTCGACCGCCTCCCTCAAGGCCATCGTCTCGGCCGTCAACCGCGCCCTGCGCGAGGAGGTCCCGGTCCGCGAGCTGGCCGGCGCCTCCGCCTGATCGGGCCCGATCCCCGCCGTGGGAGCCGTGATGCGTCGCGGCTCCCACGGCATTCCCGTGCGCGGACCGCGCGGGACTCCGCTCCCTGCGTCCGGGTCGGCCGCCGCTAGGTCCGGCGGCGCCAGCGCAGGCGCGGCACCCCGCTGAGCGCGCGCTGCTCGGGCAGGCTCCAGCCGTAGCGGACCGCGAGCAGGCGGATGACCGTGGTCACGCCCACCGCGAGCGGCGCGGCGAAGTCGATCGTCACTCCGAAGCGCAGCGCGAGGACCAGGACGCCCGTGCCCACCGAGGCCGCGACCGCGTAGAGCGAGCCGACGTGCATCAGCGCGATCGGCCGGTTCAGCAGGATGTCGCGGACCACGGATCCGCCGACGGCCGAGACGGTGCCGACGAACACGGCCGGCACCTCCGGCACGCCGAGCGACAGGGCCTTCGTGGTGCCGATCGCGCCGAAGAGCCCGAGGGTCAGCGCGTCGAGAGCGGTGATCGTCCCGTCGACCCGGTTCAGCAGGTGCTGGAGCAGCATCCCGAGCAGGGAGGCGGTCACCGCGACGATCAGGTACGCGTCGGTGTGCAGGGCCACCAGGGGCGTCTGGAGCAGCAGATCGCGGAGCACGCCGCCGCCGAGGCCGGTGGCCGTGCCGATGATCGTGACGCCGAGCAGGTCGATCCGGCGGTCGCGGAACTCGCCCGCGAACATCGCGCCCTGGAGGCAGCCGATGGCGATCGCGAGCAGGTCGGCCCAGGCCGGGATCTCGAAGAGGGAAGCTGCCACCCGGACATCGTTCCACGGCGAGGGCCCTGCCCCGGCCGGGCTGCCAGCCGGGTGTCGGGGGTCGGGGGGATAATCGGAGGATGCCCACCTATCGCGACGAAGCCGTGGTGCTCCGCACGCACAAGCTGGGCGAGGCCGACCGCATCGTGACGCTGCTCTCGCGCAGCCACGGCAAGATCCGCGCGGTGGCGAAGGGCGTGCGCAAGACCGGCTCCAAGTTCGGCTCGCGGCTCGAGCCGTTCATGGTCGCCGACCTCCAGCTCTACGAGGGCCGGAGCCTCGACATCGTGACGCAGGCCGAGTCGCTCGGCGCCTACGGTGCGCTGATCGCCGCCGACTACGACAGCTACACGGCGGCGAGCGCGATGGTCGAGACGGCGGACCGCCTCACCGACGCGGACGCCTCCCTGCAGCAGTACCTGCTGCTCGTCGGGGCCCTGCGCTCGCTCTCGAAGCACGAGCACGAGCCGGTGCTGACGCTCGACTCCTACCTCCTGCGGGCGCTCTCGATCGCGGGCTGGGCGCCCAGCTTCGAGGACTGCGCGCGCTGCGGCGCCCCCGGGCCCCACGGCGCGGTCGTGGTGCAGCTCGGAGGCGTCGTCTGCGCCGACTGCACGCCGCCCGGCGCACCGCGGGTCGCTCCGGAGGTCGTGGTCCTGCTGGGCGCACTGCTCACGGGAGACTGGGCCCACGCCGAGACCACCGAGCCGACCACGCGGTCGCGGGCGAGCGGAGTGGTCGCCGCCTACACGCAGTTCCACCTCGAACGCGGTCTGAGATCCCTGGAGCACGTCACCCGATGAAGCCCTTCACCCACAAGGACGCCGAGCCGTACCGCCCCCTCGACTGGACCGGGATCCACCCGCCCGCGATCCCGCGGAAGGCCGTTCCGGGGCACGTCGCCATCGTGATGGACGGGAACGGCCGCTGGGCGAACTCCCGCGGCCTGACGAGGATCGAGGGGCACAAGCGCGGCGAGACGGCGCTGCTGGACGTCGTGGCCGGAGCGATCCAGATCGGCGTGAAGCACCTCAGCGTCTACGCGTTCTCGACCGAGAACTGGAAGCGCTCGCCCGAGGAGGTGCGCTTCCTGATGGGATTCAACCGCGACGTGCTGCACCGCCGCCGCGATCAGCTCAACGAGTGGGGCGTGCGCATCCGCTGGGCCGGGCGGAAGCCGCGCCTGTGGGCGTCGGTGATCAACGAGCTGCAGTTCGCCGAGCGGATGACCGCGGACAACGACGTGCTCACCCTCACCATGTGCGTCAACTACGGCGGGCGCACCGAGATCGCCGACGCGGTGCAGCGGCTCGCCGCCGAGGTCCAGGCGGGGCGGCTCAAGCCCTCCGGCATCTCCGAGAAGACGATCGCCCGGGCGCTCTACGTGCCCGAGATGCCGGACGTCGACCTCTTCGTGCGCTCCTCCGGCGAGCAGCGCACCAGCAACTTCCTGCTCTGGCAGAGCGCCTACGCCGAGATGGTGTTCCTCGACCGGCTCTGGCCCGACTTCACGCGGACCGACCTCTGGGACGCGATCGAGCACTACTCCGGCCGCTCCCGGCGCTTCGGCGGCGCGGTCGACGTTCCGGGGGCCTCCTCGTGATCCGGGCCGGGATCGTCGGCTTCGGGCTCGCGGGCAGCGTCTTCCACGGTCCGTTCCTCGCGGCCGACCCGGCGTTCGAGGTCGTCGCCGTCTCCACCCGCGACGCCGGTCGGAGGGCCGCGGCCTCCGCCGCGCATCCGGAGGCCCGGATCGTGCCCGACCTCGACGCGGTGCTCGCCGAGCGGCCGGAGCTGGTCGTGCTCGCCTCGCCGCCGTCGGTGCACCGGGAGCAGGCCGTCCGGGTGCTCGAGGCCGGTGTCGCCGTCGTGATCGACAAGCCCTTCGCACCGAGCGCCGCCGACGCGGACGCGATCATCGCCGCCTCCGAGCGGAGCGGTGCGCCCGTCTTCGTCTTCCAGAACCGGCGCTGGGACGCCGATCTGCTCACGCTCCGCCGCCTCCTGGGCGAAGGGGTCCTCGGCGAGGTCCTCCGCTTCGAGTCGACCTTCGAGCGCTGGAGCGCGCCGAAGACGGGACGGTGGCAGAACGACACGGGTTCGGCCGAGGGCGGCGGGATCCTCTTCGATCTCGGCAGCCACCTGGTCGACCAGGCGCTGCTGCTGTTCGGCCCGGCGGTCGTCACGGCGGCCGAGACCCGGACCGTCCACGAGGGCTCGGCGAGCGAGGACGACGCGTTCGTCTCGCTCCTGCATCACAGCGGCGTCCGCTCCCACCTCACCATGAGCCGCGTCGCCCGGGCGACCGGCCCCCGCTTCCGCGTGCTCGGCACCCGCGCCGCCTTCAGCGTCGACGGTCTCGATCCGCAGGAGACCGCGCTCCGCACCGGCGGCGCCCGGCCCGACGACGAGGGCTTCGGCGAGGTCGCGCCGGAGGGATGGGGCGTCCTCGTCGACGACTCCGGCGCGCATCCCGTGCCGAGTGAGCGGGGACGCTACGCCGCGTTCCTCGAGCAGGTCGCGCGGTCGCTCCAGGACGGCGCTCCCTCGCCGGTCGACGTCCGCGAGGCCCGCGAGGTCGTCGCCGTGCTCGAGCAGGCGCACGCCCTCGCCGCCCGCTGACCGGGCCCGCCGCCGACGCGCCCGGTCGCTCCCCGGTGTTGGCGATCCGGCTCCGGAGCGTCATCCTCGAGAGGTGAGCACCGCACTGCCGAACTCCGCCGACCTGCGCGCGCGCTTCGCCGGTGCCCGCGGCTACCACAACGCCTGCACCCTCGGCCTGCCGCCGCGGGAGACCGTCGAGGCGCTGCGGGCGGACCTCGATGGCTGGTCGTCGGGGGAGAGCACGGCCGCCGCCTACGGCGCTGTCGCCGAGCGCGCGCGTGCCTCGTTCGCCGCGATCGCCGGGGTCCCGGTCGACCGGGTCGCGATCGGCTCGCAGACCTCCGCCATGGCCGCCGTGCTCGCCGCCTCGCTGCCCGACGGGGCCCGCGTGCTCTGCGTGGACGGCGACTTCTCCTCCATCGTGTTCCCCTTCCTCGCCCAGGCGCACCGCGGAGTGACCGTGCGCTCCGTCGCGCTCGAGGCGCTGGCCGACTCCGTCGAGGACGGGGACGACCTCGTCGTCTTCTCCGCCGTGCAGTCCAGCAGCGGAGCGCTCGCCGATCTCGACGCCGTCCTCGAGGCGGCCGCGCGCCACGGAGTGCGGACCGCGTGCGACCTGACGCAGGCGGCCGGCGTCCTGCCGGTCGACGCCTCCCGCTTCGACGCGACCCTCACCCACGCCTACAAGTGGCTGTGCTCGCCGCGCGGAGTGGCGTTCCTCACCGTCTCGCCCGCCTACGCGGCCGAGCTCGTCCCCGTGCAGGCGGGCTGGTACTCGGGGGAGGACGTGTGGTCGTCCTGCTACGGACCGGCCATGCACCTGGCCGAGAACGCCCGCCGCTTCGACGTCTCGCCGGCCTGGCAGGCGTTCGCCGGCGCCGAGGCGTCGCTCGCCCTGTTCCGCTCGCTCGACCTCGACGCGGTCTGGGCGCACGCCTCCGGCCTCGGCGACTCGCTGTGCGAGCGGCTCGACCGGGAGCCGCAGCACCGGGCTCTGGTGTCGTGGCCGGACGAGCGCGGAGCGGACCTGGAGCGGCTGCAGGCCGCGGGTCTGCGCGCCTCGGGCCGCGGCGGCCGGCTTCGCATCGCCTTCCACCTCTGGAACGACGAGTCCGACGTGGACGAGCTCGTCCGCGTGCTGCGGGAATAGCGGGGCGCCTCCTCCGTTGTCCTGAGGGTGAGTGCTGAGCCGAGCCCCCTGTCCGTCGACGTCTGGTCCGACATCGCCTGCCCCTGGTGCTACATCGGGAAGCGCCGGTTCGAGCGCGGGCTCGAGGCGTTCCGCGCCGCCCACCCCGAGGCTCCGGAGGTCGTCGTGGAGTACCGCAGCTTCGAGCTCTCGCCGGACACGCCGGAGGACTACCGCGGGGGAGAGGCGGCGTTCCTCGCCGAGCACAAGGGCATCCCGGAGGCGCAGGCGCAGCAGATGCTCGACTCCGTCACGGCGATCGCGGCGAGCGTCGGCCTCGACTACCACTTCGAGTCGGTGCGCCACGTCAAGACGGTCACCGCCCACCAGGCGCTCCACCACGCCAAGGAGAACGGACTGCAGCTCGAGCTCGTCGAGCGTCTCCTGAGCGCGTACTTCGTCGAGGGCCGCGACCTGGCCGATCCGGAGGTGCTCGCCTCGCTCGCGGGCGAGGTCGGGCTCGACCCGGCGGAGACGCGCCGCGCTCTCGAGGACCGGCGCTACCTCGGGCGGGTGCAGTCCGACATCGCCCAGGCCCGCGAGTACGGGATCTCGGGGGTGCCGTTCTTCGTCCTCGACGGGCGCTTCGGCGTCTCCGGCGCCCAGGAGCCGGCGGCGTTCACCGAGGTCCTCGAGCATGTGCTGGAGCAGCGGGCGGCCGTCGCGTGAGCGGGCCGTTCGAGATGCTGGGCGACTCCGGCGTGCCGCTGTGCGAGGACGGCGTCTGCGCCGTGCCGCCGGCCACGGAAGCGGAACCGCAGGCCGAGGTGCCGCCGATCAGCGCGGAGGCTCCTCCACGGTGATGTCGGCCACGGTCGCGCCGTAGGCGGCCACGAGGGCGTCCGCGTCGACGAAGGCGCTGCGCCCGTCGGCGCCCGCACCCATCGCGACGCGGCGGCCGAGGATCCGCTCGTCGGCGTAGACCGGCCAGGCCGTCGTGGAGCCGATCGGGGTGATGGTGCCGCGCCGGTAGCCGGTCGCCTCGAGGGCGGCCGTCTCGTCCGGGAGGCGGAGCTTGTTCACTCCGACCACCGCGCGCAGCTTCGGCCACGCGATCTGCCGCCCGCCGGGGACGAGGGCGAACAGATAGCCGCCGTCGTGGCGCTTCACCACGAGCGACTTCACGATGTCGCCGGGCTCGATGCCGAGCAGCGCGGCCGCCTCGTGCAGGCTGCCGGCAGCGGGCCTCTCCACGATCTCGACCGCCAGGCCGCGGGCGGACGCGTCCGCCTCCAGCCGCTGCGAACCGTCCTCCACAGGTGTGCTCCCGTTCATCTCTCCACCTCTCCGCTCGTCACTCCGCCTTCCCCAACACAGGATCTGGGAGAATCGATACCGATGTCCTCCACTCTCACGGCCGCCCCGCCCGCGCGCACCGCGCCGGCGCTCCGGATCGGCCCCCTCGAACTCGACGCGCCGGTGGTGCTCGCCCCCATGGCGGGCATCACCAACACGGCGTTCCGCCGCCTCTGCCGCGAGTTCGGCAACGGCCTCTACGTGAGCGAGATGATCACCTCCCGCGCGCTCGTCGAGCGCACGCCGGAGTCGATGCGCCTCATCCGCCACCACCCCAGCGAGTCGGTGCGCTCGATCCAGCTCTACGGAGTGGACCCGGTCACCGTCGCCGAGGCGGTCACCATGCTCGTCGCCGAGGACCGGGCCGACCACATCGACCTCAACTTCGGCTGCCCCGTGCCCAAGGTCACCCGGAAGGGCGGGGGAGCGGCCCTGCCGTGGAAGCTCCCGCTGTTCCGGCAGATCGTCGAGGGCGCCGTGAAGGCGGCCGGCGACGTCCCGCTCACCGTCAAGATGCGCAAGGGCATCGACCCGGACCACCTCACCTACCTCGAGGCCGCCCGTGCCGCCGAGGGCGCCGGAGTCGCGTCGATCGCGCTGCACGCGCGCACCGCCTCCGAGTTCTACAGCGGGCACGCCGACTGGTCGGCGATCGCCACGCTCAAGGAGACGGTCACGAGCGTGCCCGTGCTGGGCAACGGCGACATCTGGTCGGCCGAGGACGCGCTGCGGATGATGGCCGAGACGGGCTGCGACGGAGTCGTCGTCGGTCGCGGCTGCCTCGGGCGCCCCTGGCTCTTCGGCGACCTCGCCGCCGCGTTCGCCGGCTCCGACGAGCGGTTCCGTCCCTCGCTCGGGCAGGTCGCCGAGGCGTTCCGCCGCCACGCGGAGCTGCTCGTCGACTTCTTCGAGAGCGAGGAGCGCGGCTGCCGCGACATCCGCAAGCACGTCGCCTGGTACTTCAAGGGCTACGCCGTCGGCGGCGACCTCCGCGCCCGCCTGGCCACGGTCGAGACGCTCGCGCAGCTCGACGAGCTCCTGGCGACGCTCGACTGGACGCAGCCCTACCCGGGCGAGGCGGCCGAGGGGCAGCGGGGTCGCGCCGGCTCGCCCAAGGTCCCTTCCCTCCCGGACCGCTGGCTCGAGTCCCGTGAGCTCGACGCCGGGCAGCGCGACGCGGTCTCGGCCGCCGAGATCCACAACAGCGGTGGATGACCGCGCGCTCTGGGGGTACTCGCTCGTCGACACCGAGCGATTCCTGCCGGAGGACCACTCGACCCGCCGCTCCGACTTCGCCCGCGACCGCGCCCGGCTCTTCCACTCCAGCGCGCTCCGCCGTCTGGCCGCGAAGACCCAGGTGCTCAGCCCCACGGCGGGCGTCGACTTCGCGCGCAACCGCCTGACCCACTCGCTCGAGGTGGCGCAGATCGGCCGGGAGCTCGCCACGAGCCTCGACCTGGACCCCGACGTCGTCGACACGGCCTGCCTCGCGCACGACATCGGGCATCCGCCGTTCGGGCACAACGGCGAGCGCGCGCTCAATACCTGGGCCGAGGGGATCGGCGGCTTCGAGGGCAACGCGCAGACCTTCCGGTTGCTCACACGGCTCGAGCCGAAGGTGTTCGGCGACGACGCCCGCCCCTACGGGCTGAACCTCACCCGCGCCAGCATCGACGCGAGCTGCAAGTACCCCTGGCCCGACACGCGCTCGGTCGCCGACCCGTCGGGGCGCGCCAAGTTCGGCTTCTATGCCGACGACGCCCCCGCGTTCGCCTGGATGCGCGAGGGCGCCCCCGAGGGGGTGCGCTGCATCGAGGCCGAGGTGATGGACCTCTCGGACGACATCGCGTACTCCGTGCACGACTTCGAGGACGCGGTGGTCTCCGGCTACATCGACGTCGAAGCACTCGGCTCCCGCGCCGACCACGAGGACCTCGTGCAGTCGATGCACTCCTGGGTCGGCGGGGAGGTCGGCCACGACGAGCTCGTCGCCGCCTTCGACCGTCTCGACTCGCTCGACGTGTGGGTCTCCTCCTGGGACGGCTCCCGCCGCGACCAGGCCCGGCTCAAGAACCTGACCAGCCAGCTCATCGGCCGCTTCGCCGCCGCCGCCACCGAGGCCACCCGCGAGGCGTACCAGCACCCCGACCTCGTCCGCTTCGGCGGCCACGTCGTCGTCCCCCGCGAGCAGCAGGCCGAGATCGCCGTGCTCAAGGGGATCGTCGCGACGTTCGTGATGTCGCGGAACACCCGCCAGCCCATCTACGCCCAGCAGCGCGAAGTCCTCACCCGCCTCGCCGACACCCTCCTCGACCGCGGCCCGGGAACCCTCGAGCCCGGCTTCGCCGAGGACTGGCACGCCGCCCCCGGCGACGACGCCCGCCGCCGCGTCGTCGTCGACCAGGTCGCCAACCTCACCGACCAGAGCGCCCTCGCCTGGTTCGAGAGGCTGTGCTGAATTCCACGCCGGTCCTTGCCCGGCGTGGCGCGGTCGGCTTGGCGACGTGGTGCGTTTCGTGGAGCGGGGTGCGTCCGCCTGGGGCGATCCGCTGGCACGCGGATCGGCCGTTCGGCGGTGCCGGTGGCACGCCGGTCCTCGGCCGGCGTGGCGCGGTCGGGTGTGCTCGATTCCACGCCGGTCCTTGCCCGGCGTGGCGCGGTCGGCTTGGCGACGTGGTGCGTTTCGTAGAGCGGGGTGCGTCCGCCTAGGGCGATCCGCTGGCACGCGGATCGGCCGTTCGGCGGTGCCGGGGAGCACGCCGGTCACCGCCAGGCGTCACCGCGGTCGGCTTGTCGGGGTGGTGGGTTCCAGGGAGCCGGGTCCGTCCGTCTGAGGCGATGTGCTGACGTGCGGGTCGGCCGGTCGGCCGTCGAGGCCGACAATCCGGACAGCTACACCCGCTCGGGCGGGAGGCTGACCGAGTCGCAGGCGCTGGCGTTCGCCACCCTCCTGACGGCGCGCGCTCACCGCTCCGGCCTGGCGATCGGCTAGAAGAACGGAGCCGACCTCGCCGCTGCCGGGAAGAGGACGGTCGGCTTCGACTTCGCCGTCGTCGAGGAGTGCCAGGTCTACGACGGGTGCGCGGCGTACACGGACGTCTACGGGCGCCAGGTCTACGAGATCGAGTACACCGACAACGGCCGGTCCGCCTACGCCGAGGCCTGCGCCGCGCAGGGCCGGAGCATCTCGGTCACCCTCCGCGACCGCGACGTCGTCCCCCGTGGCGCAGCGGGCTACGTGAACCGGCACTGCTGACGCCGGGCGGACGCTACCGCAGGGCTCCCAGCACGACGGCCGCGGCGCGGGCGACCAGCGCGTCGTCGTACTCCGCCTCGGGGTCGTTGCGCGCCGAGAGGATCGACAGCACGACCGCGTCCCGCCCGGGAGGCGTCACCACGGCGACGTCGTTGCGGATCCCGCCGGCGCCCCCGGACTTGTCCGCAACGCTCCAGCCGGCCGGAGCGCCCGCCCGGACGAGAGTGTCGCCGGTCGCGTTGCCGCTCATCCAGTCGAGCAGGACCGCCCGGTCCTCCGCGGACAGCACGTCACCGGTGGCGACCGCGGCGAGGTCCGCCGTGAACGCGGCCGGGGTGGTGGTGTCCTCGGTGCTGTCGGGCTCGATCGTGTTCAGCGCGGGCTCCTCGTTCACCACCTCAGTGGTGGTGTCGCCGAGAGCCTCGAGTCCACGGTCGAGGGCGGAGGGTCCGCCGAGGCGCCGGAGCACGAGATTCAGCGCTGTGTTGTCGCTCCGGCGGACGGCCGCCTCGGCGAGCTGCGACAGCGGCAGGCCGGTGGCGGTGCTCTCCTCCGTGACGGGGGAGTAGCCCGCCGCCTCGACGTCGGCGACGGTCCAGGTGACCACCTCGTCCCGCTCGGCGGCGGGGACGGTGCGCAGGAACTCCGTTGCGGCGAGGGCTTTGAGGCTCGAGGCGAAGCCGAAGCGCTCGTCGGCCCGGTGATGGACCCGGCGGCCCGAGCCGGTGTCGACGGCGCTGACGCCGATCCGGGCGTCGAACTCGTTCTCGAGCGCGGCCAGCTCGGCGGAGACGTCGATCGGAGGAGGGGTGGCGGAGGATGTCGACGACGGCACCGAGGCGGACGACGGCGGCGCGACCGGGGTGTCCGCCGTGGTGGTGCACCCGGCGAGGGCCAGGAGGAGGGCGGAACCCGCGAGTGCGCGGAAGGTCCGCGACGACCCTCTCGAACGGTTCACAGCGCGGAGTAGACGACGGAGAAGGCGACGGCGGCCGCCGCGGTGACGCCGAGCGCCGCGAGCGAGACGAGTGCCCGCGGCCTCCTCCGCACGACGGCCAGGACGAGGAAGCCCGCGCCCAGGACGATCTGGAGCCACCAGTACACCGGACTCGTGGTGTCGGCGACCGCGCCCAGCGCCCAGACGCCCTCGCCGACCAGCACGCCCGAGAGCGGCGCGACGGCCAGGACGCGCCACGTCCTCGAGCCGTGGAGAGTGAGCGCGGCGGCGGCGCCCAGGATCGGCCCGGCGGGGACGGCGAGCAGCCAGAAGACGTCCGTGAAGGGAGGCGAGTAGCCGAAGCCGCGCGCTGCGGTCACCAGGTCGTAGCCCTCGAGCAGCGCCCAGAAGCTCAGCAGGCCGAGAGCGGTCGCCGCCGCCGGTCGGGCGCCGCCGAGGCGCACGAGCGCGAACACGAGCATGGACCAGCCCCCGGAGGAGTTGGCGAACGAGCTCACCGACGGCGGGAGGGAGCCCTGCAGCAGGCTGGTGAGCCCGCCCAGGGCGAGACCGCCGAGCAGGGCGACGAGCAGAGCACGCAGGAGAGGCGGGCGGGAGGCGGCAGGGGGCATGGGTCGATTCTCGGAGACGGCGGGCGGGTGCGGATCAGGGATGACCCTGATCTCGGGGTGCGGGGCGATCACAGGTCTCGGGGGTGATCCGCGCCGCCCTGGTGGAGTTCTCCCCACCCCGGCTCGGCGGCCCCGGCGGCCGATACGATGGACCCCATGCCTCGGATCCGACAGTCAGATGTCGAGGAGGTCAAGGCGCGGGTGAACATCGGCGACGTGATCGGCGAGTACGTCACGTTGAAGTCGGCCGGCGTCGGCTCGCTGAAGGGCCTCTGCCCCTTCCACGACGAGCGCAGCCCCAGCTTCCACGTCCGCCCGCAGGCCGGCTTCTACCACTGCTTCGGCTGCCAGGAGTCGGGCGACGTCTACAGCTTCGTCATGAAGATGGACCACAGCTCGTTCAGCGAGACCGTCGAGCGCCTCGCCGGGCGCATCGGCTTCCCGCTGCAGTACGAGGACGGCGACGGCCGCGCGCCCGAGACCGGCGGGCGAGCGCGCCTCCTCGCCGCGAACGACGCCGCGGAGGAGTACTTCCGCGAGCAGCTCGCGACCCCGGGCGCCGACGTCGGCCGGCGCTTCCTCGGCGAGCGGGGCTTCGACCGCGCCGCCGCCGACCGCTTCGGCGTCGGCTTCGCGCCCGACGGCTGGGACGGTCTCACCACCGCGCTCAAGCGCCGCGGCTTCTCGGAGGAGGAGCTGACCACGGCCGGGCTGGTCAGCAGCAACAACCGCGGCGGCGTCTACGACCGCTTCCGCGGCCGCCTCGTCTGGCCGATCCGCGACGTGACCGGCCAGACCGTCGGCTTCGGCGCCCGCCGCCTCCTCGAGGAGGACAAGGGCCCCAAGTACCTCAACACCCCCGAGACGCCCGTCTACCACAAGTCCCAGGTGCTCTACGGGCTCGACCTCGCCAAGCGGGACATCTCCCGCGGGCACCGGGTGGTCGTCGTCGAGGGCTACACGGACGTCATGGCCTGCCACCTCGCTGGCGTCACCACCGCGGTCGCCACCTGCGGCACCTCCTTCGGCGTCGACCACATCAAGGTGCTGCGCCGGGTGCTGGGCGACGACAGCGGCGTCGGCGAGGTCGTCTTCACCTTCGACCCCGACGCGGCGGGCCAGAAGGCCGCGATGCGCGCGTTCCAGGAGGAGCACCGCTTCGCCGCGCAGACCTTCGTCGCCGTCGCGCCCGAGGGCCTGGACCCCTGCGACCTCCGCCTGAACCGCGGAGACGACGCCGTCCGCCGCCTCATCGACGACAAGAAGCCGATGTTCGAGTTCGTGATCCGGCAGCTGCTGGACCGCTACGACCTCGAGACGGTCGAGGGCCGGATCGCGGCCCTGCGCGCGGCCGCCCCGGTCGTCGCCGAGATCCGCGACCCGGCGCTGCGGCCCGGCTACTCCCGCGAGCTCGCCCGGATGCTCGGCCTGGACATGGCCGAGGTCAACTCCGCCGTGCGCTCCGCCGGATCCCGGCCCCGCTCCTCCGGACCCGAGGGCCGCGACCAGCAGGGCGGGCGGGGCGGCGGCGAATCGTCCGCGGCCGAGGCGCCCCTCGGCGCGCGCATCGCCGACCTCCCCGTCGACGTCGTCACGCGCATCGAGCGCGAGGCGCTGATGGCGATGCTCCAGCTTCCGCAGGCGATGGGTCCGGAGCTCCTGGCCAGGGCGGCGCACGCGGCGGTCACCAACGAGACCCTCCGCGTGGTCCGCGACGCCGTGGTCGCGAACCTCGAGCGGGCGGAGGACCGCGACTGGGTCGAGCACGTCGCCGACGACGTCCCCGGCCCCTTCGCCTCGCTGGTGCGCCAGCTCGCGGTGGCGCCGATCCCGGCCGCCGACGAGGAGGGGCTCGCCCGCTACTCCCGGGACGTGGCGATCTCGCTCATCGAGCGCGATCTGCTCCGCGAGATCGCCGAGCTGCGCGGGGCGCTCCAGCGCGCGTCCGCCGATCCGGTGATGGCGCGCGCGGTGCAGGTGCGCCTGGTCGAGCTCGAGCGCGAGAAGCGGGCGCTGCGCACGGAGTGAGCGTGTTGCGGTCGTGTGAAGAAATCGGCCGCACGCCCGTGCCGGTTCGGAGAGCGCTTCCAACTGTGTTACCTATGAGGAACAGCAATGCGGGCGTCCAGTGTCGTGACGCCACAGCCCACAGGAGATCTGTGTGCCGAGAGTCCGCGCGCCCGGAGCGCGCCCGCATCCCATCCTTGACAGGAAGAGGCAGACGGAGATGAATTCCGCATCCACTCGCGGCACCCGTGCACTGGCCGCCGCCGCAGGCTTCGCCGCGGTCGCGCTCGTGCTGACGGGCTGCGCCGCCGGCGGGAACGACTCGTCCGGCGGCAGCGCCGGAGGGGCCCTGACCATCGGCACCACCGACAAGATCACGACGCTCGACCCCGCGGGCTCCTACGACAACGGCTCGTTCGCCGTGATGAACCAGGTGTTCCCGTTCCTGATGAACACCCCCTACGGCAGCCCGGACGTCGAGCCCGACATCGCCGAGTCGGCGGAGTTCACCGCTCCCACGGAGTACACCGTGAAGCTGAAGGAGGGACTGAAGTGGGCCAACGGCCACGACCTCACCTCCTCCGACGTGAAGTTCTCCTTCGACCGCCAGGTCGGCATCGCGGCCGAGAACGGCCCGTCCTCGCTCCTGGCGAACCTCGACAGCGTCGCGGCTCCGGACGACACGACCGTGGTCTTCACGCTGAAGTCCGAGAACGACCAGACCTTCCCGCAGATCCTCTCGAGCCCCGCCGGCCCGATCGTGGACGAGGAGGTCTTCTCGGCCGACGAGCTGACCGCGGACGCCGACATCGTCTCGGGCGACGCCTTCGCCGGCCAGTACACGATCGCGAACTACGACGTGAACAACCTCATCCAGTACAAGGCGTACCCGGACTACCAGGGCGTTCTCGGCGAGGCGAAGACGGACACCGTCAACGTCAAGTACTACGCGGACTCGTCCAACCTCAAGCTGGACATCCAGGAGGGGAACATCGACGTCGCGTTCCGCAGCCTCTCGGCGACGGACATCGACGACCTCCGCGGCAACGACACGGTCAAGGTCGTGGACGGCCCCGGCGGCGAGATCCGCTACATCGTCTTCAACTTCGACACCCAGCCCTTCGGCGCGACGACCGGTGAGGCCGACAGCGCCAAGGCCCTCGCCGTGCGCCAGGCCGTCGCCGACCTGATCGACCGCGACGAGATCGCCGACCAGGTCTACAAGGGCACCTACACTCCCCTCTACTCCTACGTCCCCGCCGGCCTGACCGGCGCGGTCGAGCCGCTCAAGTCGCTCTACGGCGACGGCAACGGCGCGCCCGACGCCGACAAGGCGAAGGCGACCCTCGAGGCCGCCGGCGTCACCGCTCCGGTCACCCTGAACCTGCAGTACTCGAACGACCACTACGGTCCGTCCTCGGGCGACGAGTACGCGCTGATCAAGGACCAGCTGGAGTCGACCGGCCTCTTCACCGTGAACCTGCAGACCACGGAGTGGGTGCAGTACTCGAAGGACCGCTCGAGCGACGTCTACCCGGCGTACCAGCTCGGCTGGTTCCCCGACTACTCCGACGCCGACAACTACCTCTCGCCGTTCTTCATCAAGGAGAACTTCCTCGCGAACCACTTCGACGACGCCGAGGTGCAGAGCCTGATCGCGCAGCAGGTCTCGACCACCGACGCCGACGCGCGCACCGCGCTGATCGAGCAGATCCAGGAGAAGGTCGCGGCGCAGCTCTCGACCGTCCCCTACCTGCAGGGCTCGCAGGTCGCGGTCGTCGGCAGCACCGTGAGCGGAGCCGAGGACACCCTCGACGCCTCGTTCAAGTTCCGCTACGCGGCACTCAGCAAGGGCTGATCCACCCCCCCCTCGCGGCCGGCGCCTCCCCGACAGGAGGCGCCGGCCGTTCTCCACGAAAGGCATCACGTGACGACAGCCACGACGGCTGCGGCGACGGCGCCCACCCGGCGACCGCGCGGCTCCGGGGGCGGACTCGGGCGCTACCTGCTCGTCCGCTTCCTGCTCATCATCCCCACCGTCTTCATCCTCGTGACGCTGGTGTTCCTCCTCATGCGCTCCACGGGCGACCCGATCACGGCGGCCCTCGGCGGCCGCCTGACCGCGGACCAGCTCGCCGAGCGCGTGGCCGCCGCCGGCTACGACCGGCCGCTGATCGTGCAGTACCTCGAGTACCTCGGCAAGCTGCTGACCGGCGACTTCGGCACCACCCTGAGCGACAACCGCCCCGTCACCGAGGTGCTCCTCACCTACGGCGCTGCGACGGTCGAGCTCGCCTTCTACGCCCTGATCGTGGCGTTCCTGGTCGGTATCCCGCTCGGGATGCTCGCCGCCTACCACCGCGACCGCACCCCCGACGCGGTGCTGCGCATCTTCGCGATCCTCTGCTACGCGACCCCGGTGTTCTTCGCGGGCCTGCTGCTGAAGCTGGTGTTCTCCGTCTGGCTGAAGTGGTTCCCCGTCGCCGGGCGTGCCTCGACGAGCACCGAGCTCTCGCTCCAGTTCCTCGAGAACAAGACCGGCATCTACCTGATCGACGCGATCCAGACCGGCGACCCGGCCGCGATCTCGGACGTGCTCTCGCACGCGGTGCTCCCCGCCGTCGCACTGGGACTGCTCACCGCGGGCATCTTCCTGCGCCTGGTGCGCACCAATGTGATCGGCACGCTCGGCACCGATTACGTGGACGCGGCGCGCTCGCGCGGCGTCAGCGAGTTCCGGCTCGTCCGCACCCACGCCTACCGGCCGGCGCTCATCCCGATCATCACCGTGATCGGCCTGCAGATCGCCCTGCTGCTCGGCGGCGCCGTCCTCACCGAGACCACCTTCGAGTGGAAGGGCCTCGGCTTCCAGCTCGCCGAGTACCTCCAGGCCCGCGACTTCGTGGCCGTGCAGGGCATCGTCGCCCTGCTCGCCGTCATCGTGGCGCTGACCAACTTCATCGTCGACGTCATCGCGGCGCTCATCGACCCGCGAGTGAGGTACTGAGCATGAGCACCACCTCCCCGGCGCGTCCGCGCCGCCGTCTCGTCGACCGTCTGCCGGTCGTCCACCAGCTCCGGCAGAGCGTCGGCCTCCAGCGGGGGATGCTCGTCACCGGCCTGATCATCACCGGCGCGTTCCTGCTGGTGGCCCTGTTCGCGCCCCTCATCGCGCCCTACGGCTACTCGCAGCTGCGCTCGGGCGGCGAGTCGTTCGGCGCGCAGGAGCCGCCGAGCGCGGAGCACCTGCTCGGCACCACCGTCGGCGGCTACGACGTCCTCTCGCGAGTGATCTGGGGAGCGCAGACCGCGTTCCTCGTGATCGTCGTCGCCGTGGTCCTGTCGATCTTCCTCGGCGTCTTCCTCGGCCTCGTCTCCGGCTACCTCGGCGGCTGGCTCGACCGCGTGCTCGTCGTGATCTGCGACGCGATCTACGCGTTCCCGACCCTGCTGCTGGCGATCGTGATGTCGATCGTCATCTCCGGCGGGCAGTCGAACCTCTGGGCCGGCATCTTCGCCGCAGCGGTCTCGATCACCGTGGTCTACATTCCGCAGTACTTCCGCGTGATCCGGGCCGAGACCGTGCGGATCAAGGGCGACGCCTTCGTCGAGTCGGCGAAGGTCATCGGAGCGTCGACGCCGCGGATCATGTTCCGCCACGTCCTGCGGAACGCGACGCGCACGCTGCCGCTGATCTTCACGCTGAACTCCTCCGAGGCGATCCTGACCCTCGCCGGCCTGGGCTTCCTCGGCTTCGGCATCGAGCCGACGTCGGCCGCGGAGTGGGGCTACGACCTCAACAAGGCACTGTCGGACGTCACGAGCGGCATCTGGTGGACCTCGGTCTTCCCGGGCCTGGCGATCGTGCTCGTGGTGCTGGGCATCACCCTCGTGGGCGAGAGCCTGAACGACCTCGCCGACCCGCGCCTGCGCGGTCGGCGCGCGGTGGCCGCCGGTGCCGGCGACGTCGCCGCGACGTCCGTCGTGCCGGGCGGCGTCCTCGCCGCCGACGGCCTGGAGACGCCGGGGCACGACCCCGTCGCCGGAGTGGAGGGGACGCGATGAGCGACCAGCGCATCGTCCGGGACGCCTCGGCGCGTCCGATCGTGGACATCACCGACCTCGAGGTCGCCTTCGCGAGCGACCGCGGCGCCGTCCGCGCCGTCGCCGGGGTGAGCCTGCGCGTCGAGCGCGGCGAGGTCCTGGCGATCGTCGGCGAGTCCGGGAGCGGCAAGACCGTGACCGCGAAGACCATCCTCGGCCTCCTGCCCGAGACGGCCACCGCCTCCGGAGTGGTCCTGCTCTCGAAGAAGGACGGCAGCGCGGCGACCGACGTCGTCTCCGTGCCCAAGGCCCGCCTCCGGGAGCTGCGCGGCACCGACGTCGCCATGGTCTTCCAGGAGCCGGGAACCGCCCTCAACCCGGTCTTCACGGTGGGCTGGCAGATCGCGGAGGGACTGCGCGCCCACGGCTCCGTCTCGAAGAAGGAGGCGCGCAAGCGCGCGATCGACGTCCTCCGCACCGTCGGCATCCCGGAGCCGGAGAAGCGGGTCGACTACTACCCGCACCAGTTCTCGGGCGGCCAGAAGCAGCGCGTCGTCATCGCGATGGCACTGGTCCTGGATCCCGGTCTGATCGTCGCGGACGAGCCGACCACCGCGCTCGACGTGACCGTGCAGGCCGAGATCCTCGACCTGCTCCGCCGGTGCCGCGACGAGTTCGGCACCTCGATCGTGCTGATCACCCACAACATGGGCGTCGTCGCCGACCTGGCCGACCGCGTCGCCGTGATGTACCAGGGCGAGCTGGTCGAGGAGGCGACGGTCTCCGAGCTGTTCTCGGCGCCGAAGGCCGAGTACACGAGGAAGCTCCTCGCCGCCGTCCCGCACGTGGGCCAGGGTGTCGAGCGCGCCCGCGTCCGCGCCGTCGAGCGCGCCGAGGCCCCCGAGGCCGAGACGCTCGTCGCCGCCGAGGGCCTGCGGATCCAGTACCCCGGCCGGCTCGGCCGTCCCGGCTTCGTCGCGGTCGACGGCGTCTCGCTGCGCATCCGCGCGGGCGAGGTGCTGGGCCTCGTCGGCGAGAGCGGCTCGGGCAAGACCACCATCGGGCGCGCCATCGCGGGCCTGACGCCGGTGACCGGCGGGTCGCTGAAGGTCCTCGGCAAGGAGATGCGCGGCATCCGCGAGCGCGCCTTCCGGCCGGTCCGCGGCGACATCGGCTTCGTGTTCCAGGACCCGGCGTCGAGCTTCAACCCGCTGCTCACCATCGCGGAGTGCGTGGCCGAGCCGCTGATCGTGCACGGACGGGCCGGTGACGCCGCCGGGGCGCGCTCGCGCGTCGACGAGCTCCTGGAGGCGGTGCAGCTGCCCCGCTCCTACGGCGACCGCTACCCGCACGAGCTCTCCGGCGGCCAGCGCCAGCGCGCCAGCCTCGCCCGGGCCCTCGCCCTCGAGCCGAAGCTGCTGATCGCCGACGAGCCGACCTCGGCGCTCGACGTGTCGGTGCAGGCCCGCGTGCTCGAGCTCTTCGCGGAGCTGCAGCGCGAGTTCGGCTTCGCCTCCCTGTTCATCAGCCACGACCTCGCCGTGGTCGACCTGCTTGCCGACCGCATCGCGGTGCTCTACCGCGGCGAGCTGGTCGAGGAGGGGACGGGGGCCGAGGTGCTCGCCGCGCCGAAGCACCCCTACACGCAGCGCCTGCTCGCCTCCCTGCCCGTGCCCGACCCGGTCGAGCAGGCCTCGAGGCGCGAGCTCCTGCGCAGCATCGTCGAGGCGGAGCGCCGGGCGTGAGCAGGACCGCCGAGGATCAGGCCCCCATCGTCGTCGACGACCTCAGCGTCGAGTACCCGCCGCGCGGCATCAGCCGCCGGTGGACGGCGCTGCGGGGAGTGAGCCTCCGCGTGGAGCCGGGGGAGGTGCTCGGGATCCTCGGCGGCAGCGGCTCGGGCAAGTCCACGCTCGCGCGCGTGCTCGGCGGCGACGGCCTGGGGCACGACGGCGGCCGCACGCGCCCGGTGATCATCGGAGGGGACGCGACGGTCGCGGGGCACCGCCTCCGCTCGCTCCCCGCCCGCGAGCTCAAGCGCTTCACCGTCGACGTCGCGCATCTCGCGCAGGACGCCGGAGCGGCCCTCCGCCCCGAGCTGACCGTCTCGGAGCTGATCGCCGAGCCGATCTTCCTTCGCGACCGCCACTACGACCCGAAGGCCGCGGCGGTGCGGGTGGCGACGCTGCTCGACTCCGTGCACCTGCCGCTGTTCCTGCTCGACCGCTACCCCTACGAGCTCTCCAGCGGCCAGCGCCAGCGCGTGGCCGTGGCCCGCTCGCTCGTGCTCGGGCCGAAGGTGCTGATCGCCGACGAGCCGACCTCGGGCATCGACGCGACGGTGCGCGAGTCGATCGTCGACCTCCTCGCCGACCTGCGGCGCCGGGAGGGATTCGCGGCCGTCGTGGTCAGCCACGACATCGATGTGCTGAGCCGGTCGACCGACCGGATCGCAGTGCTCGTCGGCGGCGAGGTCGTCGCGTACGGGCCGCTGCTGGAGGTGCTGATCGAGGCCCGGCACCCCTACGTGCGCGAGCTCGGAGCGGCCTTCGCCGAGTACGAGCGCTTCGACGCCTCCCGAGCGCAGCGCGTCGAGGCGGCCGACCAGTGACCGTCCCGCGCGTCGCGGTGCTCCCGCGGCCGAAGCCGGTGTTCGCCGAGGCGGTCGAGTCGGGCGGGGGAGTGGTCGTCGGACTCGACGAGAGTCCGGACGCGCTGCTCTGGCTGTCCTACGGCCGCACGGACGAGCTGGCCGCTGTGCTGGAGGAGCACCCGTCGATCCGCTGGGTGCAGCTGCCCTGGGCCGGCGTCGACGTCTTCGCGCCCGTGCTCGCCGCGTCCCGCGCGGACATCGTCTGGACCAGCGCCAAGGGCGCCTACGCGGAGCCGGTGGCCGAGCACGCGCTCGCGCTGGTGCTCGCCCTCCTGCGCTCGCTGCCCGAGCGGGCGCGCGCCGAGTCGTGGGGGCCGAAGAAGGCGGTCACGCTGCATCGCGCCTCCGTGGTGATCGTCGGAGCAGGAGGGATCGCTCGCGAGCTCCTGCGGCTGCTCGCCGTCTTCGACTGCCGGGTGACGATCGTCCGCCGCGGAGACGAGCCGGTGGAGGGCGCCGCCCGCACCCTGTCGGCGTCGCGGCTCGCCGAGGCCGCGGCGGACGCCGACGTGCTGGTCCTGGCCGCCGCCGCCACCGCGGGCACGGAGCGGATGGTCGACGCGGGTCTGCTCGCGCGGCTCCCCGCCCACGCCGTGCTCGTCAACGTCGCCCGGGGGAGCCTCGTCGACACGGACGCGCTCGTCGCGGCCCTCGCCGAAGGCCGTCTCGCGGGCGCCGCGCTCGACGTGACGGACCCCGAGCCGCTGCCGGACGGGCATCCGCTCTGGAGCGAGCCCCGATGCCTGATCACGCCCCACAGCGCGGACACCCCCGAGATCACCGCGCCGCTCCTGGCCGAGCGCGTGCGCGCCAACGTGGCCGCCTGTGCCGCCGGCGGGCCGTTCGTCGGCCGCGTCGACCCGGGCTCCGGCTACTGAGAGCGCGCCCGATTTTGCGTTCGCGGAGAGTTTGCTAAAGTAGTACCGCGCTGATCGCCTCCGGGTGGTCGGATGATCCTCGATAGCTCAATTGGCAGAGCAATCGGCTGTTAACCGGTAGGTTCTTGGTTCGAGTCCAAGTCGGGGAGCGAAGGGTCCGGGACTCCACTCTCGGGCCCTTTTTTCGTGCCCGCGAGCGGTCGCTCTCGAGGGCCCACCCGCTCGGACCGACGATCGGAGGCGCGATGCGCGAGGACGTGCTCGCCCTCCTGCGCCGCCGCCCCGACGTCGAGGCGCCGGATCTCGTCGCCGTCGACGCCAGTGACCGCCTGCTGCTCGACCTCGCCGCCGATCGCGGCCGCCTCGCCGTGATCGGGGACGCCTACGGGGCGCTGAGCCTCGGCCTCGCCGCCGACGGACGTGCCGTGCGCGTCGTGCAGGACTCGATCACCGCCGAGCGCGCTCTGGCGCAGAACCTCGAGACGGTGCGCGGGTCGGGCGTCGACCTCGCGCCGATCGAGATCGTCGACTCCGTCGCGGAGGCCGTCCGCGACGCCGACGCGGTGCTCCTGCGCCTGCCGCGCTCGCTCGACGCCCTGGCCGCCGTCGCAGCCGGGACCGCACTCGCGAACCCGGCGGCGACCCTGATCGGCGCCGGCCGCATCAAGCACATGACGCGCACGATGAACGACGTGCTCGCCGTGCGCTACGAGCGGATCGACGTCTCCCTCGCGCGTCAGAAGTCGCGCGCCCTGCTCGCAAGCGGCGCGCTCCCCGACCAGCCGCCCGCGCCCGGGCCCGAGCGGCGCCGTCTGGACGAGCTCGACCTCGAGGTCGTCGCGCTGCCGGGAGCCTTCGCCGGGGCGCGACTGGACCTCGGCACCCGCGCCCTCCTCGCCGCCCTCGATGTCGACTCCCTTCCCGCGGGCACCGCACTCGACCTCGGCTGCGGAACCGGCGTCCTCGCCGCCGTAGTGGCCCGGGCCCGCCCCGACCTCGCCGTGACCGCGACGGACACCTCGCGTGCCGCGGTCGAGTCCGCCCGGGCGACCGCGGCGGCCAACGGGCTGGCCGTCAGCGTCCTTCGCGACGACAACGCCTCGACGCTGGAGGCGTCCTCCGTCGACGTCGTGCTCTGCAATCCGCCGTTCCACTCCGACGGAGCCGTCACCGACCTCGTCGCCCGGCGCATGCTGCGCGCGGCCGGCCGCGTGCTGCGCCCCGGAGGCGTGCTGTGGACGGTCTTCAACTCCCACCTCGCGCATCCGGCCGAGCTGCGCCGCGCGGTCGGGCCGACCTCGGTGGTGGCGCGCGACCGCCGCTTCACCGTTACCCGCTCCGTGCGCTCCGACGACTGAGTCAGGCTCCGCAACCCCCTCCGCGGCCTCAGGTCCGCTGTCCGCGGCGCGGGTACGATCTCTCTCCGGCGCTCCTGTGCCGAACCCGTCCCGTCCCCCCCGGAGGCCGTCGTGCTCGAAGTCGTCCTCATCCTCGCCCTGATCGCCCTGGTCGCGGTCGTCGTGCTGTGGCGCCGCGCCGTCGGCGCCGAGCGCCGTGCCGCCGAGAGCCGTGCGGAGGAGGCGGCACGCGTCGTCCGCCTCGAGCTGGCGGTCGGCGAGCAGGAGGCGAGGCTCCGCATCGTCGGCGAGCTCGAGCAGCTCGCGGTCCGCAGCGCCGCGCACGTCGTCGAGGAGGCCGAGAGCGTCCGTCTCACGATCGACCGCGACCCCGCCGCAGCCGCGCGGTCGGCGCAGCGGGCCGTGCGGGCGGCCGAGGCCTCACTGGCGCAGCTGCGCCGCATCGCGACCGTCGCCTCCGTCGATCCGGGGGAGCTGCCGCGCACCGGCGGCTCCGTCCCCCTGATCGAGGGCGCCCGCGAGCGAGGCCTGAGCGTCCGCGAGGAGTCGTTCGGCGAGCCGTTCCCGCTGCAGGACGGCGCCGAGGTGGCTGTGCTCCGGGTGCTCGAGTACGCCTTCGACTCGGCGCTGGAGACCGGCGGCGCGGGGACCGAGGTCCGCATCAGCTCCCGATGGACGACCACCGGCCTCCGGGTGGAGGTCGACGACGACCGCGAGCAGCACGGCGCTGCGGAGCAGGACGCCAGCGCTCTCGAGGCGGATCTGCGCTCGCTCACCGAGCGCATCGACAGCCCCGCGCTCGCCGAGCTGCGCGAGCGGGCCGCCCTCTTCGGCGGCGACGTGACCGAGAAGCGGACGCCCGGCGTCGGCCGGAGCGTCACCGCCTCGTTCCCCGCGATCCGCCACCACAACGGCGTGCACGGGGTCGACCTGGCCTGAGTCAGTCCTCGAGGTGCTCCACGCCGGGCAGCCACGAGACGCCGGGGCCGCCCCAGCCGCGCTTCCGGGTGATCTTCGCGACCGGCTTGTGGTAGTCGTGCTCGAGGCGGTCGATGTAGAGCACGCCGTCGAGGTGGTCGAACTCGTGCTGGAACACGCGGGCGAACCAGCCGTCCGCGACGATCTCGAACGGCTCCTGCTCGAGGTCGACCGCGCGGAGGATCGCGCGCTCGGATCGGCGGAGCGGGAAGCGCTCGCCGGGGAAGGAGAGGCACCCCTCCGACTCCGTGTCCTCGTCCGCCTCGCCGAGCGGGGTCGGCGTGACGAACAGCTCGGGGTTGATCGCGACGCCGCGGCGGGGGGTGCCGTCGTCGTCGGCGTAGTCGTAGACGAACAGGCGCAGCGGGACGCCGACCTGCGGGCCGGCGAGGCCGACTCCGGGGGCGGTGTCCATCGTCTCGAACATGTCGGCGACGAGGGTGCGCAGCGCATCGTCGAACTCGGTGACGGGGGCGGCGGGGGAGTGCAGGACGGGGTCGCCGGCGATGCGGATGGGGAGGACGGCCATGGGGGACAGGGTACCGCGGGGCCGCCGACCGGGTCCGCGAGGATCATCCGCTGGGCTCAGCCCCTCACCCGTGCGTCGGAGGACTCCCGGAGGCGTTCTGGGTAGGGTCGACCCCATGCCCGCCGATCTCGCCGAACTCCTCAACGACCCGGCGAAGTTCATCGGCATCCCGATCGCTCTCGTGGGCGCGGTGTTCCTCTCCCTCGGCGCGCAGTTCCAGCACCGGGGAGTGGCGAAGGTGGAGCGGTTCTCGAAGCGCTCCGGCTCCTCCGGGCTCAGCGGCGGCCAGCTGGTCGCGCTGCTCTCGCGCCCCTCGTGGGTGATCGGCACCCTGCTCCTCGGCCTCGCGATCGTCTTCCAGCTGACGAGCCTCGGCTTCTCCCCGCTCATCGTGGTGCAGCCGCTCGGAGCGGTGGCGCTCGTGATCACCGCGGTCGTCAACGCGCGGGTCAGCCGGGTGCGCCTGAACGCGGCGTCGATCCGGGCGATCGTGCTCTGCGTCGGAGGCGTCGGCACGTTCGTCCTCGTGGCGGCGTTCAACGCGGTCGACAAGTCCATCCAGACGCCCGAGCTCATCACGATCCTCGTGATCCTCGCCGTGGTGCTCACGGTCTTCGTCATCGCCTTCCGCGTCTTCCGCCGCGGAGCGAAGGCGATCTTCTACATCGTGGGCGCCGGAGTGGTCTACGGCTTCGTCGCGACTCTCGCGAAGGTCGTGCTCAACCGCATCAAGTACGGCGAGTTCGACCCGCTGACGGTGGTCTGCATCGTGGCGCTCCTGGCCGCGACCGCGCTCGGCGGGTACTTCGTGCAGAACGCCTACTCCTCCGGCCCGCCGGACCTCGTTGTCGCGGGCCTCACCGTCATCGACCCGCTGGTCGCCGTCGCGATCGGCATCGTCGTGCTCGGGGAGGCGCAGTACGCGGCCCCGTGGGCGATCCCACTCTTCATCGCGGCCGGTGCCGTCGCCATCTACGGCGTCTTCCTCCTCGCCAAGCACCACCCGCAGGCGCGCTGACGGCGCGGGATCCCGAGTGGTGAGGACTCCTCTGCCTACAATGGGTCCGCGCCGAGAGCCACGAAACCGACCGACCTCCGCCGATCGCTCCCTTCTCTCCCCGAGCGGCACGACACCGATAGGACCTCCCGTGTCAGATCCCCGCGACGCGTCCCGACCGGGATCGCCCGACTCCCGACCGCTGACGGTCGTGATCGGCTGCGACACCTTCGCTCCCGACGTGAACGGAGCCGCGAAGTTCGCCGAGCGCCTCGCCGCCGGTCTCGCGCAGCGCGGCCACGAGGTCCACGTCGTCGCCCCTTCGGCCGACGGCTGGAGCGGCACCCGGGTCGAGACGCACGAGGGCCAGCGGATCATCGTGCACCGGCTCTACAGCTGGCGCTGGTACCCGCACGACTGGCTGCGCTTCGCGATGCCGTGGCGGATCCGGCAGAACAGCGCGCGCATCCTCGACGAGGTGAAGCCCGACGTCGTGCACTTCCAGTCGCACATCATCGTCGGCCGCGGTCTCGGGATCGAGGCGGCCAAGCGCGGCATCCGCATCGTCGGCACGAACCACTTCATGCCCGAGAACATGCTCGAGTTCACCCTCCTGCCGAAGGCCGTGCAGGCCAAGGCCGTGGCGATGGCCTGGCGGGCTGCGCGCCGCACCTTCGGCCGGGCGGAGGCGGTCACCACACCGACCCGCAAGGCCGCGCAGTTCCTCGAGAAGTACACGGGCCTCCGGGGCGTCCACGCCATCTCCTGCGGCATCGACGCCGACAACTACACGCCCGACTTCGCGGCCCGCGCCGGCGACTCGATCCTCTTCGTCGGCCGCGTGACCGGCGAGAAGCACATCGACGTCCTGCTCCGCGCCGTCGCCCTGCTCGATCCGGCACTCGACGCGAAGCTCGAGATCGTCGGCGGCGGCGACCAGATGCGCAACCTGCAGCAGCTCGCCGCGACCCTCGGCATCGCCGACCGCGTGCGCTTCACCGGCTACGTCTCGGACGCCGAGCTCAAGGAGGCGTACACCCGCGCCACCGTGTTCGCCATGCCGTCCATCGCCGAGCTGCAGAGCATCGCGACGATGGAGGCGATGGCCTCGGCCCTCCCCGTCGTCGCCGCCGACGCGATGGCCCTCCCGCACCTCGTGCACGACGGCGAGAACGGCTACCTCTTCGCGCCGGGCAGCGCCGAGGCCCTCGCCGACCGCCTCACCGCCGTGCTCACGGCCGATCAGGAGGACCTCGAGGCGATGAAGCGCGCCTCCCTCCGCATCGTCGCCGCGCACGACATCAACCGCACGATCAGCACCTTCGAGAGCCTGTATCGTGGGGAGCCGGTGGCCGATCCGGCCTCCGACGCAGCGTCCGCACCCGCCGCCACCTGACGGCCGCTCGGACGGCCGCCGCGGGGCGTTAGCTCAGCCGGTCAGAGCAGCGGACTCATAATCCGTCGGTCACGGGTTCAAGTCCCGTACGCCCTACTCCGCTCCACCCGCGGTCGTTCCTCCTCTCCAGCGCCGGGTCGGGCCTCCACCTGATGCCGGTCTCGTCGGAGCGCGCGGTCCGCTCCTGTCGGACCGGCGTGCCGTGCCTCAGGACGCCGCCGACGCGGTCCTCGCCGGCACGCCGACCGCAGACGAGTCGGAGGCGACGTCGCGGACGACGACGGCGCCGGCTCCGATCCGCACACGGTCGCCGACGGTCACGTCCCCGACGATCGTCGCGCGGGCGCCGATGTAGACGTCGTCGCCGATCACGGGCGTCCGACCCTTCGACTCGCCGATGGTGACGCCGTGGTAGATGAACGCGTTCCTCCCGATGACCGTGCGCGGGTGCAGGATCACGCCGCGGCCCCAGTGGGGGAGACGCAGGCCGGGCCCGACCTGAGCGGTCGGCGGCAGCTCGGCTCCGACGATCATGCGGGTCCAGACGAGATCGACCAGGCGGTAGACGAGGTGGAGGGGGAGCCGGGTCCTCCGAGAGCTCGAGTACTGCCCGAGCCGGAGGACGAGGACGGTGAGCCGGTCGGAGGCGTGGCCCTTGGCGGCCAGGTCCGCTCGGACGACGGCTCGGAGGTCAGCGAGATCCATGCTCCCAGTCTGAGTGGGAGCCACGCGGGTGGGTCCGGGCCGTCGGAGATCGTCCGGGGCGTGGCGAGCATCCGCAAGCGGACGACACGGTGGCGCGATGCGCTAGCACGTCCCGACGCGCCGCGCCCGTACTGGCCGCTCTCCGCTCGACGTGATTGCCTGATCCCGTGCCTGATCTTCCGATGTTCCCGCTCGGCTCCGTGCTCCTGCCGCACATGCCGCTCCCGCTCCGGCTGTTCGAGCCGCGGTACCTGCGGATGCTCGGCGACGTCCTCGAGGACGAGACCCTCGCGTTCGGCGTCGTGCTCATCGAGCGCGGCCAGGAGGTGGGCGGCGGCGACCAGCGGTTCGCGGTCGGCGCCCGCGCGCGCATCCTGAACATCGACGGGGCGGAGTCGTTCGTCACGCTCGACTCCGTGGGCGAGGAGCGCTTCGAGGTCGTCCGCTGGTACGAGGACGACCCGTACCCGCGCGCCGAGGTCCGCCTGCTGCCCGATCTGGAGTGGGACGAGAAGCACGCCCCCGCGCTGGCTGCGGCGGAGTCGGCGGTCCGCACGGCACTGGCGGTCGCGAGCGAGTTCGTCGAGCAGCGCTACGGCGCGGTCGTCGAGCTCGCCGAGGATCCGGCCGCGCACGCCTGGCAGCTCGCCGGCGTCGCACCGGTCACCGAGCTCGACCGCCTCGCGTTCCTCCGCAGCTCCACCATGGAGGAGCTGCTGGAGTCGGTCCGGGAGCGCTCCGCCGAGGCGACCGAGTCGTTCCGCGCCGGCTGGGCCTGAGCCCCGTCCCGGCGTCCCCCGACGAGCCCGTCAGTCCTCGAGGCTGACGCCGCGCTCCTCCGCCAGCTTGACCAGGTCGTCGACGACCACGAGCGCCATCCGCACCGAGCGGTCGCGGCGGTACTCCTCGTCGTCCGGGTCGATCCGCGAGGTGCGGTCGAGGGTCTCCTCGATCGACTGCGCGAGCTCGCGCCACGCGTCCTGACGGGCGTCGTCGACGAGCGTCGCGAGGTACTCCTCGTCCTGCGCCCGCCTGTGGAGGGAGTCGGCGACCAGGAGCGAAAGCCGCTCGCGGTGGTCGAGGTTGTCGACGTCGGCCGAGCGGTAGTCGTGCACGTGGTCGGAGCGGCCGCCCACCGAGGTCACGTCGGCGGCGATGCCGCGCAGGCGCTCGGCGGCTGCCTCGGACTCGCGCGCCAGCTTCTCGAGCTCCTCCGCGGCGACGACGGAGTAGCGGCCCGAGTCGAAGGGGACGTCGGCGCCGAGGCCGTCCATCAGCACCCGGTTCTTCACGGCCATGCGGCTCGCGTACTGCGCGAGCATCAGGCCCTCCTCGGCGGCCTCCTCGACGGAGGCGGGCTCGCGCGACGGGTTCTCATCGGGGTCGTACGGCTCCATCTTGAACCTGCGTCGACGCCGGAACCACACGTGCGTCACCTACATCCCGGAGCAGGCGCCCCGCCCGCCGGAGCACCTCTTCGAGAGTACCCGGCGGGCGGGCGCCGTGGTCGGCGGCTCAGGCCTCGCGCCAGTCGTCCTGCCGGAGGTGGGAGCCGGCCTGCGGCCCCATCTGCAGCATCCCGCCGTCCACGACGTACGAGGATCCGGTGATGTAGGAGGCGGCGGGAGAGGCCAGGAAGGCGACCACCGCCGCGATCTCGCGGGCGTCGCCGGGGCGGCCGAGGGGGATGCCGGGGCGGTCGATCGTGACGGGGTCCACGTCCTCGGCGTCGTTCATCGGCGTGGCGATCTCCCCGGGGGCGACGGCGTTGACGGTGATGCCGAGGGAGCCGAGCTCGAGTGCGGCCACCTTCAGCAGGCCGCCCAGCCCTGCTTGGCAGCGGTGTAGGCGACGGAGCCGACCCGCGGCTGGTGCTCGTGGACGCTGGTGACCGCGATGATCCTGCCGCCCGTGCCCTGGGCCGCCATGCGCCGCGCGGCGCGCTGGAGGCAGACGAACGCTCCGTCGAGGTTCAGGGCGACGGTCGAGCGCCAGCTGTCGAGGCTCTGCTCGAGGAAGGGCTCGCCCCCGCCTCCGCCCGCATTGCTGACGGCGACGTCGAGCCCGCCCAGTCGATCCGCGAGGTCGTCGATCACGTCGCCCGCGCCCTCCAGATCCGTCGTGTCGAGGCGCGCGATCTCGGCGCGCCGGCCGAGGGAGCGCACCTCCTCCGCCGTGCCCTGCGCACCCTCCTCGTCGCTGTGCCAGGTGATGCCGACGTCCATGCCCGCCTCGGCCAGTGCCACCGCGGTCGCCCGGCCGATGCCGGAGTCCGAGGCGGTCACCAGTGCACGGGTGGGCTGGAAGTCTCGAGGTCCCTGGGTCATGTCGTCTTTTGTCTCGATCGGGCCGCCGATCCGGCGGACACGGGTCGATCCCATCAGCGGATCCGGCGCGCTCGGGAGCCGGTTGACAGGTCCGGGCTCGCGCGAGACGCGTGGCGGTGTCCCCGCTGAGCGCCCCGATCGCGTTGACTGGGCGGATGGATCACCGGCGCATCTCGGTCGTCGTCCCCGTGAAGGACGACGCCCGCCACCTCGAGCAGCTGCTCGAGCTCCTCCGCGAGCAGACGCTCGCTCCGTTCGAGATCGTCGTCGTCGACGACGGGAGCACCGACGACAGCGCCGCCGTCGCGCGGGCGGCGGGCGCGCGGGTGGTGCGGCACGACGGAGCCGGGATCCCGGCGAGCACGGCGCACGGCTTCGACGAGGCGCACGGCGACGTCCTCGCACGGCTCGACGCCGACTCCCGCCCGGGACCCGACTGGCTGGCGCGCCTGGCCGGCCACTTCGCCGACCCCGAGGTCGGAGCGGTGACCGGTCCCGGACGCTTCGACGAGCTCGGCCCGATCGCCCGGGTGATCGCGCGGGTCGCCTACATGGACGCCTACTTCGTGCTGATGGGGTCGGCGCTGGCCAACTGGCCGCTCTTCGGCTCCAACTGCGCCGTCCGCCGGTCGGCGTGGGAGGAGATCGCGGAGGAGATGCACCGGCACGACGCCTACGTGCACGACGACGTCGAGATCAGCGTGCACCTGGGACTCCGACACCGGATCGTGCTCGACCGCCACCTCGAGGTCGGCATCTCGGCCCGCCCCTTCGGCGCCTTCGCGGACATGCTCCGCCGGTTCGACCGCGCTCTGCACACGCTGGCGCGGCACCCCGGGATGGGGTCGTCCCTGCAGCGCTGGACGCACCGGGTGCGCCGCACCCACCGCGACCGACTGCGAGCGACGGCCGCGGCGCGCCGCTCCGGCTGACGATGAGAACCGACGGCGCCGCCTGACGGCTAGGGCTGGGCCGCGTCCGGCCGGGCCGCGTCCGGCCGGACCGCGTCGGGCTCGGCCTTCGCCGCCCGATCCTCGTCCGGCGCGGGGCGCCCCTCCTTGGGCATCGCCCAGACCGCGGCGAGCATTCCCACGGCGAGGACCGTGAGCGCGATGCAGACGAAGCGGGTGCCCTCGGCGAGGTCCGCCGGTGCGGGGACGCCGCCGCCCGCCTTCGCGTTCACGATCGCGCCGAACACGGCCACGGCGACGGCGCTGCCGATGTTCCGGGCGAAGAAGTTTGTCGAGGAGACCACTCCGCGCTCGTTCCAGTCGACGCTCGACTGCGCCCGGATCAGCGTCGGAGTCGCCACGAGCCCCATGCCGGCGCCGATCAGCACGCAGAAGCCGGCGATCTCCCACAGCGTCGAGGAGGCGCCGAGCAGGATGGTCAGCGCCGTGCCGATCACGACGAGCCCCGCCCCGAGGAAGCCCGTGTTGCGGAAGCCGATGCGCAGGTAGAGCCGGCCCGACAGGGACGCCGCGACCGGCCAGCCGAGCGTCATCGCCGCGACGGCGAAGCCCGCGCCGAGGGCGGAGCTGCCGAGCACGCCCTGCGCGAAGGTCGGGAAGTACGAGGTGACGCCGAGCGTGATCGCGCCGACGGTCACCGAGACCAGGCTGGTCGAGATCAGCACGCGCCGCGTGAGGACCCAGAGGGGGAGCACCGGGGCGGCCGCGCGCCGCTCGATCGCGACGAAGCCGGCGAACGCGAGGGCCGAGACGACGAACACGCCGACTCCGGCGGGGGAGAGCCACGGCCAGGCGCTGCCGCCCTCGAGCAGCCCGAGGATGAGCAGCGCGGTGCCCACGGCGAGCACGGAGGCGCCCGCCACGTCGATCCGCTGCTTCTCGCCCCGGGTGGTCTCGCGGAAGCTGCGGATCAGGAGGAACGCCGCCAGGAGGCACAGCGGGATGTTGACGAGGAAGATGCCGCGCCAGGCGCCCAGGTCCGAGAGCACGCCGCCGAGCGTCGGCCCGACGACCGAGGAGATGCCCCAGACGCTCGCGAGGTAGCCCTGGGTCTTCGCACGCTCGGCGACCGTGTAGATGTCGCCGGCGATGGTGATGCCCATCGGCTGGATCGCTCCGGCCCCCAGACCCTGCAGGGCTCGGAACGCGATCAGCGCGGGCATGCTCCAGGCGAGGCCGCACAGGAGCGAGCCGACCAGGAACAGGGCGATGCCGATCAGCATGATGGGCTTGCGCCCGATCACGTCGGCGAGCTTGCCGTAGAGGGGGACCGAGACCGCCTGGGCCAGCAGGTAGATCGAGAACAGCCAGGGGAACTGCTCGAAGCCCCCCAGGTCGGCGACGATGGACGGCACGGCCGTCGAGAGGATCGTGGCGTCGAGGGCGACCAGAGCGGTCGAGATCATCAGGGACAGCAGGATCGGGCCGCGCTCCGAGCGCAGTCCGACACTCGCGCGGGTGGGGGCGTCGGTCACTCTGCCCAGGCTATTCCATAGCCGGGGGATGGAAGCGGGGAGGAGAGGATCCGCTCCGGGGCTCGGTAGACTGGTGGCATGGAACTCGTTCTCTGGCTCGTCGTGTCCGCCATCGCCGGTGTCGGCCTCGTCTCCGGAGTCGCGGCTCTCATCGCCATGACGCGGGCGCCCTGGTCGGCCGACAAGTAGCCGCCCGGCCGGCCTCGCGCCGGCACTACTCGTAGATCCGCACCACGCTCCACTGCGGCTCCGTCGACGCGACCACGTCGAGCACGAACGCTCCGCCGGTCGCGAGGTCCGTCGCCTGGAAGCGCCAGCCGCCGATGCTCACCGGTGTGCGCCCGAACGTCGGCGGGAACCCCTCGAGGGGCGCCCACCACTCGCTCGTGCAGGTCCACACCGTCGGCCGGTCGGTCACCCGGTAGCTCCCGCCCCGCCACTCGAGCGCGATCGGCACTCCCTCGCCGTCGGTCGAGACCAGCGCCGTCTCGTCGATCACCGCCATCGTCGTGCTCCCGTTCACTCGCCGGACCCGGTTGGCCGTTCGAACATGTGTTCGATAGTCTGCGAGTGTACGCCGCGGCGCTCGTGCTCGCCACGGCCGCGGATCGACCGGTGGGAGGCGCGATGATCGAGTGGAGTCCGCTCCAGATGCTGCGCAGCAGCGGGCAGGACGAGTGGGTGATGGTCGACGCCCTGCGCACCGGCCGGATCGGCCTGGTGCGCCGCATCGAGACCGGCCCGTACCGCGAGACCTGGTTCCGCGCGGTGACCTGGGCGGCCGAGCCGGAGAGGCGGACGCTCGTGGGCTACTCCCGCTCGATGGACACCATCGCGGCCGCCCTGTGGGCCCATCAGCCGCCGACGGCGCAGGAGAAGCCCTTCCCCGGCTACCCGCCCTCGCGGCCGTCGCCGTGACTCCTTCAGCGAGAGGGGGCCCGGCCGTCCCCGCGACGGCGGCCTCCGTGTCCGCCACGGGGGAGAATGGCCCGATGCTCCTCGCACTCGTCGGCGGCCCCACGGGGGCGTGGCGGGCGGTCGACCCCGTTGGCGGCGCCGAGGCCGGGAGCGGCAGAGGGCCGGCCGAGCTGGCGGCGTTCGTCCGGGAGCGGGAGCAGGAGCGCCCGCGCTGGGTCTGGGACGACACCGCGCGCTGGTATCCCGCACTGCTGTCGGCCGGTGTGGTCGTCGCCCGGTGCCACGACCTCCGGCTGGCCCGCGCGATCCTCCGCCGCTCGGTCTCCGCCGCCGCATCGGCTCTCGCGCGCTCGCCCCTCGACCCGTGGGACGCGGGAGCCGCGGCCCCCGCCGCGCAGGACACGCTGATCGGGTTCGAGGAGGCGGCGGGCGGCTCCGACGAGCTCGACCCCGTCCTCGAGCTGGCCCGGCAGGAGGAGGCGCTCTCCGGCGCCGCCGAGGCCGGCCGGCTCCGCCTGCTGCTCGCCGCCGAATCCGTCGGCGCCCTGATCGCTCGCGAGATCGCCCACGCGGGGCTGCCGTGGCGCGCCGATGTGCACGACCGGGTGCTCACCGGGATGCTCGGCCCCCGCCCGCTCTTCGGCGGCCGCCCGGCCCGGTTGGAGGCGCTGGCCGTCCGCCTGCGCGACGAGCTCGGCGCGCCCGAGCTCAACCCCGACTCGCCGGCCGAGCTCCTCAAGGCGCTGCGGCGCGCGGGGCTGCCGGTCGAGTCGACGCGCTCCTGGGAGCTGCAGTCCCTCGAGCACCCCGCGGTGCCGCCGCTCCTGGAGTACAAGAAGCTCTCGCGGCTGCTCACCGCCAACGGCTGGGCCTGGCTCGACGCGTGGGTGCGCGACGGACGGTTCCGGCCGGAGTACGTGGTGGGCGGCGTCGTCACCGGCCGCTGGGCGACCTCGGGCGGAGGGGCGCTGCAGCTGCCGCGGCAGATCCGCGCCGCGGTCACCGCGGATCCGGGCTGGAGCCTCGTGGTCGCGGATGCCGCGCAGCTCGAGCCGCGCATCCTCGCCGCGCTCTCGGGCGACTCGGCCATGGCCGCCGCCGGGCGGGGCCGCGACCTCTACCAGGGCATCGTCGACGCCGGCGTGGTCCCCGACCGGCCGCGGGCCAAGGTCGCGATGCTGGGGGCGATGTACGGGGCGACGAGCGGGGAGGCCGGGCGGCTGCTCCCGAGGCTCGCCCGTGCCTACCCGCGCTCGGTCGCGCACGTCGAGGCGGCGGCTCGGGCTGGCGAGCGCGGCGAGAGCGTCTCGACATGGCTCGGGCGCAGCTCGCCTCCCGGCCCCGAGGGGCTCTCGGCGGATGCGGCGCGAGCGCGCGAGTGGGGACGCTTCACCCGCAACTTCGTGGTGCAGGGGACCGCGGCCGAGTGGGCGCTCTGCTGGATGGGCGAGCTGCGGGCGCGACTGCGCGCCGAGGGCGGCGCGGTCGGCCGGGCGCACCTCGTCTACTTCCTGCACGACGAGGTGATCGTGCACGCCCCCGCCGACGTCGGCGAGCGGGTCGCCGCGATCGTCCGCGAGGCTGCAGTGCGTGCCGGACGCTCGCTCTTCGGAGAGGGCGAGGTCGACTTCCCGGTCACCGTCGCCGTCGTCGACTCCTACGACCAGGCGAAGTGAGACACGGGATCAGTACCAGTGCGGCGAGCGGTTGTTCCAGCTCGACCACGCGCTGCAGGGCGAGCCGTAGGCGCTCTTGATGTACGAGAGACCCCAGTCGACCTGCGTCGCCGCGTTCGTCTGGTAGTCGGCTCCCGAGTTGGCCATCTTGCTCGCCGGGAGGGCCTGCGGGATGCCGTAGGCACCGGAGGAGCGGTTCAGCGCGTTCCAGCGCCACCCCGACTCGCCGTTCCACAGCGGGATGAGACACCGGTCGACCTGATCGGCGCCCCAGCCGAAGCGGCCGACAGCGGTCCGGGCGTAGGCCTGGGCCTGCGCGGGGGAGAGGCCGTCCGTGCGTCCGGCGTAGGTGCCGAGGGCGGCGATGGTCTTGGCGGAGCTGTTGCGCGCGCCGGTCGGGTCGTCGTCGCCGAGCTCGACCGGGCCGCCTCCGCCGCCTCCACCGTTGGAGGGCGCTGCCGGAGCCGCGGCCGCGGCGGGAGCCGACGCGGCGCGCTGGCGGGCGGCCTCGGCCTCGGCGGCGAGGCGGGAGAGGCGCTGCTGCTCCTCGAACGCCGACTTCGCGTCCTGGCCGTCGGCGTACTCCCGCTCGATCTCGGCGGTGGTGTTCTTGAGCGAGGCGAGCTGGGTGTAGAGCTCCTGGCTGTACTTCTCCTGGTCGGCGACCTTGGCGTCGGCCTCGGCCTGCGCGGAGCGGGCGGCCGAGAGCGCGTCGGCCGCGGCGGTGGCGAGGGAGACGCGCTCGCCCCGGGCCTGCTCGGCCTGAGCGGCGAGGGAGACGGCCTGGTTCTCGGTCGACTGCGCCGCGGTCTGGAGTCGGCTGGTCTGCTGGGTGAGCTGCGTCATGGTGCCGAGGCGGTAGAGCAGCTCGCTCGACTCGTCGCCGCCGATGAGGAGGTTGAGCGTCGCATCGGTCCCGCCGTTGCGGTAGAGCTGCGCGGCGAGACGGCCGGCCTGCTCCTTCGCTGCGTCGGCGTCCGAGCGGGCGGCGGAGGCGCGCTCCTCCAGGGCGCTCACGCGCTGGGTCGCCTCGTCGAGAGCGCTCTGCGCGGCGTCCGCCTCGGCGGCCCGGCTGATGGCGGCGTCGGTGAGGGCGGCGGCCTGGTCGCGGAGGTCGGCGAGGAAGGCGGTGATGCGGTCGACCTCGGCGGCGGTGGCGCTCTCGCTCGACTTCGCGGCCTCCACATCGGACCACGAGGGGTAGTCGGACGGGTCGTAGGCGGCGGACGCGGAGAGCGGAGCGGCGAGGGCGGCGCACAGGACGAGGACCGTGCCCGCTCCGGCGGCGACGAGGCGCCGGCGCGCCCGGGAGGGGACGCGGAGACCGAGGGGGGTGCGGGACATGCGAACCACCCTAGGCGACGGCACCCGCGCCTGTCTCGTCCTAGCTCGAGGCTCGACGGCCCCGACGGGGACGCTCGAGAGCGTATCCGCGGACGCCCCGTCCCGGCCCGTCGCCCGTGAGCTCGTCGCGGGCCGCCTCGAGGAGGCGCCGCAGGGCCTCCTCCCGCACGCGGGCGGCGATCGCGGCGAGGCGGCGCTGCGGGTGCGCGTCCTCCTCCGCCGGCTCGTCGGCGGTGGCGGGCAGCGAGCTCTCATACGCGTCGAGGACGGCGGCGAGGTCGGCGCCGGACAGGCTCGAGGCCAGCAGCACCCGGTCGAGGACGTCGTCCCAATCCTCCTCCGGGGACGCTCCGTCACCCGTCAGCCAGGCGGCCGCCTCCGCGCGGCCCTCGTCGGTGAGCGCGTGCAAGGGGAGGCCGTCGTCGGTGGACCCGGCCGAGACGACGAGGCCCCGCTCGCGCAGGCGCTCGAGCGTCGAGTAGATCTGGCCGACGTTGACCCGGGGCCGGTGCGCGGCACGGTCGAGGAGCTCGGCGTGCAGCTGGAGGCCGTAGGCGGGGCCGAGCGTGAGCAGGGCGAGCAGGCCGTCGCGGACGGACACGGTGCTCCTCCCGGCGGGCGTCTGGCGGTGTGCGGCGTCCGGCGGCGCGGACGACCCGAGTATAGGCAGGAGCCGCCGGCGGCCGGTCGAGCAGGCGCGGCGAGCCGCCTTGACGGAGGTCCGCCGCTCCTGCATGATCGGGCGTGGTGGCACGTCCACCGTCATAATCGAAGAAGGCGCACCGCAGAGTGTTCCGTGGTCCGGGTCGTTGGGGAAGACGCACCGGGACGAACGGAGGACACCATGGTGGCGCAGCAGACTCGGGGTGTGCTCTTCGTGCACTCCGCCCCCCGCGCGCTCTGCCCCCACCTCGAGTGGGGGACAGGTCGCGCTCTTGGTCGTGCCGTGAACTTCGCCTGGATCGAGCAGCCCGTGCTCCGCAGCACGCTGCGCGCCGAGTTCGCCTGGGAGGGCCCGGTCGGAACCGGTGCCGTCATCGCGTCCGCTCTCCGCGGCTGGGCCGATGTCCGCTACGAGGTCACCGAGGAGCCCTCGCCCGGCGTCGACGGCGGCCGCTGGATGCACACGCCCGAGCTCGGAATCTTCTACGCCCAGACCGACAGCGCGGGCAACACCGTCGTGCCCGAGGACCGCATCCGCTCCGCTATGGAGCTCGCCGGCGCCGACTCCATCGAGCTGCACCGCGAGCTGCGCCTCGCCCTCGGCCAGGCCTGGGAGGACGAGCTCGAGCCCTTCCGCTACGGCGGCGACTTCGCCCCCGTCGTCTGGATGCACGGGGTCGGCTGAGCTCGTTCGACGCCGCTCCTCGCGCGGCGTCGCGCAGTCGGCTCGGTCGGGTGGTCGGGTTCCGTGGAGCGGCGGGCGTCCGGCGACGCCGATCCGCTGGCACGCGGATCGGCGGATACGCCTCGCGGCAATCGTTCGCTCCCGCCTCCCTGAACCAGGCGGCCAGCGGACCCCCGCTCCGGCAGAGGTCCGTCTCGAGGTCGCGCCGTCGCTTCGCGGTTGCCGCTCGCTGCGCACGTCGACCAGACGGTCGGCGGAGCACCGCGTTCCGGCGGAGGGCGTCGGAAGACTCGTGGACCCGCCCGCACCTCTGTCGCGCCTGATCCGAGCATCCGACCCGAGTCTCGGCGAAGCCCGCGCTCCCACCCGAACAGCTTCCGTGATCGGAGCATGCGACCCGGGTCGCGGCGAAGCCCGCGCTCCCCTCGAGCACAGCTGCTTGAACCGAAGCCTTCTACCCGAGTTGCGGCGGAGCCCGCGCTCCCACCCGGACAGTTTCCGCGATCGGAGTCTCCGACGCGAGTCGCGGCGGAGCCCGCGCTCCCACCCGGACAGCTTCCGCGATCGGAGCCTCCGACCCGAGTCGCGGCGAAGCCCGCGCTCCCACCCGGACAGCTTCGTTGATCCGATCATCCGACCCGAGCCGCGGCGAAGCCCGCGCTCCCCACCAGCACGGCGTGCTCACCAGCCCACACCAGACGGCGGCGCAGCTCCCTCGCGGCACGAGGCGTATCCGGTGATCCGCGTTCCAGCGGATCACCGTCGATGCACCGCACCGGCCCTCGGGAACCCCGCCCCCCTCCCCAGCGGACGCGCCTGCGCCGCGCAAGGAGCGGCGCAGCCCGCTTTCCGCACGGTGGAGCGGGGCTACGCCCCGCTACACCGTCCGGAAAGCGGCAACAGCATTGTGCCCCCCGAACCCGAACGAGTTCGAGATGGCGACCAGCGGTCCGTCGCCGAGGGCGCGGGGGCTGGTGACGACGTCGAGGGGGATCTGGGGGTCCTGCTCGAAGAGGTTGATGGTGGGGGGTGCGGTGCGCTCGTGGAGGGCGAGCACGGTGAAGATGGCCTCGAGCGCGCCGGTGCCGCCGAGGAGGTGGCCGGTGGACGCCTTGGTCGCGGAGACGGCGATGTTCGGGAGGTGGTCGCCGAAGACGCGCAGCAGGGCGCGGTACTCGGCGATGTCGCCGACCGGGGTGCTCGTCGCGTGGGCGTTGACGTGGGTGACGTCGGTGAGCGCGGCTCCGGCCTGCTCGAGGGCGCCGATCATGGCGCGGGCGGCGGCGGAGCCCTCGGGGTCCGGAGCCGTGATGTGGTAGGAGTCGCTGGTGACGGCGCCGCCGGCGAGCTCCGCGTAGATGCGTGCTCCTCGGGCGAGGGCGTGCTCCTCGGTCTCGAGGATGAGCGTCGCGGCGCCTTCTCCGAGGACGAAGCCGTCGCGGGAGACGTCGTAGGGGCGCGAGGCGGTCGCCGGGTCGTCGTTGCGGCGCGAGAGGGCCTGCATCGACGCGAAGGCGGCGATCGGGAGCGGGTGGACGACCGACTCCGTGCCGCCGGCGACGACCACGTCGGCGAGGCCGAGCTGCATGTGCTCGTAGGCGTTCGCGAGGGCCTCGGTGCTGGAGGCGCAGGCCGACACGTCGGTGCGGGCGTAGGCGCGGGAGGGGATGGCCATGCTGATCGCGGCGGCGGCCGCGTTGGGCATGAGCATCGGGATGGTCATCGGGAGGACCCGGCGGGGTCCTCGCTCGCGGAGGGTGTCCCACGCGTCGACGAGGGTCCATAGGCCGCCGATGCCGGTCGAGTAGTCGACGCCCACGCGGAGCGGGTCGACGTCGGTGATGCCGGAGTCGGCCCAGGCCTCGCGGGCCGAGATGAGCGCGAACTGGCTGGAGGGGTCGAGGCGCTTCGCCTCGGGGCGTGAGAGCACCTCCTCCGGGCGGACCTTGGCCTGGGCGGCGAAGGTGACCGGGATGTCGTACTGAGCGACCCAGTCCTGCTCGAGGGAGCGGACGCCTGATTCGCCGGCGAGGAGTGCGTTCCAGGACTCCCGGGCGGTCCCGCCGAGGGGAGTGCTGGCACCGATTCCTGTGACGACGATCTTCTTGGTCATGACGAGCTTCTCTGTTCCGTGTGGGTGGGTGCCGGGCTCACCCCGGCCGACGGTCGCCGGCCGGGGTGTCCGTCACGAGGACGGGGTGCGCGGGCGACGACTACTCGGACGCCTTGACGATGAAGCGGACCGCGTCGCCGACCGTCTTGAGGTTCTTGACCTCGTCGTCGGGGATCTTCACGTCGAACTTCTCCTCGGCGTTGACGACGATGGTCATCATCGAGATGGAGTCGATGTCGAGGTCGTCGGTGAACGACTTGTCCATCTCGACGGAGTCGGTGGCGATGCCCGTCTCGTCGTTGACAAGCTCGGCCAGGCCGGCGAGGACTTCTTCGTTGGACAGTGCCATGGTTCTCTCCTTGGGGGTTCTTCGGGTGTTCGTCAGTGACCGTAGGTCAGTTTAGGGGTGGGGTCGCGCCGGTCACGGGAGCACCACGACCTGCGCGCCGAACACGAGTCCGGCGCCGAAGCCGATCTGCAGCGCGAGTCCGCCGTGCAGCTCCGGGTGCTCCTCGAGCAGGCGGTGGGTGGCGAGCGGGATCGACGCGGCGGAGGTGTTGCCGGTGGTCTCGATGTCGCGGCCGATAGCGACGGTCTCGGGGAGCTTCAGCTGCTTCGCGAGCTCGTCGATGATGCGCATGTTCGCCTGGTGGGGGATGAACGCGGCGAGGTCCTCGGGCTGGACGCCCGCCTCCGCGAGCGCCTGCTTGGCGACCTTGGCCATCTCCCAGACCGCCCAGCGGAAGACCGACGGGCCGTCCTGGCGGAGGGTGGGCCATTCGGCGGTGCCGTCGCGGTAGGCCGCGAGCGGGTTGTCCATGCCGACGGTGTCCCACTTGGAGCCGTCGGATCCCCACACGGTCTTCGAGATGCCGGCGGTGTCGCTGGGGCCGACGACCGCGGCGCCCGCGCCGTCGCCGAGGAGGAAGGAGATGCTGCGGTCGGTCGACTTGACCAGCTCGGACAGCTTCTCGGCTCCGACGACGAGCACGTACTCGGCCAGGCCGGAGCGGATGAAGGAGTCGGCCTGGGCGATGCCGTAGGTGTAGCCGGCGCAGGCGGCCGAGATGTCGTACGCCGGGGCGGGGTTCGCGCCGATGCGGTCCGCGAGGAGCGCGGCCAGCGACGGGGTCTGCACGGTGTTGCTGATCGTGGAGACGAGCACGACGCCGATCTGGTCCGGGCGGATGCCCGCCTTCTCGATCGCCTCGAGGGAGGCGGTGGTCGCGAGGTCGACCGCGTGGATGTCGGCGGAGGCCCTGCGGCGCTCGATGATGCCGGTGCGCTGGCGGATCCACTCGTCGGAGGAGTTGATCGGCTCGATCAGGTCGTCGTTCGGAACGACGAGGTCGCCGCGTGCCGCGCCGATGCCGAGGATCCGGGTGTACGCGCTGCCGCTGGACTGGGTGAGGGAAGGGGTCGTCATGGGGTCTCTCCTGCTAGGCGGCGTGCTCGTCGAGGAAGGCGCGGGCGGCGTCCACGTCGTCGGGGGTCGTGATGGCGATGCTCGGCACGCCCTTGAGGCCGCGCTTGGCGAGGCCGACCAGCGCGCCGGCGGGTGCCAGCTCGATGATCCCGGTGACGCCCGCGTCGGCGAAGGCCGCCATGCAGAGGTCCCAGCGGACGGGGGACGCGACCTGGCCGACGAGCAGCTCGAGGAACGCGGCACCGGAGTCGACGACCGACCCGTCGCGGTTCGTCCAGAGCCGGAGCGTCGGGTCGGAGGGGGTCAGCCCGGCGGCGACGCCGGCGAGGGAGTCGCGGGCGGGCGCCATGTAGCGGGTGTGGAAGGCGCCGGCCACCTGCAGGGGGATCACGCGTGTCCCGCGGAGCGGCTCCGCCTTGAGGGCCTCGAGCGCGTCGACCGCGCCGGCGACGACGATCTGACCGCCGCCGTTGTAGTTGGCCGGCTCGAGGCCGAGCTCGTCGAGACGGGCGATCAGGGCCTGCTCGTCGCCGCCGAGGACCGCGCTCATCGCGGTCGGCTCGGCGGCGGCCGCAGCGGCCATGGCACGGGCGCGCTCGCGGACGAACACCAGCGCGTCGGCCTCGGTGAGGACCCCGGCTCCGGCAGCCGCGGTGATCTCGCCGACGGAGTGTCCGGCGATGCCCGCGATGCGCTCGCGCCGTCCGCCCTCGAGGAGGGCGGCGAGGCTCACGAGTCCCGCGGAGACGATCAGGGGCTGGGCGACCGCGGTGTCGCGGATGGTGTCCGCGTCCGAGACGGTGCCGTGCGCGGCGAGGTCGATGCCGACCGCCTCCGAGTGCGCGGCGACCTGCTCGGCCACGGAGGGGATCTCGAGCCAGGGGGCGAGGAATCCGGGGGTCTGGGAGCCCTGACCCGGGGCGACGACGACGATCACGGTATCCAGTCTTCCGATCTGCGCTCGCACGTGCGGCGCGTGGAGCCACTGACAAACCACAAAGAGCTTGTCGCGGGTCTACAAGTGTTCAGGGGCGGGAGGGGTTCGGCGAGCAGACGGCCTCAGCGGCGGGACGGCTTCCGGCGGACGGCGCCGTCCGGGTCGCTCATGGAGCCGAGGATGAGGGCGGACTGGAGGATGAGCGCCTCGCGGGCGCCCGTCGCGTCCCAGCCGATCACCTCGGCGACCCGCTTGAGGCGGTACCGCACCGTGTTCGGGTGCACGAACAGCTCGCGAGCGGTCGCCTCGAGGGAGCGGCCGTTGTCGAGGTAGGCCCACAGCGTGGTCAGAAGCTCGGTCGAGTGCTTCTGCAGGGGCCGGTAGATCTGCGTGATGAGGCTCTGGCGGGCGAGCGGGTCACCGGCGAGGGCGCGCTCGGGAAGGAGGTCGTCGGCGTTGACCGGTCGCGGCGCGTTCCGCCAGGAGCGGGCGACCGCGAAGCCGGCGAGGGCCGCGCGGGCGCTGCGGGACGCCTCGACCAGGGTCGGCACCTCGTGGCCGAGGACGAGGTGGCCCGTCCCGAAGCCGGGCTCGAGCGCCTCCGCGATCTCGAGGAACGCGACCGGCGGGCCGGTCTCCTCCGTGGCGTTCTCGCTCGGCTCGGCGCGGCCGATGACCAGGACGAGCCGGCTGCCCTGCACGCCGATCAGCACGTCGGCGTCCATGTGCCGCGCCGTGCGGCGCAGCTGGTCGACGTCGAGCATCTTGGGGGCGGTGCCCACCAGGACGGCGACCTCGCCGTGGCCGTGCCAGCCGAGGGCGGCGATCCGGCTGGGCAGCTCGTCGTCGGCCTCGCCCGTGAGGATCGAGTCGACGACCAGCGCCTCCAGGCGCGCGTCCCAGAGGCCTCGGGCCTCGGCGGCGCGCGCGTAGACGTCGGCCGCGGCGAAGGCGATCTCGCGCGAGTAGAGGAGGATCGCCTCGCGGAGGTCCTCCCCGCCGTTCTTGATCCGGTCCTCGACGACCTCGACCGTCACCTTGATCAGCTGCAGCGTCTGCGTCAGCGAGACGGAGCGCAGCAGCTCGCGGGGAGCGGCTCCGAACACGTCCGCCGCGATCCACGGCGTGGCCGACGGGTCGTCGAACCACGAGATGAACGAGGTGATGCCGGCCTGGGCGACGAGGCCGACCGCCGAGCGCCGACCGGGGGGCATGCTGCCGTACCAGGGCAGCGTGTCCTCGAGGCGCTTGATCGTCTGCGTCGAGAGCTCACCGGCGAGGGTGCGCAGCCAGGCGAGGGTCTGCTCCTTCGTGCGGGGAGCGCCCGGCCGGGTGGCCGGACGCTCCGCCGCAGGAGCAGGACCCCGCGCACTCGACGGTGCGGGTTCCTGCGAGAGCACGGACTCGTCCGTCAGCTCTCGCCGCCCGCGTTGCCGGTGGTGCCGGCGTTGACGTCGAGGAGGCGGTACTTCTCGATCGCCTGGACGGCGAGCGAGGGGTCGACCTCGCCGCGCTTGGCGAGCAGCTGCAGGGTCCGCACGACGACCGAGGGGCCGTCGATCTGGAAGTAGCGCCGCGCCGCCGCACGGGTGTCCGAGAAGCCGAAGTCGTCCGCGCCGAGCGTCGCGAAGTCGCCCGGGATGAACTGGCGCAGCTGGTCGGGGACCTGGTGCGAGAAGTCCGAGACGGCGACGAAGGGACCCTTCGCGTCGGCCAGCTTCTGCGTCACGTACGGCACCTGCTCGGCGTCCTCGGGGTGGAGGAAGTTGTGCTGCTCGGCCTTGATGCCGTCGCGGCGCAGCTCGTTCCACGAGGTGACCGACCAGACGTCCGCCGAGACGCCCCAGTCCTCGGCGAGGAGCTTCTGCGCCTCGATCGCCCACGGCACCGCGACGCCCGAGGCGAGGAGCTGGGCCTTCGGCCCGTCCCACTGGCCCCAGGAGATGCGGTGGATGCCGCGGACGATGCCCTCGACGTCGACGTCCTCCGGCTCCTTCGGCTGCACGATCGGCTCGTTGTAGACCGTGATGTAGTACATGACGTTCGGGTCGGTGTGCTTCCCGCCGTACATGCGCTCGAGACCGGACTGCACGATGTGCGCGATCTCGTACCCGTAGGCCGGGTCGTAGCTCACGACGGCGGGGTTGGTCGCCGCGAGGATCGGGGAGTGCCCGTCCGCGTGCTGGAGGCCCTCGCCGGTCAGCGTGGTGCGTCCTGCGGTGGCGCCGATCATGAAGCCGCGCGACATCATGTCGCCGGCCGCCCAGATCGCGTCGCCCGTGCGCTGGAACCCGAACATCGAGTAGAAGACGTAGACCGGGATGAGCGGCTCGCCCTGCGTCGAGTACGAGGTGCCGATCGCGGTGAACGCCGCGAGGGCGCCCGCCTCGTTGATGCCGACGTGGAGGATCTGGCCCTGCGGGCTCTCCTTGTAGGCCAGGAGGAGCTCGCGGTCGACCGACGTGTAGTGCTGGCCGCGCGGGTTGTAGATCTTCGCGTTCGGGAAGAACGCGTCCATGCCGAAGGTGCGCGCCTCGTCCGGGATGATCGGGACGACGCGGTTGCCGAAGTCCTTCGAGCGGAGGATGTCCTTCAGGATGCGGACGAACGCCATGGTGGTGGCGATCTCCTGCGTCCCGGAGCCCTTCTTGCCGACCGCGTAGGCCGAGTCCTCGGGGAGGTTCAGCTGCGTGTACTTCGAGCGGCGCTCGGGGAGGTAACCGCCGAGCGCGCGGCGGCGCTCCTGCAGGTACTCGATCGCCTCGTCGTTCTGACCGGGGTGGTAGTACGGCGGGAGGTAGGGGTTCTCCTCGAGCTGCGCGTCCGTGATCGGGATGCGCATGGTGTCGCGGAACGACTTGAGGTTGTCCAGCGTCATCTTCTTCATCTGGTGGGTCGCGTTGCGGCCCTCGAAGCTGCGGCCGAGACCGTAGCCCTTGATGGTGTGGGCGAGGATGACGGTGGGCTGGCCCTTGTGCTCCGTCGCGGCCTTCATGGCCGCGTAGATCTTGCGGTAGTCGTGGCCGCCTCGGCGCAGGCCCCAGATCTGCTCGTCGGAGTAGCCCTCGACGAGCTTCTTGGCGCGCGGGTCGCGGCCGAAGAAGTTCTCGCGGACGTAGGCGCCGTCCTCCGTCTTGTAGGTCTGGAAGTCGCCGTCGGGCGTCTTGTTCATCAGGTCGAGCAGCGCGCCCTCGGTGTCGCGGGCGAGCAGGTCGTCCCACTCGCGGCCCCAGATGAGCTTGATGACGTTCCAGCCCGCGCCGCGGAAGTACGACTCGAGCTCCTGCACGATCTTGCCGTTGCCGCGGACGGGTCCGTCGAGGCGCTGGAGGTTGCAGTTGACGATGAAGTTCAGGTTGTCGAGGCCGTCGTTCGCGGCGACCTGGAGCTGACCGCGCGACTCGACCTCGTCCATCTCGCCGTCGCCGAGGAACGCCCAGACCTGCTGGTCGGAAGCGTCCTTGATGCCGCGGTTGGTGAGGTACTTGTTCGCCTGCGCCTGGTAGATCGCGTTGATCGGGCCGAGGCCCATCGACACGGTCGGGAACTGCCAGAACTCCGGCATGAGCCGCGGGTGGGGGTAGCTGGAGAGCCCGCCGCCCTGATGCGACTTCTCCTGGCGGAATCCGTCGAGCTGGTGCTCGCTCAGGCGTCCCTCGAGGAAGGCGCGCGCGTACGGGCCGGGGGAGGCGTGGCCCTGGATGAAGACCTGGTCGCCGCCGCCCGGGTGGTCCTGACCGCGGAAGAAGTGGTTGAAGCCGACCTCGTACAGCGAGGCGCTCGACGCGTACGTCGAGATGTGGCCGCCGACCCCGATGCCGGGACGCTGCGCGCGGTGCACGAGGATGGCCGCGTTCCAGCGGATCCACGCGCGGTAGCGGCGCTCGACGTCCTCGTCGCCCGGGAAGTCGGGCTCGTTCTCGGGCGCGATGGTGTTGATGTAGTCCGTGGTGGGCACCATCGGCACGCCGAGGTGGAGCTCCTTGGAGCGCTTGAGGAGGCTGAGCATGACGTCGCGCCCGCGACCCCGGCCCCGCTCCTCGACGAGCGCATCGAGCGACTCGTTCCACTCCGACGTTTCCTCGGGGTCCGAGTCCACGTGACCGACGGAATACGGGTCCTGATCGTTAACAGTCACCCTCGACCTCTCTCTGGGGGCAGATCGTGCCCGAGACATCATTCTCATGAAGCGGTGCGGATCCGCGGATCCGGGGCTCGGATGACGAGCCGCGCGCGGGCACCTCCGTCAGCCTAGCGATTCCCGTGCCCCGAACCTGGAATCGCACTGTGGTGATCCACGAGGAATGAGCGCCGACGACTGTAGGAGAGCGCCAGACGGGACGCGTCGACCGGCCCGTGATCGGGGGAGACGGGATGTTCCTTGGAGTCTGCGCGGAGCGGGTCTAGCATTGCCCCTCGTGCTCGCGCGACTCTCGTGCGCACGGAAGGACATCGGACCGATGGCTCTCGAGAAGCTGACCCTGGCTCCCGACTTCGAACTCGCGAACCAGTACGGCGAGCGCATCCAGCTGGGCGACTTCCACGGGCGACGCAACGTCGCCCTGGTGTTCTTCCCCCTCGCCTTCTCCGGCACCTGCACGGGCGAGTTCTGCGCGCTGCGCGAGAACCTCTCCCTCTTCGAGCACGCCGACGTGGAGCTGATCGGCATCTCGGTCGACTCCAAGCACACGCTTCGCGCCTGGGGCGAGAAGCAGGGCTACGACTTCACGCTCCTCTCCGACTTCTGGCCGCACGGCGACGTCGCCAAGCAGTACGGCGTGTTCACCGAGGCGAAGGGCTACGCGACCCGCGCGACCTTCCTGATCGACAAGGCCGGCGTCATCCGGGACACGTTCATGACCGCCCCGGGCGAGCCGCGCTCCATCGACGCCTACCGCGCCGCGATCGACGCGCTCGCCCCCGCGCACGTCTGACCCTCCGGAGGCGGACCGCCCCGGTCGTCAGCTGAGGATGTTGACGGCCCGGGAGATCACGAGGGCCAGCAGGACGAATCCGGTGAACGCCTCGGCGATCATCAGGAGCTTCATCCGGCTCGACAGCGGCATCGTGTCGGTCGGGCTGAACGCCATGGTGTTCGTCGTCGAGACCGCGAGGTAGTCGACGAATCCGGGCCGCCAGTCGGCGCGCTCGGAGGAGGTCGCGGCGACCTCGGGCGCGGTGTCGCGGTAGGTGTCCTGCGGGAAGGCGAAGTCGGCCGCCGGCAGCTCGGTGCGGGGTAGCGTTCCGCGGGCGACCGGACCGCCGCGGTCGAGCTCCCAGAACAGCAGCGCGTACGCGACGACGTTGGTGACCCAGACCTGGAGCGCGGTGAGCAGCAGCGGCGGGCCGTCGGCCGTCCCGTCGACGAGGTCGATCACCACGGCGACCACGTTCACCTGGTTCGCCACGGCGAGCACGACCGCCAGGGCGATGGAGACCCCGCGCGACCAGCGCGTCTCGCTGTCGAGCCGGTGCGGGTTGACGACGAACAGCGGCACGAGCAGCGCGAGCGTGATGCCGGCGGCGACGAGGCGGACCACTGAGGTGTCGGCGCTGTGGCCGGCCACGTTCAGGGCGACGGCCACCAGGATCGCGGCGGAGGCGGGCCAGCGGCTCTCGGCGCGCCGCCTCGCCCGGGAGTCGCTGTCGGCGGTCATGTGCCGAGGCTAGTGCCCGCAGGGGGCTGCTCCGCCTGCCGTAGGATCGAGTCGATTCGTCCGCGGGTGCGCCCGCGACGGGGGCCTTTAGCTCAGTTGGTAGAGCGCCACGTTTACACCGTGGATGTCATCGGTTCGAGCCCGGTAGGGCCCACCACCTCCGTCGATCGGACGCTGCGCGTCAGCGGGACTGGCGGCGCTTGTAGGGCTTCGGCTGGCCCTTGACGATCGGGGCGCGCCCGGTCCCCTTGGAGGCCTTGGCCTTGCCTCCCGACTTCGGAGCCGCCTCCGGCTCGTCGCCGAGCGCGGCGAGCTCCTCGCGGGCGGAGGCGAGGCGCTGCCGCCCGGCTGCGGTGAGGGTCGTGGCGGCGGCACCGGGCTCGAAGAGCGGCTTGCCGAGGTCGAGCTCGACGGCGGCGACGGAGGAGTCGAGCTTCTGCCGCGAGATGCCGAGGCGCTCGGCGGCGCGCACGAAGTGCAGCTCCTCGGCGACCGCCACGAAGTGGCGCAGCTGGCTGATCTTCATCCCGAACCCTTCACGGCCGCTCCCTGCGGCACGACCACGGTACGCGGTCCGGGAGGGGGCGCCGACCGCCGGGAGCGCCGGCGGGAGCGGCATCGACCCGTCGATCCGCGCCAGAGGACCCGGCGGACGTTGCCGGACGCAGGCGGGAGGCCTACGGTCGCGCCCGTGGGCGGTCCCGAAGCCGGCCGCGGAGAGAGGCCGACGTGGGCGCGCTCATCTACAGCTCGATCGCGTCGCTCGACGGCTACGTGAACGACGCGGACGGCGGATTCGCCTGGGCGGAGCCGCGACCCGCCGTGCACCGCTTCATCACGGAGCGCGAGGGGCGGGTGCGCACGTACCTGTACGGGCGGCGCATGTACGAGGTCATGCGCGCGTGGGAGCAGACCTGGGCCCTCGCGGAGGAGTTCGCGTTCATCCGCGACTTCCAGGAGATGTGGCGGGCGGCCGACAAGGTCGTGTACTCGACCACGCTGGAGTTGGCCGAGACCCGCCGCACCCGCGTCGAGGGAGGGTTCGACCCGGTCGTCGTCGCCGCGCAGGTCAGCGCCGCCGACCACGACGTCTCGATCGGCGGGCCGACCCTCGCCCGGCACGCGCTGCTGGCCGGAATCGTCGACGAGGTGCAGGTCTACACGGTGCCGGTGGCGGTGGGCGGCGGGACCCACTTCCTCCCGTGCGGGTTCCACGCGCGCCTCGACCTGCGCGAGGAGCACCGCTTCGCCGACGGCACGGTCTTCACGCGCTACAGCGTGCGGCGCTGAGACCGGCTACTCGGCGCCGACCAGCGCGGCGATCCGCGAGGCGAGACGGGCGCCCTGAGCACGTCCGGCGCGGGCGGAGGCGGCGCGGACGGCCGGGTCGAGCGAGTTCGGGCCGAAGGCGCGCACCGACTCCTCGTCGGCGTAGAGCACCTCGACCCGCGAGTCCGCGAGGGCGTCGAGCTCGCCGGTCGGGATCAGGCCCGCGCCGGGCGTGCCGACTCCCGGCAGCGGAGTGACGATCAGGACCCAGTCGGCTCCCGCGGCGAGGTCGGCGTTGCTGCCGGAGCGCACGCCGCCGTCCATGTAGCGGACGCCGTCGATGCTGACGGGTGGCCAGACCCCGGGGACGGCGCAGCTGGCCGAGATCGCGTCGACGAGACCGACGCCGCTCTCGCGGTCGAACACGCGCAGCTCGCCGGTGGCCGTGTCGACGGCGGTGATGAGCAGGCGCTGCTCGGGCCAGTCGGCGTCGCCCACGCGGGCCGAGATGACGGCCCGGCGGGTGTCCTCGGGGAGCGTCTCGGCCTCGAGCGCGAGGGTGCCGATGCGGCGCCGCGCGTCCTGGGGCGAGGTCGCGCCCTCGACGGCCGCGGCGAAGAGGGCCTGGAGGCGCTCACCGTCGACGTCCGCTCCGATCTCGGCGGACTCCTCCTGGAGCTGGGCCTCGTACGACTCGTCGAGGCCGGTGCCGGTGCTCAGCTGCGCGGCGACCGCGGAGCCCGCGGAGGTGCCGATGAAGGTCGTCGAAGGATCGAGCAGGAGGCGGGCCGCCTCGGGGGAGGCGTCTGCGAGGCCGCGGAGGACGCCGAGCTCCCAGGCGATTCCGGCGAGGCCGCCGCCGGCGAGGACGAGTGCACCAGGCATGGGGGAGGTCCTTTCGATCAGGATCAGGAGGGGGCGGGCGCTGCGGAGCGCCGCAGCACCAACGCTGTCACATCGTCGTGCGCGTCGTCTGCGAGAGCATGCAGACGCTCGAAGAGAGCGGGGTCGTCGTTGCTCCGCACCAGCTCGGCGAGACGGTCGAGCGCGTCGAGGCGCCCGCCGAAGACGTCGAGCAGGCCGTCGCTGCAGGAGAAGAGCGCGTCGCCGGGGGCGAGCACGCGCTGCTCCTCCTCCCAGGAGACGTCGGCGGCGATGCCGAGCGGGACGCCGGTGGAGGCGAGCCGCTCCGTGGTGCCGTCGGCGCGCAGCAGGAGGGTGAGGCCGTGGCCGCTGTCCACGAACGCGACGGCGCCGCTCGCGAGGTCGACCCGGGCGATCAGCGCGGTCGCGAACATCCCGGTCGCGGTCAGGTCGGGCAGGAGCTGGCGGTTGACGGCCTCGACGGCTGCCGCGGGAGGGAGCTCCGGCCGCGCCTGGAACGCGGAGCGGATCGCGGAGGCGACGATCGCCGCCGAGACCCCCTTGCCCATCACGTCGACCAGCTCGAGGGAGAGGTCGTCCCCGCTGCGGCGCCACGCCGTGTAGTCGCCGGCGACGTCGTGCAGCGGCGTGGTCAGCGAGTCGAGGCTCCACTCGCCGAGGTCGAGGCGCGGGGGCCAGAGCCGCTCCTGCGTCTCGCTCGCGCGTCCGGAGAAGGCGATCTCCCGCAGCTCCCGCTCCGCCCACCGGCCGAGGTCCTCGAGGATCTCGCGCTCCTCCTCCGAGAAGCCGCGCGCCTCGCTGTCGATGATGCAGATCGTGCCGACGCGGAGGCCGTCCCCGACGACGAGCGGGCGGCCCGCGTAGAAGCGCACGTGGGGGGATCCGGTGACGACTCCGCGGTCGGCGAACCGCGGATCGGTGGTGGCGTCCTCGACGACGAGGATGTCGCCCTGCTGGACCGTGACGTCGCACATCGAGTCGGCGCGCAGCATCCTGCTCGCCCGCGCCGAGCGCTGGGGCGACTTCGTGAACTGCGTCGACTCCTCGAGGATGTTGATCTCGGCGAGGGGGACGCGCAGGAGTCGGCGGGCGACGCGGGTGATCCTGTCGAAGCGCTCCTGGGGGGTGCTCAGGCCGATCCCGAGCTCGGCGATCGCGGCGAGGCGGGCGCGCTCGGTCGGCTCGCTCACGTGCGGATCCGGGCGAGTGCCCAGAGGTTCTGCCCGTCGACACGGCGGTAGGAGAACTCGGTGACGAGGGCGTGGATGAAGGGGATGCCGCGGCCTGCCTCGTCCCACTCGTCCGGCATGTCGCGGGGGTCGGCGACCTCGGCGGGCGCCTCCTGGGCGGAGTCGTTGAGCGAGGCGCGCAGCTCGGTCGCGTCGACGCGGATCTCGACCAGGCAGATGATGTGCCGGTACGACCGGGCGTGCTGGACGATGTTCGAGGTCAGCTCGACCAGCGCGGTCTCGAACGACATCCGGTCGACCGGCGCGACGCCCGGCTCCTCGAGCCACAGCTCCTCGAGCGCCTCGTGGACGGCGGTGACGCCGTCCTCGGGCGGCGTGCGCACGACGAAGGAGCGCTCAGGCACGGTAGGCCTCCTCGACGGTCTCGGCGCTCCCGAGCAGGCGGTCGAGGTTGGACAGGCCGAGCACCATGGCGGGCTGCTCGCCGGCGGCGGCCACGCGCAGCTCGCCGCCCGCCTTCCGCGCCTCCTTGAGTCCGGCGACGAGGACGCCGAGCCCGGACGAGTCGAGGAACTCGACCGCCGCCAGGTCGACGACCACGCGGACCTCTCCCGCCTCGAGCGCGCGCTGGAGGACCGCTTCGAGCTCCCACGCCGTGGACAGGTCGAGCCGGCCGACGGGGCGGATCACCACGATGTCGGGCTCGATCCGCTCGGTGCTGATCCTCGAGCTGGGCTCCATGGTGTCCTCCTGACTGGACGGCACGCGGTTCCGCAGGGCTCGGAGACGTGGTGAGGACGCGGTCGGGGGCGCGACCGAGGGGCTCCGGATCCGATGCGGGGGTGAATCGGGGAGTTCGTCCGCGTCCGACCGTACAAGGGAACGGGGCGCCCCGTGGGAGGCGTGACCGCATCCGCGCTGCGACACGCGGTTCGCGGCCCCGGGGAGGAGGCTCCGCTCAGCCCCTCGCGGCGGCGAGAGTGTCGGCGGCGAGCCGCACGGAGGCGTCCCGGCCGGTCAGCCAGAGCGGCACGGAGCGGGCGCGGAGCCCCGCCGACTCGAGCGCCGGGACCGCGTCCGCGTCCTCCTCGCCGATGAGCCAGGCGTCGAGGAGGCCGCCCCCGCTCCGGGCTCCGTAGTGCCGGCCGACGGCCTCGGCGGAGGTCTCGACGCCGATCGCGGCGAGGCAGGCGTCGGCCATGCCGCGCACCACCGCGCCTCCGATGACGGGGGAGACGCCCACGACGGGTGCGGAGGTCCGGCGGAGGGCGTCCGCGATCCCGGGGACGCCGAGGATCGTGCCGATCGAGACGACGGGATTGGAGGGGGCGACGAGCACCGCGTCGGTGTCGGCGATCGCCTCCAGAACGCCCGGGGCGGGGCAAGCGCTCTCCACCCCCTGCTGGACGAAGCGGCGGGCGGGCGCGGACGCGCGCAGCCGCACCCACCACTCCTCGAAGTGGAGGAGCCGCACGCCCTCGCCGGGGAGCTCGACCTCGACGTGGGTCTCGACGTCCTGGTCCGACATCGGCAGCAGGCGGACCCCCAGCGGCCAGCGGGCGGTGATCCGGGCGGTCGCCTCCGAGAGGGTGAGGCCGTCGCGCAGCATCGAGCTGCGGGCGATGTGGGTGCCGAGGTCGAGGTCGCCCAGGGTGAACCACGGCCAGCCGACGCCGAAGGCGGTGAGCTCGGCCGAGACCCGCTCGCTCTCGCCGGCCCGGCCCCAGCCGCGCTCCGTGTCGTTCACTCCGCCGAGCGCGTAGGTGATCGAGTCGAGGTCGGGGCAGACCTTGAGGCCGGTGAGCCACATGTCGTCGCCGGTGTTGACGACGACGGTGATCTCGCTCGCCTCGCCGCCGGCGGCCTCGAGATCGCGGAGGTGCTCGCGGACCGCCGAGGTGAAGCGGGCGCCGCCGACGCCTCCGGCCAGGATCGTGATGCGCATCCGCCCACGCTAGCGGCACCGACGGATTCCTCCCCCGGCGAGCCTTAATGCTGCGGATCCGCGCCGGAAACACCGGGGAAACGTCGAACCCCGACGATGAAGCCCTGTCCCCGGAGCCGGACGGTCCGTCATTGCCTTCGGGCCCGGCGCGGACCACAGTGGGTCCACGTCCCCGGCTCCGCACCGCCCGGCGGAGCACACCGGAGCCGGACAGGGACGCCCGAGCATGGAGGTACCGATGACCATCGTCCGCGCAGCGATCACCCAGACGACCTGGACCGGCGACAAGGAGTCGATGCTCGACAAGCACGAGCGGATGGCCCGGGACGCCGCAGCCGACGGCGCGCAGATCGTCTGCTTCCAGGAGCTGTTCTACGGCCCGTACTTCGGCATCACCCAGGACAAGAAGTACTACCGCTACGCCGAGCCCGCCGACGGGCCGATCGTGCAGCGCTTCGCGGCCCTCGCGAAGGAGCTGGGCGTGGTGATGATTCTCCCGATCTACGAGGAGGAGCAGACCGGCGTCTACTACAACACCGCGGTCGTGGTCGACGCCGACGGGACGATCCTCGGCAAGTACCGCAAGCACCACATCCCGCACCTGGACCGCTTCTGGGAGAAGTTCTACTTCCGGCCCGGGAACCTCGGCTACCCGGTCTTCGACACCGCGGTCGGCAAGGTCGGCGTCCACATCTGCTACGACCGCCACTTCCCGGAGGGCTGGCGGGAGCTGGGCCTGAACGGCGCCCACCTCGTCTTCAACCCCAACGCCACCAAGCCCGGCCTGTCGAACCGCCTCTGGGAGGTCGAGGGCCCGGCGGCCGCGGTGGCGAACGGCTACTTCGTGCTGCAGCCCAACCGCGTCGGCCGGGAGGACAACGAGTACGGCGACCTCGCGGTCGACTTCTACGGCACCAGCCAGATCATCGATCCGCGGGGGGAGTTCGTCGGCGAGCGGGGCTCGGGCGAGGCCGAGGAGATCCTGATCCGCGACCTCGAGATGGACATGGTGCAGGAGATGCGCGACGACTGGCAGTTCTACCGGGACCGCCGGCCGGAGTCGTACACCAGCATCCCGAAGCCGTGACCGCAGACCGAGACGGGGAAGACCGATGAAGACCCTCATCAAAGGCGGGACGGTCGTCAACGCGACCGGCACCGGAGCAGCAGACGTCCTGATCGACGGCGAGACCATCGCCGCCGTCCTCGCCCCCGGCTCCACGCTGCTGGGCTTCGACCTGGCGGCCCGCGTCGACCGGGTGATCGACGCGAGCGGCAAGTACGTCATCCCGGGCGGGATCGACGCGCACACGCACATGGAGATGCCGTTCGGCGGCACCTCCGCCTCGGACACCTTCGAGACCGGCACGCGCGCCGCGGCCTGGGGCGGCACGACGTCGATCGTCGACTTCGTGGTGCAGTACCCGGGCGAGAGCGTCGTCGACCGCTTCCAGGCGTGGCAGGAGAAGGCGGCCGGCAACTGCGCGATCGACTACGGCTTCCACCAGATCCTCTCGGACGTGCAGGACTCCTCGCTCGTCGCGATGGACGAGCTGATGCGCGAGGGGGTGACCAGCTTCAAGCTGTTCATGGCCTACAAGGGCGTGTTCCTCTCGGACGACGGGCAGATCCTCCGGGCGTTCCAGAAGGGCGCGGAGAACGGCGCGATGATGATGATGCACGCCGAGAACGGCGCCCTCATCGACGAGCTGGTGAAGCAGACCCTCGCCGCCGGGAACACCGCGCCGTACTTCCACGGCACCTCTCGACCCTGGCAGGCGGAGGAGGAGGCGACGCACCGCGCGATCATGATCGCCGACCTCACCGGCGCGCCGCTGTACGTGGTGCACGTCTCCGCGAAGCAGGCGGTGGAGCAGATCGCGCAGGCCCGCGACCGCGGGATGAACGTCTTCGGGGAGACCTGCCCGCAGTACCTCTACCTCTCGCTCGAGGAGCAGCTCGGCGCGCCGGGCTTCGAGGGCGCGAAGTGGGTGTGCTCCACGCCGCTGCGCTCGAAGGCGGAGGGGCATCAGCACCACATGTGGCAGTCGCTGCGGACCAACGACATCCAGATGGTCTCGACCGATCACTGCCCCTTCTGCATGAAGGGCCAGAAGGACATGGGGATCGGCGACTTCTCGAAGATCCCCAACGGCATCGGCTCGGTGGAGCACCGGATGGACCTGATGTACCAGGGCGTGGTGTCGGGGCAGATCTCCCTGCCGCGCTGGGTCGAGCTCACCTCGACCACCCCGGCGCGGATGTTCGGGATGTACGGGAGGAAGGGCGTCATCCAGCCCGGCGCCGACGGCGACGTCGTCGTGTACGACCCGAGCGGGCACACCTCGATCGGGATCGGCGAGGGCCGCAGCCACCACATGAACATGGACTACTCGGCCTGGGAGGGCTTCGAGGTCGACGGCCACGTCGACACGGTGATCTCCCGCGGCAGGGTCGTCGTCGACGACGGCTCCTACGTCGGCACGAAGGGCGACGGTGCGTACGTCCCGCGCGGTCTGAGCCAGTACCTGATCTGAGCCGGCACCCGATCCGAGCCAGCACCTGATCGAGCAGAAGGAACCCCATGGACTTCGGAGTCGTCCTCCAGACCAACCCGCCCGCCTCGCGCACCGTCGCGCTCGCCGTCCTCGCGGAGACGCACGGCTTCGACTACGCGTGGACCTTCGACTCGCACCTGCTCTGGCAGGAGCCCTACGTGATCTACTCGCAGATCCTCGAGAGGACGCACCGGATCACGGTCGGCCCGATGGTCACCAACCCCGCCACGCGCGACTGGACGGTCATCGCCTCGCTGCACGCGACGCTCAACGAGATGTACGGGAACCGCACGGTGTGCGGGATCGGCCGCGGCGACTCCGCGGTGAGGGTGACCGGAGGAGCTCCGACGACGCTCAAGACGCTGCGGGAGTCGATCCACGTCATCCGCGAGCTCGCCAACAGCCGTCCGGTCGAGTACAACGGCCAGACGCTGCAGTTCCCGTGGAGCCGGGGCTCGTCCCTGGAGATGTGGGTGGCCGCCTACGGCCCGCTCGCCCTGAAGCTCGCGGGCGAGGTCGGCGACGGCTTCATCCTGCAGCTGGCCGACGTGGACATCGCGCGCTGGATGATCGGCGCCGTCAAGGAGGCGGCGGCGAACGCCGGCCGGGATCCCGAGTCGCTGCAGTTCTGCGTCGCGGCGCCGATGTACATCGGCACCGACCGGGAGCACATGCGCGACCAGTGCCGCTGGTTCGGCGGGATGGTCGGCAACCACGTGGCCGACATCGTGGGCCGCTACGGCGCCTCCGGAGCGGTGCCGCAGGCGCTGACGGACTACATCGCCGGGCGCGAGGGCTACGACTACAACGAGCACGGCCGCGCGGGCAACAGCCACACCGCCTTCGTGCCAGACGAGATCGTGGAGCGCTTCTGCGTGCTGGGCACGGCGGACGAGCACATCGAGAAGCTCCGGGCGCTCGCCGACATCGGCGTGACGCAGTTCGCGGGATACCTCCAGCACGACAACAAGGAGGAGACGCTGCGCGTGTACGGCGAGCGGGTCATCCCGGAGCTGCGCGAGCACATCGTGGCCCGCGCATGAGACCGGCCCTCGCGCGCGGGCTCGTGCTCGGCGCCGGCGGGCTCCTCCTGCTCGCGCTCGTGTGGGAGGGCTGGAAGGCGCTCGGGCCCGAGGCCGGGGTGGTCGTCGGAGGAGTCACGGTGCTCCCGCGCACGAGCGCCATCGCGATGCCCCACCTCTGGGAGATCGCGGCCCGGCTCGGCGAGCCGGTCACCGGAGCGCGGAACGCCCCGGCGCTCTGGTCGGCCGTCCTGGGGGCGAGTGCCTTCTCGCTCGGGATCGCCGCGGTCGGCTGGGTCGTCGGCACCGTCGTCGGACTGCTCCTGGCTCTCCTGATGCAGCGGTTCCGCACGGCGGAGTCGGCGGTGCTGCCCTGGATCGTGCTGAGCCAGACGGTGCCCCTGATCGCGATCGCCCCACTGGTGCGGCGCTGGGGGTCGCAGCTCGAGCTCGGACCGGTGACCTGGGAGAACTGGATGTCGGTGGCACTGATCGCCTCCTACCTCGCGTTCTTCCCCGTCTCGATCGGGGCGCTCCGCGGGCTCGGCTCGCCGACGGCCCACCAGGTCGAGCTGATGCACGTGTACGGCGTCGGCTGGTGGAAGACGCTGGTGCGACTGAGGCTCCCGGCGAGCGTGCCCTACCTGCTGCCGGCCCTCCGGCTCGGAGCGGTCAGCGCCGTCGTCGGCACGATCGTCGCCGAGGTCTCGATCGGCCTGCGCGGCGGGATCGGCCGCATGATCATCGAGTTCGCCTCCGCTGCCGGAGGCGACCCCGCCAAGCCCTGGGCGCCGATCCTCGGGGCGGTGCTGGTGGGCCTCGCGGCCGCCGGCGCCGTCGCCCTGCTCGGCACCCTCCTCCGTCCGTACCGCCGAGGGGAGCAGCCCGCATGAGCACTGCAGGATCCGCGGTCGTCGTCGACTCGGTCACGAGGACCTTCACCACCGCCCGCGCCGCGAGCGTCACGGCGCTCCAGGACGTCTCGCTCGAGGTGGCCGCGGGGGAGTTCGTCTCGCTGATCGGCCCGTCCGGCTGCGGAAAGTCGACGCTGCTGCGGCTGATCGCCGACCTCGACGAGCCGGACTCCGGCTCGATCGCCGTGTTCGGCAAGACGGCCCGGCAGGCGAGGCTCGACCAGGACTACGGGATCGCGTTCCAGCAGGCGGGGCTCCTGCCGTGGCGCACGATCCGGGCGAACATCGCCCTGCCGCTGGAGCTGCACGGCGTCGCCGCGACCGCCCGGCGCTCGCGCGTCGACGAGCTGCTGGCACTGGTCGGGCTCGGCGACTTCGCCGACTCCTACCCGGACCAGCTCTCCGGCGGGATGCAGCAGCGCGTCGCCATCGCGCGGGCGCTCGCCGAGAGCCCGCGCCTGCTCCTCATGGACGAGCCGTTCGGGGCGCTCGACGAGATGACCCGCGAGCGGATGCAGACGGAGCTGCTGCGGATCCGGCGCGAGACCGGCGCCGCAGTCGTCTTCGTCACCCACTCGATCCCGGAGGCGGTGTTCCTCTCGGACCGCGTCGTGGTGATGTCGCCGCGGCCGGGAAGGATCCGCGACGTCCTCCCGGTCGGACTCCCCGGAGCATCCGAGCGCGACGCGGCGGTCAGGGAGGACACGGCGTTCTTCCGCGACGTGAGCGCCGTGCGCGAGCTGCTGCACGGCGATCCCGCCGCCGTGCCGCGCGGAGTGGAGAACCGGTGAGCACGACGGCGCTGGCGCGCAGCGTGCTCGCGCCGCTCGTGCTCGGGATCGCCGCGGTCCTGCTCTGGCAGGCCGGGGTCACCGCTCTGGCGATCCAGCCGTTCGTGCTCCCGTCGCCGCTGGCGATCGGACAGGAGTTCGCCGCGAACCTCGGCTCCGTCGCCGAGGGCAGCGCGGTGACCGGCCGCAACGCGCTGGTCGGCCTGCTGGTCGGCGCGGTGCTGGCGGTCGTGGTCGCCGGGCTCTCGGCGCTCGCGCGGGTCTTCGACGGACTGGTCGCGCCGATCGTGGCCGCGGCCGCCGTCGTGCCGATCGTCGCCCTCGCTCCGGTGCTCTACACGATGTTCGGAGCGAACGCCGAGACCGCGAGGCAGCTCGTCGCGGCGCTCGCCGTGTTCGTGCCGGTGTACGTGACGACGCTGCGCGGGCTGCGGCAGGCCGCTCCGGTGCACCGCGACCTGCTGAAGGCCTACGCGGCGACCCCCTGGCAGACCGCCCGCACGATCACGCTGCCGGGAGCAGTGCCCTACGTCTTCACGGGGCTCCGCATCGCCTCCTCGCTCGCGGTGATCTCGGCGCTGGTCGCCGAGTACTTCGGCGGACCCGTGGGCGGGCTCGGCAAGTCGATCACGACTGCGGCCTCGGGCAGCGACTACACGCTCGCCTACGCCTACGTCCTGGGCGCCGTGGTCGTCGGCCTCGTGTTCTACTCCGTGACGGCCGCGCTCGAGGCGTTCGCGCTGCGCCGCAGCCGGCTGCGCTGAGCGCGGCGCCGCGCGTCCCCGCACCCTCCTCGATCCTCCCGATTTCCGATCCCCGATTTCCGATTTCCGATTCCCGATTTCCGATTCCCGACTCCACCCGACGCACTATCCGCACCGCCCGCATCATCAGCGCCACCTGCACCACAGCACCACCTGCACCACAGCACCACCTGCACCGCCGCACCACGGGGCGCGCCGCTCCGGCGACCCCGCAGACCGCACCAGGAGGACCCGTGACCAGACGCACCCGCATCACCCTGACGACGACCGCCGCCTTCGCGGCCGTGGGCCTCGCGCTCACCGGCTGCAGCGCCTCCGGCGGCTCCGACCCGGGGTCCGACTCCGGCTCCGGCGGCCTCACGCCGGTCACCCTGCAGCTGCAGTGGGTGGCCCAGGCGCAGTTCGCCGGGTACTACGCCGCGCTCGACCAGGGCTACTACGAGGACGAGGGCCTCGACGTGACGATCGCCGAGGGAGGTGGCGACATCGTCCCCCAGGACGTGCTCGCCTCGGGCGACGCGGACTACGCGATCTCCTGGGTGCCCAAGGTCCTCGGCTCGATCGAGCAGGGGGCCGGGATCACCGACGTCGCGCAGATCTTCGAGCGCAGCGCCACCACGCAGATCTCCTTCAAGGACAAGGGGATCACCTCGCCCGCCGACCTCGCCGGGAAGAGCGTGGGCAGCTGGGGCTACGGCAACGAGTGGGAGCTGTTCGCCGGCATGCAGAAGGACGGCGTCTCCCTCGACGACATCTCGCTGGTGCAGCAGCAGTTCGACATGAACGGCTTCCTCGCGGGCGACATCGACGCTGCCCAGGCGATGACCTACAACGAGTACGCCCAGGTCCTGGAGACCGTGAATCCCGCCACAGGCGAGCTGTACCAGCCGGACGATCTGAACGTCATCAGCTGGAACGACGTGGGCACCGCGATGCTCCAGGACGCGATCTGGGCGGACGCGGGCAGGCTCGCCGACGACGACGCGTACGCCGAGCAGACGGTCGCCTTCATCAAGGCCTCGATCAAGGGCTGGATCTTCGCGAAGGACGATCCGCAGGCGGCGGCCGACATCGTCACCGCGGCCGGATCCACCCTCGGTACCAGCCACCAGCTCTGGATGACCAACGAGGTCAACAAGCTGATCTGGCCCTCGACGAGCGGCGTCGGGATGATCGACGAGGCCGCGTGGCAGCAGACGGTCGACATCGCGAAGGAGACGGAGAACGAGACGGGCGCGACGATCATCAGCGCGGACCCGCCTGCCACCGCCTACTCGAACGAGTACGTCGAGAAGGCGCTCGCGGAGCTCGCCGACGAGGGAGTGGACACGAGCGGTGCCGACTACGCGCCGATCGACGTGACGCTGGAGGCCGGCGGCGCCTGAGCCCGGACGCCGCCCCTCCCGGCCCCCTCCGGGGCGGGAGGGGTAGGCTGGACCCTTGTGACTACTTTCAAGAAGACGCCGTTCACCGTGAACGTGCGCGACCTCGTGAGGCGGCCGGGCGAGATGCGCGAGCACCGCCTCGAGCTCGAGGCGCCGGAGCAGTTCGGCGAGGGGATCGTCGCGGTCCGCAAGGGATCGGCCGTCGATCTCGACGTCCGGCTCGAGTCCGTGCACGAGGGGATCCTGGCCAGTGTCGAGGTGTCGGCGAGGGCCGACGGCGAGTGCAGCCGGTGCCTGACCGACATCTCCCTGCCTGTCGATGTCGAGTTCCAGGAACTTTTCGCGTACTCTTCTGACGAAGCTTTCGACTATGAGGTTCACGACGACCACGTGGATCTTGAACCTCTGGTCAGGGATGCGGTGGTTCTGTCGCTGCCGTTCCAGCCGGTCTGCCGGCCGGACTGTCCGGGCCTCGACCCCGTCACGGGGGAGCGGCTGGCCGATTCCTCCACGCCCGAACCCGAGGCGCCGCGCGACTCCCGGTGGGCCGCGCTCGCAGGGTTGAGCGAGGGGGACGGCGGGGCCGCAGCGCCCGGAGCTTCCACCGACAGAGCTTCCGCAGACAGCGGTGAGGGCGCGACCGCCCGCACCGAATCCGACTAGAGGTAGAGAAGAGAGAATCATGGCTGTTCCCAAGAGGAAGAAGTCCCGCGCGAACACCCACGCCCGTCGTTCGCAGTGGAAGGCCGAGGTCCCCACCCTCGTCAAGACCATCGAGAACGGCAAGGTCGTCTACAGCCTTCCCCACCGCGCCAAGGTCGTCGAGGACTCCGCGGGCACCGCGCTGTTCCTCGAGTACAAGGGCCGCAAGGTCGCCGACGTCTGATCCCGCTCCTGGTCCGCACGGCGCGGGGCGCACCGCCCCTCGACGAACGGACCGCGGTCCATGGTGAACCAGACCTCCGCACGACCCTCCAGCGACGACCGGTCGCGTCTGGAGGCCACGCTCGGCGTGAGCCTCGACGGTGAGCTCTTCGAGCTCGCCCTGACGCACCGGTCGTTCGCTTTCGAGCACGGCGGCATCCCGCACAACGAGCGCCTCGAGTTCCTCGGCGACTCGATCCTCGGGCAGGCCGTGACCGTCATGCTCTACACCGAGTACCCCGCCCTCAGCGAGGGCGACCTGGCGAAGCGACGGGCGAGCCTCGTCTCGACCGTCGCGCTCGCCGAGATCGCCCGCGGCATCGGCCTGGGCGAGTTCCTCCGCCTCGGACGCGGCGAGGAGCTGACCGGCGGCCGCGACAAGGCGTCGATCCTCGCCGACACCGTCGAGGCCATCATCGGCGCCGTCTACCTGGGAACCGGGCCCGACGCGGCCCGCGACCTGGTGCTGCGCCTGATCGCCCCTCTGCGGGCCGATCCGCTCCGCTTCGGCGTCTCGATGGACCCGAAGACGAGCCTCCAGGAGGCGGCCGCCGAGCGCGGTGCGCCGGCCCCGCGCTACGAGATCGCCGCCACCGGCCCCGACCACAGCAAGGTGTTCGTCGCCACCGTGATCGTCGGCGGACTCGTCACCGCCCGCGGCGAGGGGACGAGCAAGAAGGCGGCCGAGATGGCCGCCGCGCTCGACGCGTGGACGCGTCTGGCGGCCCCCGGCGCAGCCGTCGCTCCAGCGGTCTCGGACTGACCGTGCCCGAGCTGCCCGAGGTCGAGGTGGTGCGGGCGGGTCTCGCTCCCGCGGTCACCGGCTCCCTGGTGACCGGCGTCGAGATCGTCGACGAGCGCTCGCTGAAGCGGCACGTGCATCCGCACGGGACCTTCGAGCGCCTGCTCGTCGGGCGCCGGCTCGAAGCGGCGGTGCGACGCGGGAAGTTCCTCTGGCTGCCCGCGGGCCGCGACGAGGCGCTGCTCGTGCACCTCGGCATGAGCGGCCAGGTGCTGCTGCGCACGGCGGATGCGGCGCTGCCGCGGCTGGCGCGCATCCGGATCGGGATCGAGCACCCCGAGCACGGCGAGCTCGCCCTGCACTTCGTCGACCAGCGGATCTTCGGCTCGATGGCGGTCGACGCTCTGGTGCCGACCCCGGACGGAGCGCCGGGCGGCTACGCGGGCGAGGAGGTCCGCGGAGGCGGCTGGCTGCGCGCCGTGCCCTCGCAGGTCGCGCACATCGCCCGCGATCCGCTCGACCCCTCCTTCGACCTGGGCTCGGTCGTCGCGTCGCTGGCGAGGAGGAGCAGCGGGATCAAGCGGGCGCTGCTCGACCAGACGCTCGTGAGCGGCATCGGGAACATCTACGCGGACGAGTCGCTGTGGGCGGCGGAGCTGCACCCGGAGCGGCCGAGCTCGTCGCTCGGCGAGGCGCGCATCCGCCGCCTCTTCGCCGAGGTGCGCTCGGTGCTCGAACGGGCGCTGGCCGAGGGCGGCACCAGCTTCGATGCGCAGTACGTGAACGTGAACGGCGCCTCCGGCTACTTCTCCCACAGCCTGCACGCCTACGGGCAGACGGGGAAGCCGTGCGCCCGGTGCGGCGAGGCGATCGTGCGGGTGCCGTTCATGAACCGCTCCTCGCACCTCTGCCCGCACTGCCAGCAGCTGCCGCGCTGAGGCACCGGAAGGCGCCGCCTCAGGCGGCGGCGTCGGCGGGCGCCGGAGCGTACCGGGAGTGGACGACGAGCTCGCCCAGCAGCGTCGCGACGAGCGTGATGACGGCGGCGATCGCCAGGCCGAGCCAGAGTCCGACCAGCAGGGCGAGCGCGCCGACTCCGGCACCCGCGGCGATCAGGACGATCGCGGCCGCGCGGCGGAACCACGGCTGACCGGAGCCACCCGCCAGGCGGGAGTCCGCAGCGAGGCCCGTGATCGTCGAGGTGACGACGACCGTCGTGACGTCCTTGACGGCGAGGTGGCGGGCGGTCGCGGCCTGGAGGCCCATCGCCCCGCCCAGCATGCCGGTGACGGTGAAGGCGAGCGGCTCGGGGTGCTCGGGCACGACCGCGAGCACGATCGCCAGGACGCCGAGCAGGATACCGACCACCGCGAAGAGCCAGGTCGAGCGCGAGGTCCAGCCCTTCTTCACCGGGCGGAGCACCCGGCCGCCGATCACGGCGCCGATCATGAAGGCGCCCAGCGCGATCAGGGGTCCGACCACGGGCAGGTCGGCCGCGCCGGAGAGGGCCATGCCGAGGATGACGACGTTGCCGGTCATGTTGCCGGCGAAGACGCGGTCGAGCCCGAGGTACCCGACGGCGTCGATGATGCCGGTCGAGAAGGTGAGGGCGAGCATCAGGCCGAGGGTCGCGCCCTCGGAGCGGGTGCGCAGGCGTCGGAACACGGGAGTCCTGTCGTCGGGGGCGGGTCTGGAGAATCGTGGCACACGCGTGCACATGCTCGAAACACGGCGCGGTTAGGGTCGGACGGCGCGGACGGGCCGCGCGGGAGGCGGACGCGCATGCGGTGGACGGAGTGGGCGGTGCAGCCCGGTGAGGGAGTGCCGCCGGGGGTGGACTACCTGCCGGCCGAGCCGGGTTCGGTGCTGTGGGGGCGCCTGCCGTGCGCGGCGGACGCGCCCGTGCTCACCGTCGACTCGGGGGCCGAGGTCGTCATCGACACGCTCAGCCACGAGGGCGTGCTGGAGGATCAGGGCCGCGATCCGGTCGCCTTCTTCGGCCGCCACGGAGTCGCTCCCGAGGGGGTTCTGCGCGACGCGGTCGCGCTCGCCGCGGACGGGCCGTTCCGCGACGGCGAGACGGACGGGCCCCACGTGGTCACGGGGCCGATCGCCGTCCGGGGAGCGCTGCCGGGGGACCTGCTCCGGATGACCCTCCTCGAGGCCGAGCCGCGCGTGCCGTACGGAGTCGTCTCGAACCGGTACGGCCGCGGGGCGCTGCCGGGCGAGTACCCGCTGCAGGAGGGGCCGTTCAGCGTCTTCGTGCGCGTCGACGAGGACGCGCAGGGCGGTCTCCGCGGCGTGATCCCGCTGGTGCCGGGAGGGGAGCGGGCCGCCCGGTTCCCGCTCCGGCCGTTCCTCGGGATCATGGGCGTCGCCGTCGCAGGGGAGGAGCGCCCGCACTCCGTGCCGCCCGGTGCGCACGGGGGCAACATCGACATCGCACTGCTGACCGCCGGAACCAGCCTCTACCTTCCCGTGCAGGTCCCGGACGCGCTCGCGTACGTCGGCGATCCCCACTTCGCGCAGGGCGACGGCGAGGTGGCGCTGACGGCGATGGAGGCGAGCCTGCGCGTCCGGGTGCGACTGGAGGTCGTCCCGCGCGCCGAGGCGCTCGCGGCGTTCGGGGAGCTGCTCGGGCCGATGGGGGAGACCGGCGAGTTCCTCGTGCCCACCGGGATGGACGAGGACCTGGACGTCGCCGTGCAGAAGTGCGTCCGCGCGGCCATCGCGCTGCTGGCGGCCCGCTACGGGATGGACCCGGCTCACGCCTACGCCTACCTCAGCGCGGCGACCGACTTCGACATCTCGCAGGTGGTCGACCTGGTGAAGGGCGTGCACGCACGCGTCCGGACGGCCGACTTCGATGACTGACCCGCGGGTGACGACGCTCGAGGGCGACCTGCCGGACGGGCTGGTGGACGCGGTCCTGGCGTACGAGGCGGCGCTCGGGGCGGACGACGTCGCGGCGCTCGCCGACGCGTTCGTCGACGCGCCGACGACGCTCCGGGGCGACGCCTCCGGGCTGCTCGTCGGCCACGCGGTGATCACCGGCTTCCGGGGTCGTCGCGGCGGGGCGCCGGTGCGGGAGCTGATGGAGCTGCACGTCAGGGCGGTCGATGCGGGCACGGCGCTCGTGGTGAGCGTGAACGCTCCGGCCCGTGGCGGGCGCGGGCTCGTCACGCAGCTGTGGTCGCGCGAGGGCGGGACCTGGCGGGTGCGCGCCGCGCAGGTGCAGGCGCCCTCGCTCGCGCTGGACCCCCGCGTCTGGCGGGCCGTCGGCGCGCCGCTCGTGCCGGCCGCCGGCTCCGGGACCCTCGACGGACTGGACGTCGCGGTCAAGGACCTCTTCGCGATCGAGGGCCAGCGGATCGGCGCGGGAGTGCCGGCCCGCCTCGCTTCCGCGCCGATCGAGGCGGCGACCGCTCCGGCCGTCGCGCAGCTGCTCGCAGCGGGAGCGTCGGTGCGCGGGATCGCTCAGACCGACGAGTTCGCGTACAGCATCGCCGGCCGGAACTCCGGCTACGGGACGCCGCCCAATCCAGCCGTGCCCGGAGCGATCCCGGGCGGATCGTCGAGCGGACCGGCGACCGCCGTGTCGCTCGGGCAGGCCGCCGTCGGGCTGGCGACCGACACGGCGGGATCGATCCGGGTACCCGCCTCCTACCAGGGCCTGTGGGGGCTGAGGACGACCCACGGTGCGGTGCCCGTCGAGGGGCTGCTGCCGCTGGCGCCGAGCTTCGACACCGTCGGGTGGCTGACGCGGGACCTCGGCACGCTGAGGCGGGTGGCCGAGGTCTGCCTGCCGTCCGGCCCGCCGGTCCGGAGTCTCGCGGTGGCGCCGGCACTGCTGGGCGGAGTGGACGCGGCCGTCCGGGCGGCGTTCCGATCGGCGGTCGGGAGGATGAGCGCCGACGAGGTCGAGCTGCCGGCCGTGGCGGAGATGCTCGAGGCGTTCCGGCTGGTGCAGGCCGCGGAGGCGTGGCGGTCGAGCGGCGCGTGGGTCGCGGCGCATCCGGGAGTGCTGGCGGCGGACGTGCAGGCGCGGTTCGACGCGGCGGCGCTCGTCGACGAGCAGACGGAGGCGGCCGCGCGGGCGCGGGTCGCGGGTTTCCGGCAGGCGCTCGACGGCGCGCTCGACGGGCGGGTGCTGCTCCTGCCGTCGGCGTCGTCGGTCGCGCCGACCCTCGACGCGTCGGCCGAGACGATCGACGCGGCACGGTCGGCGACGCTCGGCCTGACCTGCGTCGCGGGGATCGGCGGGCATCCGGCGCTGTCGGTGCCGCGGCTGAGCGTCGACGGTGCTCCGGTGGGGCTCTGCCTGGTCGGGCCACGCGGATCGGACCTCGCGCTCCTGGAGCTGGCCGGCGCGCTCTGAGGGCGCGCTCCGAGTGCGGGTGGGGGGCATCCCGCGCCCGCAGGAGCGCAGCATGTCCCGCGGTCAGAACGGCGGCGGCGCATCGCTGAAGCTCGGCCTGCGCGGTGGCCGCGGCGGCGCGGGCGGATCGGGTGGACGGGTGACCACGCGGCGGCCCGTGGGGGTGGTCCAGTCGGCCGAACCGTCGGGGTGGAGCGTGTAGGTCCAGCGGTCCCCGTGGCGGACGTGGTGGTGGCCGACGCAGAGCGACGCCAGGTTGTGGAGTGCGGTGTCGCCTCCGTGGCGCCACTCCAGCGTGTGGTCGGCCTCGGCCGTCGCCGCCGGCCGGGTGCAGCCGGGGAAGCGGCAGGTCCGGTCGCGCAGCTGGAGTGCGAGGCGCATCCGCGGGGGAGGGAGGCGGTGCGTCCTGCCGACCGAGACGACGGCACCCGAGCTCGGGTGGATGAGCACCGGGGTGACGGCCGAGCAGGGTCCGAGGAGCTCGCGCGCGACGCCGGCCGGGACGAGGCCGTAGCCGTCCAGTTCTGCCGGCGTCTCGTCCTGCCCGGCCGCGGTGCTCGCGGCCACGGTCAGACGCACCTCGGCCCGGATGCCGCGAGCAGACGTCCGCGGCCTCTCGTCGCCTGGCGCCGTACCGGACACGTCGCCGTCGCAGAGCAGGTCGACGAGCGCGTCGGCCCGCAGCTGCGCGAGCGTGCGCTCCTGCGCCGGACCGCTCCCGCCGCCCGTCCTGTCGCCGTTCCCGTCGCGGAGGGTGCGGGCGATCCGGTCGAGCCGCGCGAGCGCGCCCATCGCGGCCGGAGCGGGGAGGGTCGCGCAGAGCGTGGCCATGCCGTCCTGCTCGGGCGAGACCCGGACCGACCGGTCCTCCCGAGCGCGGGCGTGCCGGTCGGCCAGAGGACTCTCGTGGAGTTCGTCGCGCAGTCGGACGAGGCGTCCCCGCAGCTGGGTCGGCGTCATCGAGGCGGCGAGTCCCGCAGCGCGCTCGTCGAACTCCGGGAGGGAGGCCGGCGGCAGGGTCGCGGCGACTCCGCAGACGATCTGCCCCGCCTCCCAGCGCAGCCGCGCCTCGGCCAGCGCGGCGCGCGTGCACGGGAGGTGCTCGACCAGCAGGCGGGCGTGCTCGAGCTCCCGGGCGGCCACGCGCTCGGACACGGCCAGCGCTACGGCGAGCTCGGCCCGCACCGAGCGCTCCACGAGGTCGCGCGACTCGCTGGGTGACCCGCCGCGAGCGAACGCCTCGGGGCGGCGGAGCGCAGCCCTGTACGCCTCGTGCAGCGCCTCGGCGGAGGCGAGGTGGAGCGGAGCCGCGGACCGGGCGAGCAGCGCCGCACGGTCGCCGAGGGCGCGGACCTCCTCGAGTCCCTGCCGCATCCGATCCGCCATACCTGTATTGAATCAGCGACCACCGACACCCGGGCCGCAGAGGCGTCCGATCAGGAGAATCAGACCCTGAGCCGCCCCTGTGGAGGAGCGCTGCGCCGCCGGAGGGGTGCCGAGACCCCGACACGGCTCAGGAGGGTCCGCGGAGGACCGACGTCAGCGTGAGCAGGATCACGACGACGCCGACGACGACGAAGAGGGCGCCTCCCGCGGCCATCACGACGGGCGACTGCGTCCTCGGCCCGACCCTCTGCCCCCGCCTGCGCAGCTGGTCACGGGCCCGCGCGGAGATCCACTCGCGCCGGCCGATGAACACCGCTCCGAAGACGATCGCGATCGGCGCCCAGACGAGAGCGACGATCTGGTCCTCGGTCACCGGCCGGTGACCGTTCGGTGTGGCGCTGTCCTCATGCCGACCAGTGTCCCGCGGACCTCCCGGGTGACCCGCCGCACCTCGTGAAACACCGGCGAAACGTCCGTCCCATAGGCTCTCCGAGTGAAACAGCTGTTTCTCTCCCGCTCGTGAAGAGGTGGCCATGACCGCGCCCGCACCGTTCCTCCCCGTCGATCCGCCGCCGCGCCTGCTGATGGGGCCGGGCCCGATCAACGCGGATCCGCGCGTCCTGCGTGCGATGTCGGCGCAGCTGGTCGGGCAGTACGACCCGTTCATGACGGCGACGATGACGGAGACGCAGGCGCTGTACCGGCAGGTGTTCCGCACCCGCAACGAGAAGACGATGCTCGTCGACGGCACGAGCCGTGCGGGAATCGAGGCGGCGCTGGTCTCGATGCTGGAGCCGGGCGACCGCGTGCTCGTGCCGGTCTTCGGGCGGTTCGGGCACCTCCTCCGGGAGATCGCGGAGCGCTGCGGCGCGGAGGTGCACGTGATCGAGGCCGAGTGGGGGCAGGTCTTCCCCGTCTCGGCGATCGCCGAGGCCCTGGCCCGGGTGAAGCCGAAGATGCTGGCCGTGGTCCACGGCGACACGTCGACCACCATGGCGCAGCCGCTGGAGGAGCTCGGCGCCCTCTGCGAGAAGCACGGCGCCCTCTTCTACACCGACGTCACCGCCTCCCTCGCGGGCAACGCCTTCGCGACCGACGAGCTCGGGCTCGACGCGGTCACCGCGGGGCTCCAGAAGTGCCTGGGCGGCCCGTCCGGATCGGCTCCCGTCACCTTCTCGGAGAAGGCCGTCGCGGTGATCGAGTCGCGCAGGAGCATCGAGGCGGGGATCCGCGACGAGGGCGACACCGTCAGCGCCCGCCGCGTCCGCTCCAACTACTTCGATCTCGGCATGGTCTTCGACTACTGGGGGCCGCGCCGCCTCAACCACCACACCGAGGCGACCACGATGCTCTACGGCGCGCGCGAGTGCGCCCGCATCGTCGTCGAGGAGGGTCTGGACGAGACGGTCGCCCGCCACGCGCTGCACGGGTCGGCGATGCTCGCCGGAGTCCGCGGCCTCGACCTCGAGGTGTTCGGCGACGTCGGGCACAAGATGACGAACGTCGTCGCGGTGCGCATCCCGCAGGGCGTGAACGGGGACGCGGTGCGCGGGGAGATGCTCGCCGACTTCGGCATCGAGATCGGCACGTCCTTCGGGCCGCTGCACGGGAAGGTCTGGCGCATCGGCACGATGGGCTACAACGCCCGGACGGACGCGGTGCTGACCACCCTGGCGGCGCTGGAGGCGGTGCTGCGCCGCGCGGGCGCCTCCGTGCCGGTGGGCGGCGGAGTCGCGGGGGCCTACGAGGTCTACGGGGCGGCACGCGCATGACCGGCACCACCACGGACCCCGCCACCACGACCGCGCCCCCCGCCGCCGCCGCCGCCCCCGCCCTCGACGCCGCCGCGATCATGGCCCGCTGCGACGAGCTCGCCGCGGTCTCCTCCAGCCGCGACGGCATCGAGCGGGTCTACCTCTCGCCCGAGCACGCCCGGGTGAACGCGATGGCCGCGCGCTGGATGACCGAGGCCGGCATGCGCACCTGGCAGGACGCGGCCGGCAACCAGTGCGGCCGCTACGAGGGCGCGACTCCGGGACTCCCGGCGCTCCTGCTCGGCTCCCACCTCGACACGGTCCCCGACGCGGGCCGCTACGACGGGATCCTCGGCGTGATGCTCGCGATCGCCGTGGTGTCGCGCCTGCACGGGGCAGGCCGGCGCCTGCCGTTCGCCGTCGAGGTCGTCGCGTTCGGCGACGAGGAGGGCACCCGCTTCGGCACGGCGCTCCTCGGCTCCCGCGCCCTCGCCGGCACCTGGGACGAGCACTGGTGGGAGCTCGAGGACGCCGACGGGACGACGCTCGTCGAGGCGTTCCACGAGTTCGGGCTGGACCCCTCGCGCATCCGCACCGCCGCGCGCGACGCGCAGGACGTGCTCGCCTACCTCGAGGCGCACATCGAGCAGGGCCCCTACCTGGAGGAGGCGGACCGCGCCCTCGCCGTGGTCTCCTCGATCGCGGGCGCCCGCCGCTTCGCACTCACCCTCACCGGCAAGGCCGGGCACGCGGGCGGAGTTCCGCTCGACCGCCGCCGCGACGCGCTCACCGGGGCGGCCGAGGCCGTGCTCGCGGTGGAGCGCATCGCGCGGGAGCAGGGCGTGATCGCCACGGTCGGCCGGCTCGAGACCTTCCCGGGCGCGGTCAACGTCATCCCCGGCCGGGTCGAGTTCAGCCTCGACCTCCGCGCCGAGACCGACGCCCAGCGCGACACGGCGTGGGACGCCATCGAGCACGCGATGTCGGAGTCGGCGTCGCGCCGCCGTCTCGCGCTGACGGTGGAGGAGACCCATTCGGCCCCCGCGGTCGTCGCCTCGTCTCGGCTGCAGGACGTCGTGCGCGCGGGCATCCGCGCGACCGGGGACGCGGAGCCGATGGTGCTGTTCTCCAAGGCCGGCCACGACGCGATGGCGGTCGCCGACCTCGCCGAGTACGCGATGCTCTTCCTCCGCTGCGAGGGCGGCGTCAGCCACCACCCGGACGAGAACGTGACCGAGGCCGACGTCGCGACCGCGCTCGACGCGTTCGAGGCGGCCGTGCTGGCGCTCGCCGACGGGACGCCGACCGCGTGACTCCCGCCCCGGCCCCCTCGACGAGCATCGGCCACCGCATCGATGCCGGCTACGCCGCGCTGTCGCGGCAGGAGCAGCGGGCGGCCGACTTCATCCTCGACCACCTCGGCGACCTGGCCGTCTACACGGCGACCGAGCTCGCCCAGCACAGCGGAGTGTCCAAGGCCACGGTCTCGCGGCTGTTCCGCCGCCTGGGGTTCTCGAACTCGCAGGAGGTGCGCGAGCACGCCCGGGCGCTGCGGTCCTCCGGAGTGCCGGTCGGTCCCGCGCAGGGGCAGGGGGATCCGCTCGCCGCGCACCTCGAGAGCGAGCGGGCGAACCTGGCCCGGCTGGCCGCCGCGTTCGGCGACGGGCGGCTGGAGGAGGCGGTGCTGCTGATCGCGGGAGCGCGGGAGGTCGTCGTGATCGGACTGCGCAACAGCTACCCGGTGGCGCTGCACCTGCGCCAGCAGCTCGCGCAGGCGCGCGGACGCGTCCGGATCGCCCCGCAGCCCGGCCAGTCGCTCGGCGAGGAGCTCGAGGGGCTCGGAGCCGAGGACGTCGTGGTGCTGGTCGGCTTCCGCCGCCGCCCCGCCCCCTTCGCCGCCCTGATCGGGACGCTCGCCGCGCGCGAGGTGCCCGTGGTGCTCCTCGCGGATTCGCCCGCCCGGCGCTACGCGGAGCACGCGGCGGTCTGGCTGGAGTGCCCGGTCGACAGCGGCACGGCGCTGGACAGCTACGCGGCGGCGATGAGCGCGGTCGCGCTCGTGGCGTCCGGAGTGCTCGGCGCGTCCCCGAGGGAGTCGCGCGAGCGGATCGCCGGGATCAGCACGGCCTACGCGGAGCTCGCCGAGCTGGAGGACCGGCCGTGAGCGAGGCGGCGGAGCTGATCCGCGCGCACGCCAAGGACCCCGTCGGGCAGGCCGACCCGGCCCCGGCCCTCGGCCGTGCCGAGCTGATCACCCCCACCTGCGGCGACCGGATCGAGCTGCGCGTCGACGGCGGCGTCGAGCAGGTGCGCCTCGCCTGGAGCGGGCGGGGGTGCGAGGTCTCGCGGGGATCCGCGTCGCTGCTCGTGGACGGTCTCGACGGGCTGCCGGCGTCGGACATGCGGGAGCGGATCGACGCGTTCCTCGCGGCGATGGCGCACCGGGAGGGTGCTCTCGCCGGCGACGAGCAGGCACTGCTCGCGGTGGCGGGCAATCCCGTCCGCTCCGTCTGCGCGACCCTGGCCTGGCGGGCGCTGGCCGCCGCCCTCGACGACGCGGACCTGGCGTGAGTCGCTCAGTCCGGCCCGTCGCGGTCGGCTCCCGACCACAGATCGCCGCACTCCACCCCGCGCGCGCCCCTCGCGCGGAGCAGGTCGCGCGCGCCGGAGTCGCCGTGCACGCCCTCGAGGAGCTCCGGCCAGTGGTCCCGTCCCAGCAGCACCGGATGACCGGGCCGACCGCGGAAGACCGCGCGGGCGAGCACGTCCGGCGCGACCGGCGCCTCCGCGAGCAGCCGGGCCGCCACGCTCGGCGGCTCCTCGGGCAGGTCGACCAGGGCGACCAGCGCGGCGACGCCCTCGGCCGCGGCGAGACCCGCGCGGAGCGACGCCGAGAGGCCGCTCTCCCACTCCGCCGCGACGACCACGTCCGCGGACGGCGGCACCAGGAGGCGCGCCCGTCCGGCCTCCGCGCCCAGGACCACGAGCACCCGCTCGCAGCCCACCGCGCGGAGCCTCTCGACGGCTCGCTCCACCCAGGGAACTCCCGCCGCGTCGCACCGCAGCGCCTTCGGGCCGCCCGCCCGGCGCCCCGCACCCGCCGCGAGCACCAGCCCGACGAGGTCCCGACTCCCGACCAGATCCATCCGACCATCGTGCCGCAGGCAGAGCCCCTGCTCCGCCGGACGAAGGAGACCGCATGACCGACACCCGATCCGAGACCGCCCGCGACGTGCTGCTCGCGTGCCTCGCCGTCCCCCGCTGGGCCGACGAGGTCGCCTCCGGCGCGCCCTACCCGTCGGCCGACGCGCTCGCCGACGCGGCCGAGCGGGCCGCGCGCACGCTCACCGAGGAGGAGGTGGAGGCGGCGCTGGCCGACCACCCGCGGATCGGGGAGCGGCACGCGGGTGCGGGGCGCTCCTCCGCGTTCTCGGCCGCGGAGCAGGCGGCGAGCCGCACGGGCGACGAGGAGCTGACCCGGCGGCTGCTGGCCGGCAACCGCGCCTACGAGGAGCGGTTCGGGCGCGTGTTCCTCCTCCGCGCGGCCGGCCGCGACCGGGCCGAGGTCGTCGCGGAGCTGGAGCGGAGACTCGGGCTCGACGACGAGACGGAGGCCCGCATCGTCGCGGAGCAGCTGCGGGAGATCACGGTGCTGCGCGTCCGCGGCCTCGACGACGGGCGCCTCGTCCGGGCGGAGGCCGCACGATGAGCGGGCACGCCAGCCGCGTCACCACCCACGTGCTCGACGCCGTCCGCGGCCGCCCCGCGCGCGGGGTCCCGGTGGCTCTCGACGCCCGTGCCGGCTCCGGCTGGGAGCGCCTCGCCGAGGCCCGCACCGACGACGACGGCCGCGTGGCGGCCTTCGGGCCGGAGCGCCTGGCCGCCGGGGTGCACCGGGTCGTCTTCGACACCGGCGCCTGGTTCGCCGCCTCGGGCACCGAGTCGTTCTACCCCGAGGTCGTCGTCGCCTTCCGCCTCGACGACGAGGAGGCGCACTTCCACATCCCGCTCCTGCTCAGCCCCTTCGCCTACTCGACCTACCGGGGCAGCTGATGCAGCTGCAGGACGTCCTCGACGCGCCGCAGCTGCGGCTGCGCGTGCTGGTCGCCGGCGACGGAGCGCTCGCCCGGCCGGTCGACGGCATCTTCACGACCGATCTCCTCGACCCGCGCCGCTACATCTCGCGCGACCAGCTGGTGCTGACCGGTCTGGTCTGGCGTCGGGACGCCCAGGACAGCGCGGCCTTCGTCGCCGCGGTCGCGGACTCGGGTGCCAGCGCTCTGCTCGCCGGCGAGGGGCTGCTGGGCTTCGTGCCGGACGACCTCGTCGTCGCCTGCCGCGAGCACGACGTCCCGCTGATCGCCGTGCCGGCCGATGTGTCGTTCGGCGCGATCACGGCGCACCTGTCGAACGCCCTCGCCGGCGACCGCGTGGCCCGGCTGACGGCCGCCCTCGCCCGCCAGCGGGAGCTGCTGACCGAGGTCTACCGGGGGCAGCAGCTCGACGAGCTCGTCACGCGCACCTCGCGCGAGCTCGGACTCCCCGTGTCGGTGCTGACCGCGACCGGCCGGACCGCGGCCTCCGCCTCGCCCCTGGGGCTGGGGGAGATCGAGCGGGTCGTGCACGCGGCGCTCACGGCCCGGCGCAGCCCGGTCGTGGTCGCGGACGCCCGCGGCGGCGCCCTGTCGGTCCTCACCGTCGCAGGCGCGGGCGAGCACCGCGCCACCTCCTGGCTGGTCGTCGTCGGGGGCGACTGGAACGACTGGCCCGCCGCAGTACTCGACGCCGTGACGGAGCTCGCCGGAGTCGTGGGGGTCTACCGGCTGCAGCGGGAGGCGGCGCTCTCGGCCGACTCCGCTCTCGCCGACCGCCTGCTCGAGCTCGTGGAGGAGGACAGCGAGCAGCCCGAGGCCGCGGTGTACCTGCGGCAGCTCGGACTCGGCGGAGCCGGGCGGTGCGCCGTGGTCGCCGCCGAGTTCGAGGGCGACGCGCCCCCGGACCTGGCGCGCCGTGTCCTGGTCGACGCCGCCGCGCACCTGGGCCGCGCCGTGGTCGGACGCGACGCCCAGGGCTGCGCGGTGGCGGTGCTGCCCACCGAGGCGACCGATGCGATCCCCACCGGCGCGGATCCGCTCGCCGTCGTCACCTCGGCGCTGCGGCGAGCGGGAGCCGCGTGGCCGGGCGCCGTGCTGCGCGTCGGGACGAGCGCCGCGACTCCGCTGCCCGCGCTCGGCGGCGCCCTCCGCTCGGCACGCTACGGGATGCTGCTGCCGGGCTCGCCGGGCGACGACGCTCCCGTGCGGGTCAGCGACTCCGGAGAGGTCACCTCCGCCGTGCAGCTGCTGAGCGCGGTCCCCGACCACCTGCGCTCGGTGTTCGTCGAGCTGGTGCTCGGGCGGCTCGTCGAGCACGACGCGCGCTACGGCTCGCAGCTGGTCGCCACGCTCGCGGCGTTCCTCGACTGCGGCGGCTCGTGGGTGCGCACGGCGGAGCAGACGCACCTGCACCTGAACACGGTGCGGTACCGCATCGCGAGGGTGGAGGAGCTGACGCAGCGCGACCTGTCGGACACCGCGGACCGCGCCGACCTGTTCCTGGCGCTGCGCCTGCGCTGACGGCCGGGTGCGCGCGGTCCGCACCGCGCCGCCCGGGCCGGCCCCGTCACTCCGGAGGCGCGATCCGCCTGCCCCGGACGTGCACCGCGGCGATCGCCGGCTCGCGCAGGGTCATCAGCAGGGCGAAGAGCAGCTGGGCCGTCGCCTCCTCCTCGTCGTCCGCGCGGATCCCGTGGGCGAGGACGTCGGCGAGCGGCTCCCACCGGTCGGGCTCGATGCGGAGGAAGTCCGCGTCCTTCCCGGGGTCGAGGCTGCCGAACCGCTCCTCCTGGTCGAGCGCCCGCGCGCCGGCGAGCGTCACCGTGAACAGGAGCTCGGCCGGATGCAGGGCGACGGCCGCGTCGCCGGGCTCCGAGAGGTGCACCTTGAAGGCGTCGTTCGCCACTCGCGCCAGCAGCCACTCGTCGCCCGCGCCCACGTCCGAACCGAGGGCGACGGTGACCCCCGAGGCGGCGGTCCGGCGCCAGGGCATGGTGCCGGAGCCGAGGAACTGCTGCGAGGTCGGGCAGTGGGCGATCGAGGTGCCGGTCTCCTCCATCCGGTGCAGCTCCGCGTCCTGGCAGTGCACGGCGTGGGCGAGGATCGTGCGCGGCCCGAGGAGGGAGGAGCCTCCGCGCGCGGAGCCGGGGAGGAAGAGCCCGTCGTAGGTGTCGAGGTAGCTGCGGGTGCCGTACGCGCCGAGCACGGCGGCGATCTCGCCGTCGCCGGGCCGGTCGTTCTCGTTGAGGTGGCTGTGCACGTAGACGCCGCGTCTGCGGACGTCGTCGTAGAGGTCGCCGAGCGCTCCGAGGGTCCGGGGAGTGACGGACAGCGAGAACCGCGGGACGAGCGCGACCTGCAGGAGCGGGTTCCTCCCGTGCCAGCGGTCGATCTCCTCCGACGCGAGCGTCAGCGCCTCCTCCTCGGAGGTGATCAAGGGCGCCGCCGAGGCCGGGCCCGTGGTCTGGATGCCGCGCCCCGACACGATCCGCAGCCCCGCCTCGCGGGTGCGCTCGAAGAGGGCGTCCTGCGCGGCCGGGAACGCGGAGCCGAAGACCATCGCGGCGGTCGTGCCCGCGGCCACCCGCCGCCGGGTGAAGGCGCGCGCGACGACGTCGGCGAACTCCGGGTCGGCGAGCCGCGCCTCCGCCGGGAACACCGTCCGGTCGAGCCACTCGAGCAGCTGGCCGCCGCCGAAGCCGTCGGTCGAGAACGTCTGGGGGAAGTGCACGTGCGCGTCGACGAAGCCGGGCAGCAGGATCGACGCGGCGTCGCCGGAGACCGGCAGGAGCGCGAAGCGGTCCGGCAGCTCGCGGTACGGACCGACCCAGGCGATCGTGCCGTCCTCGTCCACGGCGAGAGCGCCGTCCGGGATCGACACCAGCGACTCCCGCGCGGTCGCGAGCGTCGCACCCCCGGCGACGTGCAGCACGTGCCCCCGGTGGACGCCCCCGGCGCCGGTCACACCAGGCCCGTGTAGGCGGTCCAGGCGGATCCCGCGGGCGGCGCGTCGTCGCGGGTGACGCTCGCCTGGATCAGCCCGTAGGGGCGGTCGGCGGCGTGGAAGACCTCGTTGTCGTTCTCGACGCCGAAGGGCGAGAGGTCGTAGACGAAGTGGTGCTTGTTCGGCGCGGAGAGACGGATCTCGACGATCTGCGGGTACTCCTCCAGGACCGCCTTCCCCATCTCGAAGAGCGTCTGCTGGAGGGCGAGGGAGTGCACGGTCGCGAAGCGGCTCGTCAGGAGCGCCTTGACGCCCGCGTAGACCGCCTCCCAGTCCATCGCCGCGATCTCGTCCTCGCTCAGGGCGAAGCGCCACTTCGCGACCAGCGAGGTCGCCATCACCCGGTCGTTCGTCGGCTGGAGGACCGTGTACGGGTCGGTGAGGAAGCCGTGGAACTCGCTCCCCGTGGACTTGAGGACGGTGAGGTCCTTGAAGCCGCCGGTGATCCAGATCCGCCGCTCGTCGCCCGAGCCCTCGACCGTGACCGACGCGATCCGCGTCTCCTGGCCCTTCCGGACCCAGGTGTGGTCGTGCTCGCGCCCGTCCACCAGCACGCGCTCCCAGGCGAACTCCTCGATCTCGATGCGGGCGCCGTGGACGGGCTCGTAGCCGTCGACGAAGTGGCGGGCCAGCTCGAGGCCGTAGGGCTCGATCGAGCGCAGGCCCTTCTCCTTGGCGAAGGCGTACGCCGTCTGCTTCTGCGTGTCCGTGGGCAGGACGGCCGACTGGTCTCCCTCTCGGTGCGCGGCCTCGAAGTCGCCGCGGAGGGCCGTGGAGACGTTGACGTCGTGGATCTCGTGCCGCGGGGTCTCGCGGTAGATCCGCACGACGCGGTTCTCGGCCTTCCCGTACTGGTGGTCCCCGAGGATGATCGACATGTCCGCTCCTGTCCGTTCCGTGCGGCCGGGCCCGGTCACGCGGTGGTGCCCGTCCTGCTCGCGGCTCCTGCGAGCCCGTCTGCCAGCCTTGCGCCTGCCGGGGGCTCCGCGCACCGGCGGAGCATCCCGATGAGCCGCCCCCGGGACTCCGAGTCTTGTGCGATCCGCCCGCTCCGCGGCTCCGACCCGCCTCCGTTCACACGCTCGAAACCTGCCGATGACACGGCGGCGCTCGGCGTGAGCGGGGGAGCTCCCCGAGCTGTCGTCAGGGAGGCGGGGCATCGGCGGATCGAGGTCAGGGGCGGGTGAGGAGGCGCCCGGCGGGCGGGACCGTCTCGGTGGTGACACGGCGGCCGCCGACCCAGGTGGCGGCGACGGCGCCGCGGAGGACGCGGCCCTCGTAGGCCGAGACGGGGTTCCGGTGCGAGAGGGCGTCGACGTCCACGCGCCACTGCGCCTCCGGGTCGAACGCGACCAGGTCGGCATCGGACCCCGCGTGCAGCAGGCCCTTCTGGCCGAGCCCGGCGAACGCGGCGGTCGCCGTGGACATCCAGGCGACGACCTGCTCGAGCGGGATGCCCCGCTCGCGGGCCCCGGTCCAGACCGCGCGGAAGCTCAGCTCGAGTCCCGAGATCCCGCCCCAGGCGACGCCGAAGTCGCCGCCCGCGGGGAGCTTCAGCTCGGCGGTGGCGGGGGAGTGGTCCGAGGCGATGATGTCGATCGTCCCGTCGAGCAGCCCCTTCCAGAGTAGCTCGCGATTGCGCTCGTCGCGGATCGGCGGGCAGCACTTGAACTGCGTGCCGCCGTCGGGGATCGAGCCGGCGTCGAAGGTGAGGTAGTGCGGGCAGGTCTCGGCGGTGATCGGCAGCCCCTCGGCCTTCGCCTCGCGCAGGAGCGGCAGCGCGTCGGCGGAGGAGAGGTGCAGGATGTGCGCGCGGCAGCCGGTCTCGCGGACGGCCTCGATCACGTGCAGGATCGCGCTGCGCTCGGAGGCGGGCGGGCGGGAGTCGACGAACGCGCCGTAGGAGGCGCCGGGCTCCAGCGCGCTCGCCTCCAGCTCGGCCGGGTCCTCGGCGTGCACGATCAGCAGTCCGTCGAAGGCGGCGATCTCGCGCATCGCCTCGACGAGCTGCTCCCGGCTCAGGTGCGGGAACTCGTCCACGCCGCTCGGCGAGAGGAAGCACTTGAAGCCGAAGACGCCCGCGTCGTGGAGCTCGCGCAGCGTGCCGAGGTTCGAGGGGATCGCCCCGCCCCAGAAGCCGACGTCCACCTGTGCCTGCGGCCCGGCGGCCGCGCGCTTGGCCTCGAGCCCCGCCACCGTCGTGGTCGGCGGGATCGAGTTCAGCGGCATGTCGATGATCGTGGTGACGCCCCCGGCGGCGGCCGCGCGGGTGGCGGAGGCGAAGCCCTCCCACTCCGTGCGGCCCGGCTCGTTGACGTGCACGTGGGTGTCGACGATCCCCGGGATCAGGACCTGGCCCTCGGGGAGGACGATCTCCTCCGTGGTCCGCCAGGGGGCGTCCCGCTCGCCGACCGCGACGATCAGGCCCTCGGCGATCGCGATGCTGGCCGGACGCCGGCCGTTCTCGGTCAGCACGTCGGAGGCGCGGATCACGAGGTCGAGGAAGGGAGCGTCGTCAGGCATGGATCGACCCTATACTCGGCATGTTTCCTGCGTGTGAGCGCCCGTCGGCGGCTCCGCCCGGCCTCCCCGCAGCCCCGGCGCCGTCGCCTCCCGTCCGAGAAGAGGAGGCCGTCGTGCTCGACATCGCCGCCGCCCTGCTCGAGCGCGTCGAGGCGGGTGGGAGCGTCGCCGTCGTCACCGTCACGCACGTCTTCGGCTCGGCTCCCCGCGCTCTCGGCTCCTCGATGGCGGTGGACGCGGAGGGGCGCGCGATCGGCTCGATCTCCGGCGGCTGCGTCGAGGCGCAGGCGTACGCGCTGGCCCAGGAGGTGCTCGGCACCTCGGGCAGCGCGTCCGAGCACTTCGGCTTCGACGACGAGGCGGCCTTCGCCGCCGGCCTGTCCTGCGGGGGGCAGCTGCGCGTGTTCGGCCAGGTCGTCGACTCCGGCTGCACCGCGGTCCTCGCCGAGCTGCGCGCCGCCCGCGCCGGCCGCTCGGCCGCGCTGGCGATCGTCGTCGGCGGCCCGGAGGAGCTGGTCGGCCTCGTCCTCACCGGAGCGACGCGCCTCCAGGACGTCGTCGGCCCGCACCTGGACGAGGACACAGCCCGCCGCATCTTCGCCGAGCGCGAGGCGCGCCTGGCCTCCGGCCGCTCGGCCACGGTCGAGACCGCCTGCCGGGGGGCCGAGCTCGAGGTCGCCTACGTCGTGCACGCCGAGCGGCCGCGCCTGCTGATCTACGGCGCCGTCGACTTCTCCGCCGCGCTCTGCTCCGCCGGCGCCCTGCTCGGCTACCGCGTGACCGTCTGCGACGCGCGTCCGGTGTTCGCGACCGCCGAGCGCTTCCCGGGCGCGGACGAGGTCGTCGTCGAGTGGCCGTCCGACCACCTCGCCCGCGCCGAGGTCGACTCCCGCACCGTGATCGCGGTGCTCACTCACGACGAGAAGTTCGACATCCCGCTGCTCGAGACCGCGCTCGCGCTCCCGGTCGCCTATGTCGGCGCGATGGGATCGCGGCGCACCCACGAGCGGCGGCTGCGGCTGCTGCGCGAGGCGGGAGTGACGGAGGAGGCGCTCGCCCGCCTGCACTCGCCGATCGGCCTGGACATCGGCGCGTCGACGCCGGAGGAGACGGCAGTGTCGATCCTCGCGGAGGTGCTCGCCGCGCGCACGGGGACGTCGGGGGAGCCGCTCGCTGGGCGCTCGGGCCCGATCCACGCGGCGCGCTGAGCCGCACGTCCTCCGCTGGCTGTGCGCCGGCGTGATCGCACCGGCGTGATCGCACTGCGGCGGGAAACGGCCGCGAAACACCGCGCTGCCATGCTCGGGGCATGCAGCGCCACGTCCTCACCGGAGCCCACGTCGCCACCGTCGACGCGCACGGGACCGAGCACCCCGTCGGCCACGTCGTCGTCGACGACTCGCGCATCGTCGCCGTCGGGGCCGGCGACCCTCCGGCATGGGCCCTCGACGGACGGTCGCCGACGGGCCTGCCGGCGCAGGAGGCGATCACGCTCACGCGGGTCGACGGCCGCGGCCACCTGCTCACTCCCGGGCTCGTCAACACGCACCACCACCTCTACCAGTGGCTCACCCGCGGCTGGGCGCAGGACTCGATCCTCTTCGACTGGCTGGTCGCTCTCTACCCCGCCTGGTCACGCATCGACGCCGACCTGACCCGCTCCGCCGCCCTCGGCGCGATGGGCGTCCTCGCCCGGTCCGGCTGCAGCACCGTCGCCGACCACCACTACGTCTTCCCGCGGGGCTCGGGCGACATCGTCGGCGGCATCGTGGACGCGGCCGGCACCCTCGGCCTCCGGCTGCACGCGACCCGCGGGTCGATGGACCTCGGCGAGTCCCGGGGCGGCCTCCCGCCGGACTTCGCCGTCGAGACCACGGCGGCAGCGCTGCAGGCCAGTGGAGAGGCGGTCGAGCGGTACCACGACGCCTCCGCCGACGCGATGGTGCGGGTCGCGATCGCCCCGTGCTCGCCCTTCTCGGTGACCACCGACCTGCTGCGAGAGTCGGCCGTCCTCGCCCGTCAGCTCGGGGTCAGGCTGCACACCCACGGCTCCGAGACCGTGGAGGAGGACGCCTACACGCGGGAGGCGTTCGGCCTCTCGCCCACCGACCACCTGGAGTCGCTCGGCTGGCTCGGCGACGACGTCTGGATGGCGCACTGCGTCCACCTCGACGCCGACGCGATCGCGAAGTTCGCGGCCACGGGCACCGGAGTCGCGCACTGCCCGTCCTCGAACGGCCGGCTCGCGGCGGGCATCGCGCCGATCCCGCAGCTGCTGGCGGCGGGAGCACCGGTCGGCCTCGGCGTGGACGGCGCGGCGTCGAACGAGTCCGGGCAGCTCGGCTCCGAGATCCGCGCCGCGGTCCTGATGAACCGCCTGCGCGCCGGTGCCGACCGGATGAGCGCCCGGCAGGCCCTCTCGGTCGCCACCATCGGCGGGGCCCGGGTGCTCGGCCGGCAGGACGAGATCGGCTCGATCGAGGTCGGCAAGCTCGCCGACCTCGCGCTCTGGCGGATCGACGGGATCGAGCACGCGGGCATCGCGGACCCGGTCGCGGCCCTCGCACTCGGAGCGCAGCCCCCGCTGAGCCTGCTCCTGGTGCAGGGTCGCCCGACGGTGCGGGAGGGACGGCTGGTGAACGCGGACGAGGACGCGATCGCCCGCGAGGTCGCCCGGGCGAGCACGGAGCTCGCGTCGCGCGTCTGAGCTGCGGCGGTCGATCGGCGCTCAGCCCGTCGTCGTTCAGTCGGGCGGCGCTCAGCCCGTCGTCGTTCAGCCGGGCGGCGCCTCCGCCTCGACGGTCGCGACCGGGGCGGCGTCCGGGTGCAGGAGCCGCCAGATCCGGTCGCGGGAGAGCGGCAGCTCGGTCGGCCGCACGCCGATCGCGTCGCGGACGGCGTTGGCGAGTGCGGGGGCGACCGGGTTGTAGGGCGCCTCGCTCATCGACTTCGCGCCGAACGGCCCGAGCTCGTCGGCGGTGTCCGCGAAGAGCACCTCGGTCTCGGGCACGTCCGCCATCTGCGGGATGTGGTAGTTCCGGAGGATCGCCGTGGTCACGGTGCCCTCGCCGTCGAGGATCACCTCCTCGTACAGCGCCGAGCCGATCGCCTGCGCCACTCCGCCCTCGACCTGCCCGCGGCACTGCGCCGGGTTGATCACGAAGCCGGCGTCGGCCGCCTGCACCGACTGCAGGATCCGCACCTCGCCCGTCGGCTCGTGCACCGCGACGCGGAAGCCCTGGACGTTGAACGCGAGCGAGCGCTGAGCGCCGTCCTCGCTCCCGGTCGCGGTGACCGGTCCGCCGGCCGCGCGGACCAGATCGGCGAACGCGACCCGGGTGCCGTCCGGAGCGAGCAGGCCCTCGTCGTCGGGCTCGAATGTCTCGTCGTGCCCGGTCAGCCGCTTGGCGAGCGCCTGCAGCTCGGCGAGGAGGCGCGTCGCGGCCGAGTGGACGGCCTTGCCCGCGACCACCGTGCCGGCGCTGCCGAACGCTCCGGTGTCGTAGCGGGCCGCGTCCGTGTCGGACTGGCGGATCCGCACCCGGTCGGCCGAGGCTCGGAAGGCGCTCGCGACCAGCTGCGTGTGCACGGTGGTGGTTCCGTTGCCGAACTCGGCCGTGCCGACGCCGATGGTCAGCACGCCCGCGGCGTCGACGGTGACGGTCGCCTCCGAGAAGTGGCCCCGCGGTGGGATGGTGGCGATCATCGCCAGTGCCGCGCCCTGCCCGGTCCGCCACCCCGGTCCGACGGGGGCGGGGGAGCCGCCGCCGCCGGCCAGCGCCGCCTCGGTGAGGTCGAGGCACTGGTCGAGCCCGTAGGAGGCGAAGCCGATGTCGTCGCCCTCGACGTGCGTGACCACCAGCGGCTCGCCCGGGCGCACCGCGTTGATCCGCCGCAGCTCGAACGGGTCGATCCCGAGCTCGCGGGCGAGATCGTCCATCGCCGACTCGATGCCGAAGATCACCTGCCCGAGGCCGTAGCCGCGGAACGCCCCCGAGGGGAGGTTGTTCGTGTAGACGGCCTGCGCGTCGACGCGCTTGCTGGGCGCGCTGTAGACGGCGACCGACTCCGAGGTGCCGTGGAACATCACGCCGGGTCCGTGATTGCCGTAGGCGCCGGTGTCCGAGAGCACGTCCACGGCGAGGGCGGTCAGCCGTCCGTCGCGCCGGGCGCCGAGCGTGACGCCGACCCGCATCGGGTGTCGGCAGGGGGCCATCGTGAACTCGTCGCTCCGGGTGAACTCGAACTGCACCGGCCGGCCGGTGGCGAGCACGGCGAGGGCGACGACGTCCTCCGTCAGGATCTCCTGCTTGCCGCCGAAGCCGCCGCCCACCCGTGCCGTGAAGACGCGGACGGTGGACGGATCGCGGTCGAACAGGCGCGCGATCTCGTCGCGCACGAGGAAGGGCACCTGCGTCGAGGTCCGCAGCACCAGCTCTCCGCCCTCGAGCCAGCCGATGGTGCCGTGGGTCTCGAGAGCCGTGTGCGCGACCCGGGAGGTCGAGTATCGGCCCTCGACGACCACGTCGGCCTCGGCGAGTCCGGCGGCCACGTCGCCGTACTCTCCGTGGAGCTCCGCGACGACGTTCGCCTCCGGCCGGGCGATGCGCGAGGCGATCGGATCCTTGTCGGCGTGCAGGAGCGGCGCGCCGACCGAGCGCGCCTCCTCCGGGTCGAAGACGGCGGGCAGCACCTCGTAGTCGACCTCGACGGCGCGGCAGGCCGCCTCCGCCTCGGCCACCGACTCCGCGACCACCACGGCCACGCGCTGCCCGCGGAACCGGACGACGGTGTCGAGCATGCGGGTGTCGTCCGGGTCGTCGAGCCGGGACTCGTGGCGGGCGGTCGAGTAGAGGACGTCCGGGACGTCCTCGGCGGTGAGGACCGCGACGACGCCCCGCATCGCGCAGGCGGCGGCCGTGTCGATCGAGCGGATGCGCGCGTGGGCGTGCGGGCTCTGGACGACCTTCAGGTGCAGCAGGCCGGGCACGGCGACGTCGAGGGTGAACGGCTCGCGGCCCTGGACGATCCGCCGGCCGGCGGGCGCGCCGAGCGAGCGGCCGACCCGGGACTCCTCGGCCGACGGGCGACCGGTGCGGCGGACGGGGGTGAGACCCGACGGCGGGGCCGCGTGCCGTCCGCGGGCCGGGGCCTCCGTGCGATCCGCGCCGGACGGCTCGGCCGCGTGCGAGCTGTGCACGGACGCGCAGGCGCCCGTCACGGCCTCGCGGATGGGGCGGTAGCCCGTGCACCGGCAGAGGTTGCCCTTCATCAGCCGCGGCACGTCCTCGGCGCGGACTCCGTCGAGCGCCGTGGCCGTGACCACCATGCCGGCCGTGCAGAAGCCGCACTGGAACGCGCCGGCCTCGACGAACGCCTCCTGCACGGCGCTCGGCTCCTCGGGCGTGCCGAGGCCGGCCGCTGTCGTCACCTCGCGCCCCTCGACGCGGTGGGCGGGGTAGAGGCAGGAGTGGAACGGCGTCCCGTCGACGAGGACGGAGCAGGCGCCGCAGTCACCGGCGTCGCACCCCTTCTTCACCTCGAAGTGCTCGTGGTCGCGGAGGAGGGTGCGCAGCACCTGGCCGGGGCGGGGGGAGGCGTCGACCGGCTCCCCGTTGACGGTGAACCTCATCGGGCGCCTCCGGTCAGCTCGGTGCGGATCTCCTCGGCGAGCACGCGGACGACGGCGTGGCGCCAGTCGGCGGCTCCGTGCGGGTCGGTGAACCAGGTCGCGACGCCGTCGACGGCCGCGGCGAGCTCGGCCGAGGAGGGAGCGGCGGCGAAGCGGAGCAGCTCCGGCCGGACGGTCGCCGCGGTGATCGTGAGCACGAACGCGCCGTCGGTGTCGAGGCGGCCGATGACGACGGCGCCGGAGCGTCCGAGAGGGGAGAGCGCCGTCTTGCGGAACGCGGTGCGCGCCCGGAGGGAGGAGAGCGGGAACTCGATCGAGCGGATGACGTCGTCCCGGGCCAGGGAGGTGGTCATGTCACCGGTCACGAGCTCGGCGACCGGCACGGCGACGTCCGAGCCGTCGGCCCGCCAGACGAGGGCGGTGGCGTCGAGCGCGGCGGCGAGGCTGATCATCGGTCCGGCGGGCAGGGCGTTGGCGATGTTGCCGCCGACAGTGGCGACGTTCCAGATCTTGAAGGAGCCCAGCAGCGCCGTGCAGCACTGGAAGAAGAGCGGATGGGCGGTGTCGCCCGCGTCGGGCATCGCGGCGAGCTCGCTGAGCGTGCAGGTCGCCGCGATCGAGAGCCCGGCGTCCGTGCGCACGATCGGCTCCCACGCGAATCCCTGCAGGTCGAGGAGCTCGTCGAGGTGGTCGTGGGGGAGGGAGAACACCCAGGAGCCGCCTCCGATGACCGCTGAGCGCGGCCCGCGGCCCGCCAACTCGGAGCGCTCGCGCACCACCCGGACGCGCTGGATCGTGTTCAGGTCCATGCCGCGCCTCCGTCCCGCGCCCGTCGGGCGTCTCCCCCCAGTGAACCCCACCCGTGTGACGCCCGTGTTTCCCCAC